>DASSOM010000070.1:0-24965 GCA_035700625.1 Vicinamibacterales bacterium
GGGTGCGCGACGATGAAGTCCTTGCCGCCGGTCTCGCCGACGAGGCGCGGATACGTCCGGTACCGGCTGATGTTCTCGCCGACCTTCTTCCACATGCTGTTGAAGACGGGCGTGCTGCCGGTGAAGTGGATGCCCGCCAGATCCGGAGAGCTCAGCAGGATGTCGCTGATCTCGACGGAGTTGCCGGCGACGAAGTTGATGACGCCGGGCGGCAGGCCGGCCGCCTCGAGCACTTTGTACGTGTAGTACGCGCTCAGCATCGCCGTGGAGGCGGGCTTCCAGATGACCGTGTTCCCCATCAGCGCCGGCGCGGTCGTCAGGTTGCCGCCGATCGCGGTGAAGTTGAACGGCGTGACGGCGTAGATGAAGCCTTCGAGCGCGCGGTACTCCATCGCGTTCCACACGCCGGGGCTGCTGATCGGCTGCTCGCCGTACAGCTCCTGCGCGAAATACGCATTGAAGCGCCAGAAGTCGATCATCTCCGAGGCGGCGTCGATTTCCGCCTGGAACGCCGTCTTCGACTGCCCCAGCATCGTCGCGGCGTTGAGCGTGGCGCGCCAGTTCGTGGCGAGCAGCTCGGCGGCGCGGAGCAGGACGGCGGCGCGATCTTCCCAGGGCCAGTTCGCCCATTCGCGGCGCGCGGCAGCCGAAGCCTCAATCGCCTGGCGGATGTGCTCCGGGCCGGCCGTATGGTACTCGGCCAGGACGTGGCTGTGGTCGTGGGGCATGACCACTTTTTCCGTACGCCCCGTGCGGATCTCGCGTCCGCCGATGATCAACGGAATATCGATCTTCTCGGAGGCCATCGCCTCGAGTCGGGCCTTCAGCTCGGCGCGTTCGGGTGAACCGGACGCGTAGGACCGGTTCGGATCGTTGACCGGCGCCGGCACGCGGCGGATGCCTGCGAACGCGGCAGTCACCGGCGCGGCCGCGCGCGGCGACTCGACAACGGCGTCGGCCGCGGACGGCTTGGAAATGGTTGGTGTAGACATCGTGCGCCCTTTCGCGGAAGTGGCAAAAAAGTCATTGTACCAAAGGTTGCAGCGCCGGCATGGGACGGCCGGCGAAGAGCCGCCGGCACGGCCGCGCGAGCAGGCGCACCCAGCGGGTCGACCGCGTCACGCGCGCGCTGTCGGTCGCAATCCCGGTGTTCGCGTACATCTGCCGGTAGATCTTCGAGATGAGGACGAACGCCAGCCGGGCCTTGAGCGTTTCGCAGACCTGCGCGCGGATCCAGATCTGACGGAGGCTGTAGAACTCGTCCCAGACCTTCTGCGTCCGGCGGCGGATTTCATCGGCGCTCATGACCGGATGGTCCATGTACAACTTGGGCCGCTGCGCCTGCGGGATGAGCCAGTGGCGCGTGACCGGCACGCCGGCGATTTCGGCGGGGTTCTCCCCCTGCGCCTTTTCCCACGACGCGAAATCGATCGTGCCGGGAAACGGCGTCAGCATGACGAACTGCGCGAAGGCGACGTCGGCCCGCTCGGCGACGTTCAGACACGCATCGAACGTCTCGGGCCGATCGCTCGGGAGGCCGAAGATGAACGAGCCCAGCACGTGCACGCCGTGGCGGCGGAACACGCGCAGCCGCGCGACGAGGTCCTCGCCGCTCTGGTTGAAGTCCTTGTAGACGTCCTTCAAGCCTTCCGGCGTGACCGACTCGACGCCGACGAGCGCGCCGCGGATGTGCGCGCGCCGCATCGCGTCGAGAAACGCCGGGTCCTCGGCCGCCTCCATGGTGATTTGCGTGAAGAACACGGTGTCGTCCGGCAACTCCGCGAGCCGTTCCATCAGCTCGAAGCGCTGCGCGCGCGCCGCCTGCAGCCGCGCCAGCTGTGAGGGATCGCTGCGCCGGGCCGCCATCTTCAGGTCGGTCAGCGTGACCGGATAGAAGTTGTCGTCCGCGAGGGCGATGAACCGGAACCCTCGACGCCGCAGCTCGAAGATCTCCTGCACGACGCCGTCGACGCCGCGCTGACGGGGACGCTGGCCGTCGGTCCGCCAGACGGAGCAGAACGAACAGTGTTTGGGACAGCCGCGGACGGTCTGGACCGACGCCCACATGTACCGATCCCTGGGCAGCAGGTCCCAGCGCGCCGGCAGGAAGTCCTCCCCTTCGATCTTGCCGCCGTCGTAGCGCGGCTGCAGCCGCCCGGCGTCGGCGTCCGCGAGCACCTGCGCCCACACCCGGTCGCCGTCGCCGCTCACGACGGCGTGGGCGCCGCCGAGACGCGTTGCTTCGTCGGGGTACAGCGTCGCGTGAATGCCGCCAAAGACGACGAGTGCGCCGGCCTCGCGGGCCGCACGCCCGATCTCGTAGCCGCGCAGCGCATTGCCGGTATGAATGCCAATCCCGACCACGTCACCACGCTGAACGCTGCGGAAATCGAGCGGCTCCAGTGTTTCGTCGGTGAGCTGCGGGGTGCCGTAGCGATCCGGCGTCGCGGCGGCAAGGACGTAAAGCCAGCGGGGCGTGATGACGCCGATGCCGAACGAGATGTGACTGGGATTGATCAAATGGATGGTCATTGAGTGCCGCTATGGTATCGGATGTTGGAGTCGGATGTCGGATGTTGGAGGTCGGAGGTGACGATCTGGGCGAAATTCGTCGGGTCCGGGCGGAGGCGCGGTCACGCCGCGACGCCGGCCGTCCGGGTCGCGGGACGCGGCGTGCCGAGGGCCGAGGCGCCCAGCAGCACGAACGCGATCCAGAGCGCGTCGGCAATCAGCAGGTGCCCAAGCTGCAGCCAGACGGGGGCGAGCAGCAGCACGTTGGCGGCGCCGGCAGCCACCTGCAGCGCCACCAGACCGCGAACGGCGCGGCCGAGGAAAGTGCCGGTGACGCCGCGCGCGAGACGCGGAGCGCCGTACCACAAGCCGATCGCGACGCCGACGGCAATCGCCGGGTGCAGCATCCGCAGACGGATCAGCACGTGCGAGGTGGGCGACAGGTCGGCCCTGAGCGCGTCCGCAAGCGATCCCTGCGGAAACAGCGTGTCGCCGAGCGCCGCGACGGCGCCGCTCGTGCTCACCAGCAGGATCGCCGCGCAGCCGATGATCACCGCCGCCGCCGTGCGCGCGCGGCCGCGGGGCGACAGGCGCTCGCCGCCGGAGAGCCACCAGGCCGTCAGGCTCAGCGCCGCCAGCAGCAGAAACGTATTCAGAAGATGGACCGCCATGAACAGCGCGCGCGCCATGCTCGCGTTGTCGGCGACGAGGGCGAACAGCACGAGGCCGGCGCCCACGGCTGCCTCGGTCAGCATGAACGCGACCGACAGCGCGGCGCCGGTCCGGCCGGGATGGCCGCGGCGACAGGCGCGCCACGTCCAGACCGCCAGCGCGATCACGCTGACGAGCGCCAGTCCGCTCGTGAGCCGGTGAGAGTACTCGATGAGGGTGGCGACGCTCGGCGCGCGGGGAATGACGTCGCCGTTGCAGAGCGGCCAGTGGCTGCCGCAACCCGCGCCCGAGCCGGTGGCGCGCACGTAGGCGCCCCACAGGATGACACCGATGTTGTACGCGAGGACGAGCCAGGCGAAGCGGGCGAGCCGGGACATCATCACCCAGCGTTCAGGACCATGGCACGGCGCCGCTCACTCGCCGTCTTTGTCCTCGTCCGCGTCGGTGTCGGTGTCGAGGTTGAAGTCGAAGTCGTGATACGGCGACGGCTGCGGGCCGGGACGGATGCCCGCGATGTCGGGATCTTCGCCAGGCGCGGCGGGCCGCCCCTGCGCACGCCGGAGCCGCGACTGCTCGCGTTTGGCGGCCTTCTGGTTCCGCTTTTCGATCTGCGCGCGCTCGCGCGCCCGCTTGTTCTGTGTGGGCCGCGCCCGATTGACCATGAGGACCCCCTTTCGCTTTCTGTTGATCTTATCGCATGAACGAGGTTCGAGGAGCGAGGTTCGAGGAGCGAGGAGCGGGGTGCGAAGGGCTTATCATGTAGGTGATGTCCGTGCGACGCGCTCTCATCGCGATCGGCGTGCTGGTGGCGGCCCTCGGGGCGATTGCCGGGATGGTGCGCTACACGCGGCACGTGGAGGCGCAGCTCACGAGCGCGTCGGCCGCAGGCACCACGTTGCGCTTCTTCCGCAATCCCGAAGCGGTCGACCCGTTCGTCGTCAGCGATCTCGACGGCCGGCGCGTCTCGCTCGCGAGCCTGCGCGGCAAGGTCGTGCTCGTGAATTTCTGGGCGACGTGGTGCCCGCCCTGCCGCGAGGAGATTCCGGACCTGGTGGCCCTGCAGGCCAGGTACGCAGATCAGCTTCAGGTGATCGGCGTGTCGCAGGACGTCGGCCCTGAGACCCTCGTGCGTGAGTTCGCGAGGGCGCACCGGATGAACTATCCGATCGTGATGTCCACGCCGGAACTCGAACGCACGTTTCCGGGCATCTACGCGCTGCCGACGACGTTCGTGATCGACCCGGAGGGGCGGCTGGTCCAGAAGCACATCGGGATGCTGAACGCGACGCGGACGGAACTCGAAACGCGCGCGTTGGCGGGCCTGACCGTGAACGCCTCGATCGAGCGGGTCGAACCGGAGGAGAAGGTGCGGCTCGAAAACGCCGCGCAGGCGAACAAGATCCCCGGCATCGATCTGGCGCCCCTCACGCCGGCGCAGAAGACCGCCACGCTGCAGCGCCTCAACAGCGAACGCTGCTCGTGCGGCTGCAACCTGACCGTCGCGCAGTGCCGCATCGACGATCCGTCCTGCGGCGTGAGCCTGCCGCTCGCCCGAACGATCGTCGAGCAGATCCAGCAACGCTGACGCGCCGCGGCGCGTCAGCTCGGATGTCGGAGGACGGAAGTCGGATGTGACGGGGGCTGAGACGTTGCCGCCCCGACGCGATGTCAGACCTCCCGCCCGCGCAGACGTGCGGTATCTCTGCCTCGATACGGGACTTCGCTGTACAAGAACTCCGCTCGGCAGAGACACCGCACATCTGCCCGGGCGCTCACGTCATCGGTGTTGCCGTCACCCTCCGACATCCAACCTCCAACATCCGACCCGCTACGCCAGGCGCGTCACCGTCACGTAGAGCGGGCCGACGCCGACGATCAGCAGCATCGTGTACGTGCCGCGTCCGGGGCGATTCACGGCCTCGAAGCGGACCTGCTCCCCCGCCTTGACCGTGAACTCGATCGTTTTCCACACGAGGGTATTGCTCACGCGCAGCCGATGCGGGCCGGGATCGATGTCGCGCGTCAGCCCTTCACCGTACAGGAGCGTGCCGATCTTGTGGCCGTCGAGCGAGATGATCAGCTGACGCTGTTTGAAATCCTCCGGCGACGTGCGCGTCACGGTGACCGTCGACGAAGGCGTTTGGTAGAGGCGTTCCCAGTATCCGATGTCGAAGACGAGCTCGTCGGGGCGATCAACCACCAGGGGCATCCGGGTAGGGTAACCCGATCGCGATTTCAGACAACACCGGAAAGTGATCCGACGCGGCCGCGGCGCCAGCGCCGACGAGCACGCGGCAGTCGCGGATCGCCGGCGCGTCGCCGGCGGGCACGAACACGTAATCGAGCCGGACGTGAGGACTCCACGTCGGAAACGTCAGGCCGGGCTCCGACGGATGCCGCGCGCGGAAGGCATCGAGGTAGCCGGCATCGAGGACGCGCTGAATGGTGCGCCAGCGGATCCGTCCGCCGCTCAGCCACACGAGCGTGCGCAGCCGCCGCGGCAGCGCGCGCACGTCGAGCAGCTCACCGGGCGCGAGCGTGTTGAAGTCGCCGGTCAGCACGTGGGGCCCGGACGGATGCCGGGCGATCGATCGCAGCAGCGCCTTCAGCTCGAGCGCGCGGCGCCGCTCCGTCCACGCGGCATGCACCGCCGCGAGATGCACGCCGTAGATGCGCAGGCTCGTGCCGGCGGGCACGATCTCCAGGAACGCGTGCCGCGAAAACCGGGGACGATACCACGCATGGTGCGCGAGCGGCACGCGACTCAGGAATCCGAGCGACGTCCTGGGCAGCGCGCCCCACGCCTGCATCCCCGCGTCATGGGCCACGCGTTCCACGACGGCCGGCTGCGTCGCCTCCTGCAGCACGACGACGTCCGGATTGGCCGCGCGGAGGACGGACGCAATCGCCTGCTCGCGTCCGGAGCCGCCGCGTTGAATGTTCCAGGTGACCAGCCTCAGGCTCACGGACGTTCCGTCTTGTCGAAGAGCGTCAGGTACGGCTGGCCGATGAGATCTCCCCTGAACTGAATGACGATGTCGCGCGACGCCTGGATGTTGACCGGACGGCCCGTCATCGCGATCAGGCGTTGACGGAGCGGCACGAGCGCCGGCGCGATGTCGGGATCGTCGTCGCTCAACGGCCGCGAATGGACGCCGGGCACGAAGAAGCCGGTCGCCGCGAACAGCGCGATCGGCTTCTCGCCGACGAGCGTGAGATCCAGATCGCTCGTGCCGGGCCCGTCCGCGTCGAACGGCGCGCCGTCCCCCCACCGCTGGCCGGTGACGGCGCTGCCGCGCAGCACGGCGGCCGTCAACTCCGGCACGTGCTCGCGGATGACGTCGCAGAACTGGTCGAAGCGGCCGGCGTCCCCTCCGAAGACGAGACGGATGACGTTGGCGCGCTTTTCGTCCTCGCTCATGCCGCCCTGCGGCGGCTTCTCGTCTGCGTGCAGCAGGCTGTCGATCATGGTCGCGATCGGTGCACGGAACGTGCCTCGCGCCGCGCGGCCCGAGCCGCAATGGTAGAGTCGAGGGAGGACGCCATGGCGCCACGCGCCCACCCCCCGTTTCGCTCGATCCTCTGCGGCGTGGATTTCTCGGCCGAGTCGGCGGCGGCCCTGAGGCACGCCGCGGCCGTCGCACGGGAAGTGGCCGGGGATCTGACAGTGGTGTACGTGAACGATCCGCTGCTGCTGGCGGCCGCGGCCGCGGGGGCCGACACTCGATCGGTCGAACGGACCGCGCGCGAAGAGCTTCAGCAATTCGTCCAGGGGACGCTCGGCAGGCGCGAAGCCCACGGGGCGCGGTGTCTGCTGGAGAGCGGGGCGCCCGCGCCGACGCTCCTCGCGGCCGCCGGACGCCGGCGCGCCGACCTCATCGTGCTGGGCACGCAGGGACTGAGCGGCGTGCGCCGGCTGTTCTTCGGATCGACGACGCTGCGGGTGCTGCAGACGACGAGCATGCCGGTGCTGGCGGTGCCGCCGGTCAAGCCCGCGCCGCGACGGCGCTGGCTGCGGGGCGCGTGGGTGGTGCCGCTCGATCTCGGCGCCGAGTCCGCGCGCGAACTGCGCGCCGCCGCGCGTCTGGCCGCGCCGTTCGGGGCGGCGCTGTTCGCCGTCCACGTCGTGCACGAGATGCGCGTCCCCGCGTGGCTCGCAGGCAATCGCCGGGCGCGTCTGCGCGCGCAGGTGCTGGACGCGCGCGAGCGTCTCGGACGCGTCGTCGCGGACGCGAACGGAACGGCGCGCGTGCAGCGGAAGGTGCTGGTCGGCAGTCCGGCCGAGACGATCGCCGGGGCTGCGCGCGAGGCGCACGCGGATCTGCTCGTGATGACGCTCCGCGGCCCTTCGCGAGACGCCGGGCAGCCGCGAGCACGTCCCGGCGCGGTCGCCTACGACGTGCTGTCCCGGGCACCGGCGCCGGTGCTCGCGCTACCGCCGGCGTTCGTCTCCCGCCTCGCCGGCCGCGGCCGGACGTAGCGGCCGTTACGTGTTCGGCGACAGGCCGCGCCGCGTCGCCATCTCGCGGCCGATCTCCGCGAGGTCGGCCGCGCCGAGCACGCGCGCGGCGGCGGGAAACAGCTCGTCGTCTTCGACGCGGATGTGCGCGGCATAGAGCTGCCGCAGAGCGTCAAGATGCTGCCGCATCTCTTCGAGCTCCGCGCCGGGCAGCGTGCCCGCCTCGATCCACTTCGCGGCGAGCCGGTCGACGACCGCGTGCCGCTCTTCGGCGACGCGATGATCGGATTCCAGGCGCGCCACAGTCTCGAGCGCCGCGTGCGCGGCCTGATCGGATGAGGCGCGCAGCCGCGGAAACAGGCTGGCCTCTTCGTCGGCCGTGTGCCGCGGGGCCGCGGTCTCGAAATAGCGGACCGCCGCTTCGAGCAGGCTTCGATCGGCCGGCGCGAGCGCCCCTCCCTTGTCCGCGACGGCGATCATCGCCTCGAGGAAGCGCTCGATGCGGCGATGACAATCGCTCAACAGGCCCAGCGGTTCGTCGAAGCCGTGATCCTGTGCGTGTCCCAGCTTGATCAACATGAGGTAATGGTAGCATCGCGTAGATATGGAACCGTCCGGTTCCGGCGACGCGACATCGAGCGCCCTGGCGCGAGCTCTGCTCTTCGTGGCGGCGCTCGCGTTCGTGCTGCCGTTGATCGCGCCGGCCCCGCTGCTGGATCCGGACGAAGGGCTCCACGCGGCGATCGCGCAGGAGATGCTCGATCGGCACGATCTCGTCACGCCGACGTTCCTCGGCCAGCCGTTCCTCGACAAGCCGGTCCTGTTCTTCTGGACCGAAGCGGCGGCGCTGCATCTAATCGGACCGACGGAAACCGCCGTCCGACTGCCGCCGCTGCTGTTCGGACTGCTCGGCGCGCTCTCGACCGCGCTCCTCGGCGCGGCCTTGTGCGGACGGCGCGCGGGGCTCGCGGCCGGGCTCGTCTACTCGACGCTCCTGCTGCCGCTGGCGCTCAGCGAAACCGCCGTCCACGACATCGCGCTCGTCCCGTTCATCAACCTCGCGGTGCTGGCGTTCGTGCGCGTCAGCCGCGGCGCGCGCATCCTGCCCTGGGCGGCAGCGGCCGGGCTCAGTCTCGGACTCTCCATCCTGACGAAAGGGCTGGTCGGCGTCGCGTTCACCGGCATCGCGGCGGCGGCGCTCGTCGCCCTCCACCGGCGTGAGACCGGACGGATGGTGATCGCGGGCGTGATCGCGCTGGCGATTGCCGCAGCGATCACCGCCCCCTGGTACCTCGCGATGGAACGGGCGCATCCCGGGTACCTGCATTACTACTTCGTCGATCGGCACGTGCGCGCGGTGCTCACCGGGACGCAGCCGCACGCGGGGCGTGCGTGGTGGTACTACCTCCCCATCCTGATGGGCGGCGCGCTGCCCTGGCTCGCGTACCTGCCGTTCGTTCGACTGCGGATCAAGCATGACGAACGGCTGGCGTGGATCTGGCTCGTCGGCGGCCTCGCGCTGCTGAGCGCTGCCGATTCGAAGCTCGTCACCTACGTGCTCCCGGTGTTTCCCGCGGTGGCGATCCTGCTGGCCGGGGCGTGGCTGCGCGCGATCGAGGCGCCGGAACGCGGGGCCGCCGCATCCATGTCCACATGGACGCATGGTTTGCTGCTCGCCGCGCTGCCGCTCGCGGCCATGCTCGCGGCGCACAGCCGGTTCGAGATCGACTACAGCAATGTGGCCTGGGCCGCCGCCGCGGCGGGCGCCGTCTTCATCATCGCGATCGCGGCATTCGCCGCCCGACGGCGTCCCGTTGCCGGGGCGGCCGCCTCGTACGCGATGTTTCTGGTGGTGGGGATTGTCGTCTTTCGCCCGGGTCTCGCCGACGCCTTATCCGCCCGCGGTCTCGCGCAGACGCTCAACGCGCGCGGCACGCTGCCGCCGCAGCTGGTCGTCTTCGACGAGCGCGTGGGATCCCTCGTCTTCTATCTGGATCCGAAGCTGCGCGCGGAATTGACGCCCCAACGCATTCAGCGAGTGCCGGCGTCGGAACTGCGCGAGCGATTCGGACGGCTGCCGAAGGGCAGCGTCATCGCCGTGCGCTCCACACGCGTGTCAGCGTTTGAGCACCTGTTCGCCGTTCGTCCCAAGCCGTTCGTGCACACCGCTGACGGAGACATGAGTCTGTACGGCCCGGGCTGCTGCCGGCTCACGAGGATCACCCGTTGACGCCGCGGCGCCCGGCGGCCGCGACCGACGTCGTCGGATCGGCATCCGTCCACGTGACGTCGGCAGTCGGTCCGTAGGTCGAGGGGACCGCGCGTCCGGCGGCGCGCAGATAGACGGTCAATTGCGTCCGATGATGCGCCGTGTGGAGGACGCGGCGCCAGAAGATCCAGATGCGTTCGCGTTCGACGTCGAAAAAGGGCACCGTGACGAGCCACCACGCTTCGTCGCGCGACGCGAGATACGGCAGGCGCGCCCGTGCGAGCTCCTCGAGCCGGCGCACGCAGGCGGTGATCGTCAGCGGCGATGGGAGCACCTGATCCGGCGGCGGCTCGGGCGCGCCCAGGAACTCACCGAAGAAGCGGCGCTCCGAGAGCAGCTGATGGCGCAGGATCCCCGCGACGGTCGTCGCCGCCGGATGCGGACGGAGCTCGAGGTCGTCGTCGCTGAAGGTTCGCCAGACCGAAATCGTTTTGTTGATCTCGCTGACGTAGGTCCGCAGCAGGTGGCGCGCGAATGGAAACGCGGCGGGCGGAATGTCGGCATCCGGGATCGCCACGAAGGCATATTGTTGCGGCACGGGGCACCTCCGGATCGAGTGTAACCTTTCCGGCCGGACAGACTCATTAGAGGTGGAGGTACAGGCATGAAGGCGCGGTTGAAGGAACGGCACCAGGTCGCGGAGGGGACGGGCGCATTCACGTTCGAACTGACGGAGCCGTTCACGTTCGAGGCCGGACAGACGTGCGATTTTACGATTGACGGACCGATGTATTCGGACGAGGCGGGGAATGCGCGCACGTTCTCGATCACCTCGTCGCCGGCCGATCTGCCGTCGATCACGATCGCGACGCGGCTGACCGGCAGCGCCTTCAAGCGGTCGCTGCTCGACTCACCGCTCGGCCTGGAAGTCGACGTCGACGGACCGTACGGATCGTTCACGCTCCACCACAACACGGCCAAGCCGGCCGTCATGCTCGCGGGGGGCATCGGCATCACGCCGTTTCGATCCATCGTGAAGAACGCGACCGAAAAGAAGCTGCCGCACCGGATCGTCCTGCTCTATTCGAACCGGACGCCGGCGAGCACGGCGTTCCTCGACGACCTCACGGGCTGGGCGAAGCAGAATCCAAACGTGAAAATCGTGCCGGTCTACACGGATCAGACCGGATTCATCACCGCCGACATGATCAAGCAGCACGCGCCGGACCTCTCGACCGCGATCGCCTACGCCGCGGGGCCCGCCGCCTTCGTCACCGCCATGCGCACCGCCGTCCTCGAAGCCGGCGTTGACCCGGATCAGATCAGAACAGAGGAATTCCCAGGCTACTGAGCAGCGGATCCGCAGATCGAATCCCTGATCACGTATCCCTTATCGCTGATCCTCGAATCCCTCATCCTTATCCCGAATCGCTGATCCCGGATCGCTGATCAGCGATCCCGGATCGGGGGCGCAGGATATCGATGAGGGATCCGCGATGAAGGATCCAGGATAAGGATCAGGGATCCGAGGATGAGCGATGAGGGATTCGTGATCAGGGATTCAGGCAGGGCGATCGCCGTCATCCTGGCCCGCGGCGTGGGCAGCCGCATGCGCCGCGGGGACCCGGACGCCCCGCTCGATCCGGCGCAGGCAGCCGCCGCGGACCGCGGGCTGAAGGCGATGATGCCGATCGCCGGCCGTCCCCTGCTGGACTACCTGCTCAGCGCGCTGGCGGACGCGGGCTTCGCGCGCGCCGTGCTCGTCGTCGCGCCGGACCACGCAGCCGTGCGCGAGTGGTACGACGCGCATCCGCCCGGGCGGATCGCGGTCGAATATGCCGTGCAGGCGAAGCCCCGCGGCACGGCGGACGCCGTGCTCGCCATCGAATCCCTGGTCGGCGGCGAATCCTTTGCCGTGATGAACGGCGATAATTACTATCCGGCCGAGGCGCTGCGCGCCGTCCGCGACGCCGGCGAACCCTGCGCGCTGCTCTTCGAGCGCGACGCGCTCATCGCACGCAGCAACATTCCCGCCGAACGGATTGCGGCGTTCGCGCTCGTCACCATCGACGAGAACGGCTATCTCGCGTCGGTGGAAGAGAAGCCGGCGGTCGTTCCGCCCGGCAACCGGCCGATCAGCATGAACCTCTGGCGCTTCGATCGCGCGATCTTCGATGCGTGCCGGCGCGCGCCGGCGTCGCCACGTGGTGAGCGGGAACTGCCCTACGCCGTGGACTACGGCATTCATCACCTCGGGCTGCGGCTGCGCGCGAAAACGCTGGCACTCCCGGTGCTCGATGTGTCGCAGCGCGCCGACGTAGCGAACGTCGCCGAGCGTCTGCGCGGCATCGACGTGCGCCCCTGATCCTGACGGCGGATCCTGGACAATGATGGACGCGATGATCAGCGACGGCGCGAAAGCGCTTGCCGCGCGCGCCCGCGCGCGGCTCACGGACATCAGCGGACGCGACGCGTCCTCGGCGGCGGTCTGGTTCGTACCGGGCCGCATCGAAGTGCTCGGCAAGCACACCGACTATGCCGGCGGACGGAGCCTCCTGTGCACCGTCGAGCGCGGCGTCTGCCTCGCCGCGCTCCCGCGGGAGGACGCCGTCGTGCGGCTCGGCACGCGCACGTCGGCGATCGAGGCCAGGCTCGCGCCCGAACGCCCCGCCGCCGCGCGCAGCGGTCCCGCGATCTACGTCGACACCGTCGCGGCGCGGCTCGCGCGCAACTTCGGACGACTGGAGGGCATCGATGCGGCGGTGGCCGCCGATCTGCCGCAGGCGTCGGGCCTCAGCAGCTCGAGCGCATTCCTCACCGCGATCGTGCTCGCCCTTGCCCATCGCAATCAGCTGCACACGCGCGACGCGTACGTCGCGAACGTCCGCTCGCGCGAAGATCTTGCCGGTTACGTCAGTGCCATCGAAGGGGGCGGCGCCTTCGGAACGCTCGCGGGCGACGCCGGCGTGGGGACGATGAGCGGCAGCGAAGATCACACGGCGATGTTCTGCTGCGAGCGCGGGCGCATCAGCCAGTATTCGTTCTGTCCCGTGCGCGCCGAGGCGACGATCGCCCTGCCCGAGCCGTGGACGTTCGTCGTCGGCGTCAGCGGGATCGCCGCCGTCAAGACCGGCGCGGCGCGCGACGCCTACAACCGCGCGGCGTCTGCCGCGGCCGCCGTCCTGGAGATGTGGCGCGCCGCGACGGGGCGAAGCGACCTCTCACTCGCGGCCGCCGCGACGGCCTTCCCTGGCGCCGATGACGAGATCCGCCGCCTGCTGCGGACGGGGGATCCGCCGTCCGCGTTCACGCGCGACGCCCTGCTGGAGCGCTTCGAGCAGTTTTTCGAAGAGAGCGAGCGCATCATTCCCAAAGCCGCCGCGGCGCTCGCGCGGGGCGACACGGCGGCGTTCGGCGCGGCCGTCGATCGCTCGCAGCACAACGTCGAAACGCGCCTCCACAATCAGGTGCCGGAAACGATCGCGCTCGCGCGGAACGCGCGACGACTCGGCGCCGCGGCGGCGTCGGCCTTCGGCGCCGGCTTCGGCGGCAGCGTGTGGGCGCTCGTCCGCGAGCCCGACGCGCCGGCGTTCATCGACGCGTGGAGGGCCTCGTATCGCCGCGAGTTCCCCCACCGCGCCGCGTCCGAGTTTTTCGTCAGCCGTCCCGGGGGTCCGCTGCGCGAGCTGCGCTGACGGGATCTCACGCCAAGGGATCTCACGCCAAGCCGCCAAGCAGCCAAGGGGATCTCACGCCAAGGAGCCAGGCAGCCAAGGGATCTCACGCCAAGCCGCCAAGGAGCCAAGAGATCTCACGCCAAGGAGCCAAGGAGCCAAGGGATCTCACGCCAAGCCGCCAAGGAGCCAAGGGATCTCACGCCAAGGAGCCAGGCAGCCAAGGAGATCTCACGCCAAGCACGGACCTGTCGACTTCCACCCACCGTCACCTCCAACATCCAACCTCCGACATCCCACCTCCGCGCTTCGCGCTACGGTGGGCAAGTTGAGATGATAGAGTCCCCCGCGTGAGTTTCCGCCGCGCCCTCGGCCCCTTCGACGCGACGATGGTCGTGATCGGCGGCATGATCGGGTCGGGCATCTTCATCAATCCCTACATCGTCGCGCAGCTGCTCGATACGCCGGCGCAGGTGCTGGCCGCGTGGATGGCCGGCGGCGCGATCGCGCTGGCGGGCGCGTTCTCGTACGCGGAGCTCGGTCTGCTGTTTCCGAGGGCGGGCGGCAACTACGTGTACCTGCGCGAAGGGCTGCACCCGCTCGCGGGATTTCTGTACGGCTGGGCGCTGCTGCTCGTGATCGAGAGCGGCGCCGTGGCGGCGGTCGCGATTACGTTCGCGAGCTACGCCCTGCGGCTGGCGGGCGCGCCGGAGACGGCGCGCGTGCCGCTCGCGATTGCCGCTATCGCGGGCCTCTCGGTGATCAACTACCTTGGCGTCAAGCCGGGCAGCCGCGTACTCAACGTGTTCGTCCTTCTCAAGCTCGCGGCGCTCGCACTGCTGATCGGCGCCGGCTGGTTCGTCGCCGGCCATCCTGGCTGGTGGCACGAAGCGCGGCCGACGACGCCGGGGGCGCCGTCCCTTTTAGTGGCGTTCGGCGCCGCGCTCGTGCCGATCCTCTTCGCGTGCGGCGGATGGCAGAACGCGAACTACGTCGCCGAGGAAATCGAGAATCCGCAGCGGACGCTGCCCATCGGTCTTGTCGCGGGCACGATTGCGGTGGTCGTGGTGTACGTCTCGGTGAATGTCGTGTACCTGCGCGCGCTGGGCCTCGAAGGACTCGCGGGGACGATGACGCCGGCGGCGCTGGCCGCCGAGCGGATGTTCGGCGGCTTTGGCGACCGCTTCGTGAGCGCGGCCATCGCCATCTCGACGTTCGGCTTCCTCGATCTTGCGATCCTCGCCCCGACGCGTGTGTACTACGCGATGGCCGCCGACGGCGTGTTCCTGAAGTCGCTGGCGCGGCTGCACCCGCGCTACCAGACGCCGGCGCTGGCGATCGCCGTGCAGTCGACGTGGTCGTGCCTGCTCGCCCTGAGCGGCCGCTACGAGCAGCTGTTGAATTACGTCGTGTTTGCCGACTGGATCTTCTTCGGCCTGACGGTCACGACGGTGATGATCTTCCGCCGGCGAGTGCCGCTCGACACGCGGCCGTCCGACGCGTTCCGGACGCCGGGCTATCCGGTGGTGCCGATCCTGTTCGTGCTCGTCTCGATCGGCATCGTGCTCAGCGTGATCCGCGCCGATCCGCAGAGCGCGCTGCGCGGTGGGTTGCTGATTGCGGCCGGCATTCCAGTTTTTCTGTGGTTCAGACGCCGATGATCGATGTGATGCGTTACCACGCTCCGTACATGGAATGGGCGAAGACCCGTCCCACGCCGGAGTACGACCTGGCGATCAGCAACATCCTCGCGTGCCGGGTCGACGATCTGCCCGGGGCGCGCGACGCGATCGCCCTCACCGGGGCGAACGACAACGGCTATGCGCCGCTGGTCGAAGCGATTGCGACGCGCTACGGCGTCGAGCCGGCGTGCGTTGCGACCGCGAACGGCACGTCCGGCGCCAACTTCCTCGTCTACGCGGCGCTGCTCGGCCCGGGCGACGACGTCCTGATCGAGCGGCCGGGCTACGATCCGCTGCTCGCCGCGCCGCGGCTGGTCGGCGCGTCGACGGTGCGATTCGATCGCACGTTCGAGGACGGCTGGGCGCTCAATCCCGATCGCGTGGAGGGCGCGATGACGCCGCGCACGAAGTTGATCGTGGTGACACGGCCGCACAATCCGACGGGCGTCGCAGCGGGATGGGAGGCCATCGAAGCCATCGGCCGGATCGCGTCGAGCGCCGGCGCGCACGTGCTCGTCGACGAGGTCTACCTCGACGTGTCGGCGGACGCCGCGCGCGTGGCCGCGGTGCACGGCGACCCCTTCATCTCGACCAGCAGCCTGACCAAATCGTACGGCCTCTCCGGGCTGCGCTGCGGGTGGACCATCTCGTCCCCGCAGGTCGCCGAACGCATCCGCCGCGCGCGCGACGTCGTCGACGGCACCGGATCGATCGTCGCCGAGCGATGGAGCGTCGTCGCCTTCTCGCACCTGGACGCGCTCGCGGCGCGCGCACGCGGGATCCTCGCGCGCAACGCGCCGCTCGTGCGCGCGTTCCTGGACTCGCGTCACGAACTGTCGGCGGTCCCGTCCGTTGGGACGGTCGTTTTCCCGCGCCTGCTCACGGCTCCTTCGGCGGATCGCTTCGCCGAGCGGCTGATGCGCGAACGGCGGACGGCCATCGTTCCCGGACGGTTCTTCGATGCCGCCGGACACTTCCGCTTGGGCTTGTCGGGCGACACCGAGGCGCTTCAAGCGGGATTGTCACGGATCGGCGACGCGCTCGACGCGCACGCCTGGTAATCGGACCGTCTCGCCCCACTCCAGCACGCGGAACGCCGCGGGATCGACGCCCGCCTCCGCCCTCGCCTGCTCCAGCGCGCGCACCGGCTCGTCGATCCCTTCGTCGGTCAGGCGGAACGTCCCGAAGTGCATGGCGAGGCTGACGGCAGGTTGCACGTCCAGGTGTATCTGGACTGCCTCGGCCGGGTTGACGTGCATCGGCTTCATGAACCAGCGCGGCTCGTACGCGCCGATCGGCACGAGCGCGGCGTCGACACGCGGGAAGCGCTCGCCGATCCGGCGGAAGTCCGGCGAATAGCCGGAGTCGCCGACGAAATACACGGTAGCGTCCGGCGTTTCGATCACGTAGCCGCACCATAGCGACCGGTTACGATCCCATGGCGTCCGCGCGGAGAAGTGCTGCGCCGGCACGGCGGTGATCGACGCCTCCTTCACGCGCGTCGACTCCCACCAGTCGAGCTCGACAACCTGGCGCGCGCCGTGCCGGCGCAGGAAACGTCCGAGGCCAAGCGGTGCCACGACGACGGCCGAGGACCGCGACACAATCGCGCGAAGCGATCGCGGCTGGAGATGATCGTAGTGGTTGTGGCTGAGGAGCACGGCGTCGATCGACGGCAGCGCGTCGACTGTCCGCGCCGGCGGGCGCACGCGGCGCGGTCCGAAGATGCCGAACGGACCCGCGTGCGTCGTGAACACCGGATCGGTGATGCACGCGAACGTCGACGTCCTGATCAGAAATGTCGAGTGGCCGATGAACGTGAACGCCACCGCCCCTTGATTGACGCCGGGCAGCGGCGAACGGTCCGGCTCGCGCGCCAGGCGCCGCGGCCACGGCCGCGCACCTCCTTCGCGCCACCAGCGCAGCAGGTCGCGAATCGAGCGATCGGTCCGCCCGTGTGGGTTGAAGAAGCGGCGTCCGTCGCAGTGATCGGACACGGGAAACGCGGCCACACTTCATCGTAGCGGGAGTGCGGGCCTCTGCTACACTCGAACCTCCAGTTCCCCAATGAGCGCCGGGCACCCTGACGCCTTCCCCGCGACGCGCCCCTCCATCGTCCGCGCGATCCGCAGCGCGGATTCGACCGCGCGGGAACGTGCGCTGGACGCGCTGACGCGCGCCTACTGGCGCCCGGTCTACGCGTACATCCGCGTCCGGTTCGGCCGCACCGCCGAGGACGCGCAGGACCTCACGCAGGAGTTCTTCACGCGCGTGCTCGAACACGACTCGCTCGCGGCGTACGACCCGTCGCGCGCGCGTTTCAGAACCTTCCTTCGCGTGTGCCTCGACAGGTTTCTTGCCAACGAGCATCGTGATGAAGGGCGCCTGAAGCGCGGCGGCAGCGTGCGGATCGAGCCGCTGAATCTCGCCGCCTTCGACGGCGAGCTGGCGCGCCACCCGATCGCGGTCGACAATGATCCGGAGCGGTGGTTCCATCGGGAATGGGTGCGCGGGCTGTTCGCTGCTGCGGTCGACGCGCTGGCTGCGCGCGCCGCGCACGAGCAGCGCGACCTCGCGCTGGCGCTCTTCCGGCGCTACGATCTCGACGACGACGCAGGCCCGGAGCGGCCGTCGTACGCGGCCCTTGCGCGCTCGTTCGAGGTGTCGGTGAACGACGTCACGAACCAGCTCGCGTGGGCGCGGCGGACGTTCCGCGCGATTATGCTCGAACGGCTGCGCGAGCTGTGCGACTCCGACGAGGAGTTTCGGCGCGAGGCACGGGACCTGCTGGGACCGGGGGCCGCATGACCTGGATCTCCGACGCGGCAATCGAGCGTCTGCGCGCGGAGACCGAGGCGCCGCCGCGTGGCACCGATCGGTACGATTTGCACGGCGAGATCGGTCGCGGCGGCATGGGCGTCGTGTATCGCGCTTACGACCGCGCCCTGTCGCGCGACGTCGCCCTCAAGGTCCTCGCGCCTTCGGTCGGCGCGGAGGCGGAAGCGAGGCTCCGGCGCGAGGCGCGCATCCTCGCGGCGCTCGAACATCCGGGGATCGTCGCGATTCACGACGTCGGCTCCCTCGCCGACGGCCGTCCGTTCTACGTGATGACGCTGGTTCGCGGCGAACAGCTGGACGGGCATGTACAGCGCGTGCCGTCGCTCGCGCCTCGCCTTCGTCTGTTCGATCGCCTGTGCGATGCCGTCGCGTTCGCGCACGACGCCGGCGTCATCCACCGCGACCTGAAGCCGTCGAACATCATGATTGGCCGCTTCGGCGAAGTGCTGGTCCTCGATTGGGGCATCGCGCGCGCGGGTCAGGCGGCCGGCGCGCCCGACGCCCACCAGACAGCGGACGGCACCGTGCTCGGCACGAGCGGCTACATGGCGCCCGAGCAGGCGGAAGGTTCCACGGCCATCGATGCGACGGCTGACGTGTTCTCGCTCGGTGCGCTGCTGCGCGATCTCGCGGCTGTCGCGTCCGGCCGGCGCCGTCGCGCGCTCGACGCGATCGTCGCGAAGGCCACCGCCGCCGACCGGCGTGCGCGGTACCAGCGCGCCCAGGATCTCGCCGCCGACGTCCGCGCGGTCGTCGACGGCGAACGCGTGTCCGCGTACGCGGAGCCGTGGTTCGAACGCGCGGGACGGCTGGCGTGGACGTACCGCACGCCGATTGCGCTCGTTGCCGCGTATCTCCTCATGCGCGTCGCGCTGCTCCTCTGGAGCCGCTAGGCCGTACAGAATCGGCGGCGTTCGGGTAATGGAGAGGTGAACCAGGTGCTTCTCCAGGAGGATCGCGTGAGCAAACCAGTGCTCGGCATGCTGTTGGGCGGGATTCTCGGCGTGTTCGACGGACTTTCGGCGCTCGTGTCCGCGGGAGACGACCCGGCCATCCGGGCCGGCATCGTCGGGATCGTGATCGGCTCGACGATCAAGGGGGTCCTGACGGGTCTGATCATCGGGTGGATCGCGCGGCGGACGCAGTCGCTGCCGTTCGCCGTCGCCGCCGGTCTCGGCGTCGGACTGCTGCTCGCGCTCTGCGTGTCGCTGATGCAGCTGGCCGCCGGCCAGCCGGCGTACTACTGGCAGATCATGCTGCCGGGCGGCATTCTCGGCATGATCGTGGGCTACGCCACGATGCGGTACGCAGACGAGCGCCGACGGCCGCAGACCACGTAAGCCACAGAACAACACAGAAGAACGGAAGCCACAGAAGAACACAGAAAAACACAGACATGACTCTGTGTTATTCCGTGTTTTCCGTGGCTGTCCTTTCCGTGTTCTTCCGTGGCTAGCGGCCGCGGCCGGTCGTGCCGACGACCTCTCCCTGGACCTTCTTCGCCTGCTGCAGGTGCTCTTCGAGTGTCGGCAGCGTCTTCGAGGCGAACGCCTTCAGGTCCGCGTCGTGCGCCGACCTGGACGCCTTGCGGAACGCCGCGACGTCCTTCTCGTGGTCCTGCACCATGTCGTGCATGTAGGCGCGATCGAACGCCGCTCCCGACAACTTCGCGAGTCGATCGCGCGTCGCCTTGTGCTTCGCGTCCAGCTGCGTCGGCAGCGTGACGTTGGCCTTCTGCGCCCATTCCTTCAGATCGTCGTTCGCCTTGCTGTGGTCGTCCACCATACGCTGCCCGAACTGTTTCACGTCTGCGCTCGTCGCCTTGTCGCTGGCGAGCTTGCCGAGCTCCACCTCGGCCATGCCGCCGATCGCCGCCTCGTGCGCGAACGATCGATCGGTCGCAGTGAGCGTGCCGTGCGACTGTTCGTGCTGCATTGTGGCGGTCTTGTCGGCGGGCTTCGCCGGGGACTGGGGCGGCTGTGCCGCCGCCAGAACCGGCATCACGGTCAGTCCGCACAGGATGGCTGCGGTCAACGCTGCGTTTTTCATGTCGAACCTCCACGCCAATCGGTGGCGATGCACGAATGCAGATCGCCGCTTGTGCAAAGCGGATACCCTGCGATCGCAGCTCGAGCACGTCGAACGCCGCACCGCGCTTGACACGCGTCGACCGCTTCCATTACGCTCGGCGGGTTCGCGCTTGCCGCGAACGTTTATCCAGAGTGGCTGAGGGAACAGGCCCGATGACGCCACAGCAACCAGGCCCAGGTGCCCAGGTGCTACTTCCTGCCCGATCACCGGGAGAGATAAAGAGCCTCGGCCGCGCCACTCTGGCCGGCCCGTAGATTCTGACTCCCCTGTTTGGTTGATTGCGGGTTTCGGCGGACACGCGCGACGTGTCGCCTGCCGCCGCCCGCGACGTCGTTGCGGCACGGGTGTATTCGCGCGCGCGGAGATCCGCGCGGCGGCGCAACGGCCGTCAGGCCACGCGGAGTGTATCTCGTGAGCGTCGTTCAGCATGGCGTGCCGCAACACCGTCCGGAAGGACGCCGCGTCGGCGTCGGTCTGCTCGGATTCGGCACGATTGGATCCGCCGTCGCCCGTCTGATCGACGACGCAACGGCCACCTTCGCGGCGCGCGGGTTCTCGCCTCACGTCGTGGCCGCGCTCGTGCGGAGCCGGCGCGATCGCACGCCCGCCGTACCGCTCACGACCGATCCGGACGAATTCTTCGCCGCCAAGCCGGATGTCGTGATCGAGGCACTCGGCGGCGTCGAGCCGGCGCGGACGCTGGTGTATCGCGCGCTCGACGCAGGCCTGTCGGTGGTCACCGCGAACAAATCGTTGATCGCGGCGCATGGCGACGCCCTGGCGGATCTCGCGCGACGCCGCGGTGTCGCGCTGCGCTTCGACGCCAGCGTCCTCGCCGGCGTGCCGTTTCTCGGCACGTTCGAGCGGCGGCCGCTCATCGCGCGCGTGCGATCGGTGCAGGGACTGCTCAACGGCACGTCGGGCTATCTCCTCGAGTCGATGGACGCGGGCCGTTCGTTTGGCGACGCGCTCACGGAGGCGCAGCGGCTCGGCTTCGCCGAGCCCGATCCGTCCGCGGACGTCAGCGGGCGCGACGCCGCAGAAAAGCTCGCGATCCTGATCCGGCTTTTCGCGCAGCGCCGCGTTTCCCCCGATGCGATCCCCACGCGGGGGCTCGACTCGCTGACGGCGAGCGACCTCGCCGGCGCGCGCGCCTGCGGCGGCGTGATCAAAGCCGCGAGCGCGGCGGACTGGGATGAAGACGGTGTGCGGGGCTTCGTCGGACCTGCGTTCCTCGACAACGCGCATCCGCTGGCGCGCGTGTCGGGGACGACGAACGGCGTGTTGATGGCGACGGCGACGGGGACGCACGCCTATATCGGTCCCGGCGCGGGACCCGACGTCACCGCCGTCACGCTGCTCGACGATCTCGCCGAGATCGTGACCGAAGGACGCGTGCGGCCGCCCGAACCGCCGCCCGCCGGCGATCCGGTCGCGTGCGCGCGACCCGCCAGCGCGTGGTTCGCGCGGCTGCCGCGCGTGGACGACTCGAGCGCGATCGCAGAGCTGCTGGGCAGCTACGGCCTGTGGTGCTCGACGCTGGTGCCCGCCGCTGCCGGGACGTACGTGCTGACGATGTGCGCCGATGCGTCCACGGCGGCGCAGGCGTTCGATGCCGTCCGACGGAGCACCGGATCCGAGGTCCTCGCGCTGCCCGTGCTGGAGGCGCGATGCTGAGCGTGGTCAAACTCGGCGGCTCCGTGCTGCGCGACGAAGACGCCTTCGCGCGAGCCGCGCGCTGGCTGCGCGCGCGCCTGGACGCGCATGCGTCGGAGCGGCTCGTCGTGATCGTCTCCGCCGAGCACGGCGCGACGGACGCGCTGCTCCGAAGCGCGGCCGCGATCTGCGCAGATCCCGATCCGATCGCGCTCGATCTGTTGTGGTCCACGGGTGAGATCCGTTCGGTGGCGCGCCTGGTGCTCCACCTGCAGTCGGCGGGGGTGCACGCGGCCGGACTCAACGTTCACCAGACCGGTCTCGTCGCGGCGCCCGGCGGCCATCCGGGACGCGCGTCGCTTCGACCACTGTATCTGCTCGCCGCGCTCGGCCGCTGCCGGCTCGTCGTCGTGCCCGGCTTCCTGGCATCCGCTCCCGGCGGCGCGATTCAGTCGCTCGGACGCGGCGGATCGGATCTCACGGCGGTCCAGATCGCGGCCGGGCTGCGGGCGGACCGCTGCGAACTCGTCAAGGACGTTCCCGGTTATCACACGTCGGATCCGAACCGCGATCGCGGCGCGATGCCGATTGCCGATCTCCCGTACGACGCCGCGCTCGCGATGGCGGACGCCGGCTGCGATCTCGTGCAGCGCGCGGCGCTCGTGTGCGCGCGCGAGCACCGTTTGTCCCTGATCGTCCGCGGCTTCGATGCCGCGGGCACCACCGTCACAACCGAAGGAGGACGCTCGTGGAATTCGCAACCCGCACCATTCATGCCGCCCAGCCATCCGAGCCGGGCACCGGCGCGCTGATCGCGCCGATCTTCCAGACCTCGACGTACGAGCAGGACGCGCCCGGCACGCACCGCGGCTTCGACTACTCGCGCACGAACAACCCGACGCGGGCGCGCCTCGAGCACGTGCTCGCGGATCTCGAAGGCGTGGAGCACGCCGCCGTCTTCGCGTCCGGACTCGCCGCCGAGAATGCCGTGCTGCAGGCGTATCTCCACCCCGGCGACGAGATCGTGATCCCGCTCGACGTCTACGGCGGCACGTACCGGATCCTGAACCGCGTCTTCCAGCCGCTTGGGTGTCGCATCCGCCAGGTGGACGTCGCCGACGCGGCCGCGCTCGAGGCGGCGCTGTCATCGCGGACGCGTCTGGTGTGGATCGAATCGCCGACGAACCCGCGGCTGCTCGTGTACGACATCGCCGCGATCGCCCGCGCCGCCCACGACGCCGGCGCCCTGCTCGTCGTCGACAACACGTTCGCGACGCCCGTGTTCCAGCAGCCGTTCCAGCTCGGCGCCGATCTCGTCGTGCACAGCGTGACGAAGTATCTCGGCGGCCACTCCGATCTCGTGCAGGGAGCGGTGGCGGCGCGCGACGCCACAGTGTTCGAACCGGTGAAGTTCCTGCAGAACGCCACGGGCGCCGTGCCCTCTCCGTTCGACTGCTGGCTGACGCTGCGGGGGCTGAAGACGCTGGAGCTGCGCATGCAGCGTCACGCCGAGAACGCCGACGCGATCGCCCGCGCGCTCGAGGCGCATCCGCTCGTGCGCCGGGTGTACTTTCCGGGCCTCCCGGCGCATCCGGGACACGAGATCGCCGCGCGTCAGATGACGGGCTTCGGCGGCATGGTGTCGTTCGAGCTCGATGGCAGCGTCGAGGAGGTCGTGTCGTTCGTCTCGTCGCGCCGCTTCTTCGCGCTCGGCGAAAGTCTCGGCGGGGTCAAGGCGCTCGTGTGCCATCCGGCGCGGATGACGCACGCGTCGATCCCGCCGGATGCGCGCGCGGCGCTCGGCCTGTCCGACACGCTGGTCCGCCTGTCGCCCGGCTGCGAGCATCCCAGGGACCTCGTCGCGGATCTCCTCGACGGTCTCGCGGCGCTCGAACGGGCCCGCGGCGCAATCGCCGCCGCGGCCACCGGAGCGTAGCGCGATGCGCGAACGCATCCCGGTCGGGATCCTCGGCGCGACAGGGGTCGTCGGGCAACATCTCGTGGCGCGCCTCGCCGCGCATCCCTGGTTCGAGGTGGTATGGCTCGCGGCGAGCGCGCGATCGGAAGGATGGCGCTACGGCGAGCTGCCGTGGCGGCTGCCCGCGCCCATGCCCGAGCGGACGGCCGCGCTGCGCGTCGGTCCGCTCGATCCGGCCACCGCGCCAGACCTCGTGTTCTCCGCGCTCGACGCCTCCGCCGCGGACGAAGCGGAGCCGCGCTTCGCGCGCGCCGGCCGCGTCGTGATCAGCAACGCCCGGAGCCACCGGATGGATCCGCTCGTGCCGCTGATCGTGCCCGAAGTCAACGCGGACCATCTCGCGCTGCTCGAACGCCAGCGCGCGGCGCGCGGATGGAGCGGCGGGATTGTCACCAATCCGAACTGCGCGGCGGTCCTCGTCGCGCTCGTGATCGCGGCGCTCCGCCAGTTCGGGATCGAGCAGGTCGCCGTCACCACGCTGCAGGCGCTGTCCGGTGCGGGATACCCCGGCGTCGCTGCGCTCGACGCGCTTGGCAACGTCATTCCCTTCATCGACGGCGAAGAGGACAAGATCGAACGCGAAACACGCAAGCTGCTCGGCACGCTCGACGACACCGGCGTGGTCGACGCGCCGTTCACGGTGAGCGCGCAGTCCACGCGCGTGCCCGTCGAACACGGGCACATGGCGCTGATATCGGTGGCGCTGGCGGATCGGCCCGCACTCGCCGACGTGCGCGCCGCGCTCGACGCCTTCGGTGCGCGCGCGGCCGCGCTCCCCGGCGGCGTCGCCCCGCTCGTCTACATCGACGACCCACACCGTCCGCAGCCAAAGCTCGACGTCGCACGCGGCGGCGGGATGACCGTCAGCGTCGGACGGCTGCGCGCGTGCCCGCTGCTCGGCTACAAGCTCGTCGCGCTGGGCCACAACGTCGTCCGCGGCGCGGCCGGGGCGGCGATTCTCAACGCCGAGCTGGTGGTGTCGGTTGGCCGGGTGCTTGCGTCGGCTTGATCGGGATCTCACGCCAAGGAGCGAGGCAGCCAGGGGATCTCACGCCAAGGTGCTCAAAGATCTCACGCCAAGGAGCCAAGGAGCCATGGGATCTCACGCCAAGGAGCCAGGCAGCCAGGGGATCTCACGCCAAGGTGCTCAAAGATCTCACGCCAAGGAGCCAAGGAGCCATGGGATCTCACGCCA
>DASSOM010000071.1:0-9168 GCA_035700625.1 Vicinamibacterales bacterium
ACGGCGAGCTCCAGCTCCACGCGCAGCAGACAGAACATGTCCGCCGCGATCGGGCCGCGCAGCCGCTCGCGGATCTCGCGCAGGTACGTCCCGAAGCGCGTGTGCACGAACGCGTCGGATGAGACGAGCTGCAGCAGCTCGAGATCGAGATCCAGGCCCGTCGTCACCCACTCGCGCGTCGCGGCTTCGCTCCGCTGATAGACGAGCACGATCAGGAGCGGCAGCAGGAGCAGGAGCATCAGCGTCGCGAGCACCGGAGGCAGCAGCAGGTTGTTGTACGCCGCGTGAATCGACACGGCGGCAATCCAGGCGAGCGCGATGCCGCGCGCCCGTCGATCGCGATGCCGCTCCCACATGCCCCGCGCCAGCATCGCGAACACGCACGTGGTCGCGCCGTGCAGAACGGCCGTCCCGAAGCCCCTGACGACCCACAGCCACACGCGTCCGTGGTCGAGCGCCTGCAGGTACTGCAGGTTCTCGATCACGGCAAACCCGGCGCCCACGGCAAACCCGGCGATCGCCGCGTCGACGGCGAACCCGAGCCGGCGCCGCGCCAGCATCCAGACGACGAATACTCCCTTCGCGCTTTCCTCGGTGATCGGCGCAACGACGCGCTTCAACGTGTCGGCGGTGACATCGCCGAATCCCCACTCGTGGATCGCGAAAGACGCCGCGGCCGCCACCGCACCCCAGACGAGCGCGAGGAACACCGTGCGCGGGCGGACGAGCTTGAAGCTGTCCATGAAGACGAGGCCGCCGAGAAACAGCAGGACCGGCAGGAGCGCGACGACGAGGTCGAAGGCGAGCACTAGCGGAGAATTTTCAGCGACACCATGGTCTCGCCGCGGGCGCGGCCGTCCTCGATGGCGGCTGCCGCGCCGAACGAGAGCGTCAGATCGAGCGCCGACAGCAGCGACAGGCGGAGATCGATCTGCCCGCCGACGTCGGCGACGCGCCGCTGCGCGGCATCGGCATCGAGGTTCGTGACGAGTCCGCCGACAAACAGCGCCGGGCGGATCCAGGTTGCGTAGAAGCCGGGCGTCCCCGCGTGGCGGAGGCGGATCGGCGGCAGGTTCCATTCGACGAGCGACTTCACGAAATTACGTCCGGCGATCGCGTTCAGCGCCGCGCCCGGAAAGCTCTCGTACTCGCGGTAGCGCTTCTCGTCTCCGTGGTCGACCCAGTTGTTGCCGAACGCGCCGAAGAAGAAGTTCGCGAAGGGTTCGTCCCGATCGCGCGGCGAGAACCCGGCGGCACTCCGGACCCATACCGACGAATGTCCCATTGGCAGCGCCCAGCCGTGGTCGTACGTGCCGTACATCCTCGGGAAGGAACTTCCGTCGACGTAGTTCCCTTCCGCGATCACCGACCAGAGCCGGCCGGCTTCCTCGTCGACGTTGCCGAGCGAATGACGAACGTCGGCGTACGCCAGCCGCACCGTCGCGGAATACATCCGATCGACGTCGACCGGGACGTTCTGGTATTCCGGCAGTCGATCGAGGTTGCCGGCGACGTCGCCGTCCACGTCGAGATCGAGCCGCTTCGGCTCGTCGAACAGCAGCGTCGAGTGGTGGCCGACGCCCACGACGTACCCCTTGCGCCCCGTCTTCGTGGGGCCGAACAGATCGTAGAAGTCCGCCTTGTTCCAGTCGACGTGTCCGCGCCAGTCGTATCGCTGATAGTTGGCGCTGAGGTGCAGCCGCTCAGCGGACGGCACGCCGCCGGGGGAATATGCGGCGGTCACGCTCGCGCGATTGAGCTGCAGCGGATCCGAGACGTTGACGCGCATGCCGACGGCGTACGTGTCCTTGTACCCCTGCACGATGGGGTAGAACGACTCCGTGCGGAGACCGCGCGCGATGCCATACGTCCCGTTGCGCTGCGGCATGGTGTCGAGCGGCACGTCGGCCGGCGACCCCACGTTCCACGTCTTCAGGACCGGCTGCTCGTCGTAGAGCCGCTCGCCGAGAAACGTAATGGCGGACACATCCTGAAGCGGCCTCGCCGTGATGCGCGTCGGGATGAATCCCGTGCCCGAATAGCGGAACACGATCAGATCGTCGCCGCCGACCGGGATCGGACGGAAGAAGCCGATGTCGGTGTTGGTCACCGCGTCCGTCTCGTGCGTCTGGAGATCGTAGCGGAAGATGTTCGACACGCCCGTGTAGTACGAGCTGCCGTACAGATGACGGCCGTCCGCCGAGAACACGAACGTAGACGGGACGCTCGGTCCGAAATCGAACTGCGCTTCCGGCGTCGTGTTGCCGCCGGCGAGCGACGCGGCGTCGAAGACGCGGACGGTCTGCTGGCCGCTGATCTCGCCGAAGGACGCCGACACGCGCCGGCCGTCTGGCGACACGTCGAGATCGTAGACCACCGTTCCGTAGGGCCACGACACGACCTGCTCCCACTGCGTGTACGGCGGAGGAATCCGCACGATCGTGCAGATGCCGTTCAGGTGGCGGATGCCCCACAGCGACTTGTCCGCGCGATTGAAGGCGAGATCGCCGATGCGCGCGTCCTTCTGCAGCACGCGCGTTCGCCGCGTCTCCGGATCGAGCGACACCAGATCGCGGTGCGCGCCGTTATCGGTCGTATAGAACAGCGTCCTCGACGACGGGTCCCAGGCGAGCGACGCCACGGTGTAGATCACGGGCCCCTTGATGTCGACGAGGTGATGCAGCGTGCCCGCGTCCGCGTCAATCCAGCCCACGTGCGCGACCGCGCCGGGATAGTTGAACGCCGCGTAGATCCGGCGCGATTCCGGATCGTAGTACGCGCGCGACACCGACCCCAGCCCACGCGCCGTCACGTCGTGCGTCGGCGTGAGCGGGTACTGGCGGACGGCGTCGAGGTTCTTCTGCTGGAAGACCCGCTCGTCGGCGATCCAGCGGCGCCAGGCTTCCTCGAGGCCGATGCCGAACACACGGCGGAACTCTGTCGAATAGTACGCGCGCGTTCCGTCGCGCCTCGACACCCACTCGATGAGCATCTCCGGGGAATACGTCCGCGCGAGCCAGGTCATGAAGCGCGCGCCGTATAGATAGGAATTGATCTGGAGCTGGAAGTCGACCTTCGTACCTTCGGACACGAGGCCCAGCGGATCGTAGAACGTCGCGTCGTCGCGCACCATCGCGCGGAACACCATCTCGTCGTACCCGCTCTGCGCGCGCCCCATGCCGCCGGCCATCCACGTGTCCACGAACACCGCAATCCCCTCGTGATACCACCGCGGGGCGGCGACGCGCGGCGTCGTCAGGAAGAAGTAGAGGATCGATTCCGGATCCTCCATCACCGGAGCAACCTTTCCGCCGAACAGGCGGCGGAAGAAGCGATCCGACTTCGCCGCCGGATCCATCGTCGCGATGTGCACCAGCTCGTGATTCATGATCGTGTTGAGCCGTTCGTTTGCGGCGAGCGTCTCGAACTCGAAGCTGAGCGGCGCGATCTCCACCATCAGGTTGTCGCGCGGGACGACGGACGCGGAGGCGTTGCCGGAGTCGGAGAAGTCCACCATGAGGACGGTGACCGGTTCCGGCGGATCGAGGCCGAAGAGGCGGCGCTGGAACGCAAGCGAATTCAGGAAGGTCCGCGCGGCATGCGGGACGAGATAGCTCTCCGTCCCGTTGAAGTACACCAGCCGGAGGCCTGGCGCCTCGAGACTCGCGAGCTGCGCGCGCGCCGGGGCTGCGCACACCCCGAATGCGAACGCCAGACACGCGGCCCGGGTCCACCGAGTGGGCATGATGGGAGCGGGACGATATTAGCCGAATCCGGTGAAGGCCGACGAAGGAAAACACGCGGGGCGCTGCCACAAGAGCCGCGCCCCGCGTCGTGGGAGGCCGGGTTCGTTATTCCGCGCGCATGCCGGCGCGCATCGACGCGGCGAATGCCGACGCGCGGAGCGCGCTGGCAAAGCCCGCGGCGCGCATCGCGCTGCGAAGATTGTCGCTGGCGAGCGCGGCCGAGAGGTTCGCGTCCCCGAGCGCCCGGCGGAACGCGTCGCTCGCGAGCGCGGCGCGCATGTCGGCTCGCGCGAGGGCGGCGCTCAGCGCATCGCTGGCCAACGCCGCGCGGATATTGGGATCCTTCATCGCCCGCTGCAGGGCGGCGTCCGCCCAGGCCGCCTTCAGCGCCGCGTCATCGAACGAGGCGCTGAGGTTCCCCTTCGCGAGGCTCGCGCGAAACGCGTCGCTCGCCAGCGCCGCCCGGACGTTCGCGTTCGCAAGTGCCCCCTGCAGGTTCGCGTCACCCAGCGCCGCGCGGATGTCCGCGCGGGCCAGCGCCGCGTGAATGGCGTCGCTCTGGAGCGCGCCGCGCAGGTTGCCGTCGGCCAGCGACGCGCGGAACTGATCGTCGGCGAGCAGCTTACGCGCCCCCTCGTCCTTCAGGAGCCGATCGAACACGTCGCTCTGCATGAACGCCTGCGCTTCGGCGTCTGCCAGGACGACGCTGTCGGCGGTCATCTGCGGCGCCTGCGCGCGCCTGGCCGCCCCGATGGTGCCTTCCGCGTCCCGCCCCACCGGCGGGAACCCCGTGTACGCGAAGATGCCGATCACCACGACTGCCGCGGCCGCCACGCCGATCATCGCCTTCCGTACCATGGTCATCACTCCTCGGTTGTGCCACGCCGGCTGGCGCACACAAATGGCGCGCGCCGGAACGTTCGCGATTTTCTGCCTGCCTGCGTCTCCACGCGGCATGGACGCGACGTGCGTCATGACCCGCGGCACCAGATCCGCTGGTGGCTGTTCCTCCTCGAGCTCATCGATCAGCGACGTGAGCGCGGCCAGCCGTGCCGCCCGGGCGGCCGCTTCGGCGTCCGACGCCAGCCGCTGATCGAGCTGTGCCGCTTCCGGCGCGGTCAGGGCGCCGTCGACCCTGGCGTGCAGCAGCGCTTCATCGATGGGATCGTTCATGATCGTGGCTCCCAGTCGAGCAGCAGCTCACCGAGCCGCTGCCGCGCCGTATACAACCTCGACTTGACGGTGCGCGCGGGAATCCCGGTCACCGCCGCGATTTCGTCATACGACAATCCGCCGAAGTGCCGCAGGACGACGACTTCCCGCAGCTCGTGTGTCAGCGCCAGCAGGGCTGCCTGGATCCGGCGATGGCGTTCGTGCCGCTCCAGATTCTCGAACGGTCCGGCTGCGATCGAGGCGATGCCGGGCTCGTCCGGGAGACCGTCGTTCGGTCGACGCGCGCGTCGCAGGTTGAAGCATTCGTTCACCAGAATCCGGTAAATCCAGCTGAAGAACCGGCGATCGAAGTCGAAGTCGTCCAGATGCTCGTAGGCCTTCACGAAGGCTGTCTGCGTGGCGTCGGCCGCGTCTTCGCGGTTGCCGAGCATCCGCAGCGCGACGTTGAACAGGACGCGTTCATGGCGCCGCACCAGCAGCTCGAACGCCGCCGGGTCGCCGGCCCGGCATCGGGCAATCAGGGCAGCGTCCTCGGCGTCCTGTGATAAATACACGGCGGCCCCTGGAAAGTTGGTCGCGGCGCGAAGCGCCGACTTATAACACAACGGTGACGAACGGAGCGACGAACAATCGGGGTGGGGGCCGGTGGACCCTGACGGTCACGGCGGGCCGTCTCGCGGACGTGCTCGTCCTGCGGACCGCCGGCCGCCTGCCGGCAGCCGCGGCGCCGCGGATGGCGGCCGCGCTCGCGGACGCCATCGGCGCCGGCGAACGCGACGTCATTGTCGATCTGGAGGGACTGGACTACATCAGCAGCGCGGGCATTCTCGCGATCGAGGCGGCCGCCGCCCGGCTGCACATGGAGGGCGGACGTCTCCGCCTGGCATCGCCGCTCCCTCCCGTGCGCCTCGCGCTGGAACTGGCGGGCTTCCCCGCGGACGTCGAGATCCTGCCGTCGCTCTGAGCGGGACTACTTCGCGACGGCGGACTTCTCCATCACGTCGGCAAACGATTCGTCCAGCATCCTGAGGACCGTCTCCGCCTGATCCTTCGTCACGACCAGCGGCGGCGACAGGCGGACGGCGTTCTTGCCGGCGCCGAGAATCAGGATGCCGCGTCGGAACATCGCCTGCACGAGCGCGCCGCGCTCCTCGACCGCGCGCGTCTTCGTCTGACGATCGCGCACGAGCTCGATCCCGATCATCAGCCCCTTGCCGCGCACGTCGCCGATGATCGGATACTTCTGCTGCAGCGCGCGGCAGCCGTTCATCAGATGCTCGCCGACCGTCGCGGCGTTCTTCACGAACTGATCCTTCAGCAGCCGGATCGTCGCGAGCGCCGCCGCGCAGGACACGGGGTTGCCCCCGAACGTGCTCGCGTGCGCGCCGGGCGGCCACGCCATGACGTCGGCGCGCGCGGCGGTCACGCCGAGCGGAAGGCCGGACGCAATCCCCTTCGCGATGTTGACGATGTCGGCCTTGAGACCGAAGTGCTCCGACGCGAACATCTTGCCCGTACGTCCCATCCCCGACTGCACTTCGTCGACGACGAGGAGGATGCCGTGCTCGGTCGCCAGCTCGCGAAGCCCCTGCAGGAACGCGGCGGGCGGCACGATGTAGCCCCCCTCGCCCTGAATCGGCTCGACGACGATGGCCGCGATCTCGTCGGGCGCGGAGAGGTGCGTGAAGATCTGTTCGCGGATGTACGAAAGGCTCGATTCGGCGCAGGCATCCGCGCTGCCGTTGAAGCGATACACATCCGGATACGGCGCGTGGTAGACGCCCGGCATGAAGGGCCCGAAGCCGCGGCGCTGGATCGCCTTGCTCGCGGTCAGCGAGAGCGCCCCCAGCGATCGACCGTGGAACGATCCCAGGAACGCGATGATGTTCTGGCGCTTCGTGTAGTGGCGCGACAGCTTCAGCGCCGCTTCGGTGGCCTCCGTTCCCGAGTTGCCGAAGAACGAGCGCACGTCGCCGTCGATCGGCACCAGACCCGCGAGCTCCTCCGCCAGGCGGACCTGCGGCTCGTAGTAGAAGTCGGTGCCGGACATGTGGATGAACTTCGCCGCCTGATCCGAAATGGCCTTCACCACGTCGGGATGCGACACGCCGGTGGAGTTCACGGCGATGCCGGCGGCGAAGTCGAGAAACACGTTGCCGTCGACGTCTTCGACGACGGCCCCTTCCCCCTTCGCGATCACGAGCGGGTAGTCGCGCGTGTAGGACGGCGATACGAATTTGGCGTCGCGATCGATGATGGCTTTGGCCTTGGGGCCGGGAAGCGGAGTTTTGATAGCGGGAACGGTGGCCATGTAAGAGTCCTTCGAATGTCGAGGATCGAGGTTCGAACCTCGCTATTTACGCTTCCAGCGAGTACCTGCGGCGGTGTCCTCCAGCAGGATGCCGCGCGCATCGAGGTCTTTTCGAATTCTATCTGCTTCGGCGAAATTACGCGCGGCCCGGGCGGCGCGCCGCGCGGCGATCAACTGATCGATCTCGTCCACCGCGACGGGCGGACGCGCGTCCTCCAGGCGCCGCAGCGCGATCACGCCGAGGACGCGATCGAACCGATCGAAGGCGGCGCGAACCGCGTCCGCGTCGCCGGCGTTCAGCTCTCCCGCGTCGATCGCCGAATTCAACGACCGCACCAGCTCGAACATCGTCCCGAGCGCGGCCGCCGTGTTGAGATCGTCGCCGATGTGGCTGGCGAACGTCCCCTCCGCTTCGTCCAGCTGCGAGCGGATCGCCGCGTGGGCCTCGCCGGGAGGACGCGCGTCGAGGCGCGCGAGAAAGTCCATCAGCCGTTTGAGGGCTTCCTCCGCCTGGGCGAGGGCGTTCCACGAGAAGCGCAGCTGCTTGCGGTAGTGCGTGCCGAGATAGAGGTACCGCAGCGCCGACGGGCGGAAGCCGTGCGCCTCGAGATCCTGCAGGTTGTAGACGTTGCCGAGCGACTTCGACATCTTCTCGGCGCCGCGCTCGTCCTCGTCGATCATGAGATGCTCGACGTGGACCCACACGCGCGCGAACGGCTGGTTCGTCGCCCCTTCGGCCTGCGCGATTTCGTTCTCGTGATGCGGGAAGATCAGATCGATGCCGCCGCCGTGGATGTCGATCGGCAGATTCCCCAGCAGCTCCGCGGCCATGGCGGAGCACTCGATGTGCCAGCCCGGGCGCCCCGCCGGCAGGTCCGGCTCCCACGACGGCTCCCCCGGCTTCATCGCCTTCCAGAGCACGAAGTCGCGGGCGTCTTCCTTGTCGTACTTGTCGCTGTCGACGCGCGCGCCGCTCTTGATGCCGGCGTGATCGAGCCGCGCCAGGCGCCCGTATTCCGGGAACGTCGAGATCTTGAAATAGATCGAGCCGTCACTCTCGTACGTGTGGCCGTTGTGCTCGAGCGCGCGGATCATGTCTGCCATCGCGGGGATGTGGTCGGTCGCGCGCGGCGATTCCTCGACTGGCTCCAGCCCGAGCGCCGCGGCGTCCGCCTCGAACGCGTCGATGAACTGCTGCGTGTACTCGCGCAGCGGCATCCCCGCCTTTACCGATTCGGCAATCGTGCGGTCGTCGACGTCGGTGTAGTTCCGCACCTGGCGCACCGTGTAGCCGCCGACGTGCTCGAGCGCGCGGCGCAGCACGTCGAGCGCCACGAACGTCCGGAAGTTCCCGATGTGCCCGCGCGCGTAGACCGTCAGCCCGCACGTGTACATGCGGACGACGTTCCCCTCGGCGGGGGCAAACGGCTCGTCGCGTCGGGTCAGGGTGTTGTAAAGGTGCACGATAGTTCTTCGCGGGCGCGGCCGCGCTCCGCGCGGATCACGAGGGCGTCCTTCTGTGTGTCGAACGTCAGCACGACGGCGTTCCCTTCGGTGGACGCCGTCGCAACGCGCGACGCCATCTCGATCACCTTCGCGGCGACGGAGGCGCCGTGCGGCTCGCTGCCGACGTATTCCGAGATCTTCGCGGCGAGATCACCCGCGACGTTGCGGAAGGTGCCGTCGGCCGGGACGGACACGCGCAGCTCGATGCGGGGCCGCGGCTCAGCCATAGCCTTTCGATTCTACAGCGAAATGCGGCGGAACAGCCGCTCGGCGCCGCGGCAGTCGGCATCGATTTGCGCGCGCAGCGCGTCGACGTCCGGGAACGCGCGTTCGTCGCGCAGACGCTGCACAAAGGAGAGACGCAGGCGCGCGTCGTACAGATCCCGCGACACGCCGAGCAGGTGCGTCTCGATCTGCAGGCGATCGACGTCG
>DASSOM010000072.1:0-2347 GCA_035700625.1 Vicinamibacterales bacterium
CCGCGAAGCCGGATCGACCGCCGTCCAGGAAGTGGCGTTCACGCTGGCGAATGCGGTGGCATACGTGCAGGCGGCGATCGACGCGGGGCTCGACGTGAACCGCTTCGGCGGGCGCCTGTCGTTCTTCTTCAACAGCCACAACGACCTGCTCGAGGAGGTCGCCAAGTTCAGGGCGGCCCGCTCCCTGTGGGCGCACGTCATGCGCGACCGCTTCGGCGCCACCGAGCCGCGGGCGCAGCAGCTGCGCTTCCACACCCAGACGGCCGGCAGCACGCTGACGGCGCAGCAGCCCGACAACAACATCGTCCGCGTGGCGCTGCAGGCGATGGCGGCCGTGCTTGGCGGGACGCAGTCGCTCCACTGCAACGGGCGCGACGAGGCGCTGGCGCTGCCCACGGAGGAGTCGGCGCGCATCGCCCTTCGCACGCAGCAAATCATCGCGGCCGAGACCGGCGTCGCGAACACCGTCGATCCGGTCGGCGGATCGTGGGTCGTCGAGGACCTGACGAACCGCATCGAAAAGGACGCGGCCGCGCTGATCGCGAAGATCGACTCCGCGGGTGGCACGCTCACCGCGATCGAGACGGGACTCATCCAGCGCGAGATCCAGGACGCCGCGTATCGCGCGCAGCAGCGCATCGACCGCGGTGAAGCGGTGGTCGTCGGCGTCAACCGCTTCGCGACGGACGAGCCCGCGTCGATCGAGGTGCTCCGCATCGATCCCGCGCTTGAAGCACGGCAGGTTGCGCGCGTGCAGGGGATGCGCGCCTCGCGCGACCACGCAGGATGGCGCGCCGCGCTCGATACGGTCGCGGCCGCCGCGCGCGGTCGCGACAACCTGGTGCCCCCGATCATCCGCGCCGTCGAAGCCCGCGCCACCGTCGGCGAGATTTCGGACGCGATGCGCGAGGTCTTCGGCGAGCACCGGGAAGCGGATGCCTGAGGGGGAACGCGGGACGCGGGATCGGGGACGCGAAGTCCGGGATGCGGGACGCGGGGCGCGGGATCCGGGACGCGGGACGTGGGATCCGGAATCGAATCGCATCCCGCATACCGCATCCCGCGTACCAGACCCGATTCTGCTCGTTGAGGGACTCACCACCGTCTTCGATCTTCCCTCCGGCCCTGCGGCAGCCGTCAACGACGTCACGTTCCACGTAGACGCGGGCGAAACGCTGTGCCTCGTGGGCGAGTCGGGCAGCGGCAAGTCGGTCACGGCGCTGTCGATCCTCCGGCTCGTGCGTCCGCCGGGGCGGATTGCGGGCGGACGTGTGGATTTCGAGGGACGGGACCTGCTGGCGCTCGGCGAGCGCGAGATGCAGGCTGTCCGCGGCGCCCGGATTGGACTGGTGTTCCAGGAGCCGTCCACGGCGCTGAATCCGGTCCTGACGATCGGCAGCCAGATCGAGGAGACGCTCGCCGTTCATGACGTCGCGCGCGGACGCGCGGCACGCACGCGCGCGATCGAACTGCTCGACGCCGTCAGCGTGCCCGACCCGGCGCGCCGCGCCGGCGAGTACCCCCATCAGCTCTCGGGCGGCCTCCGTCAGCGCGCCATGATCGCCATCGCGGTGGCGTGCGGGCCGTCCCTGCTGATCGCGGATGAACCGACCACGGCGCTGGACGTGACCATCCAGGCCGAGATTCTCGAACTGCTCCGCGACATGCAGCGGCGGCTCGGGCTCGCGCTCCTCCTCATCACGCACGACCTCGGCGTGGTCGCCGGGATGGCGAGCCGCGTGGCGGTGATGTACGCGGGACGGATCGTCGAGAGCGCGCCGGCGCGCGAGCTGTTCCGCGATCCACGCCACCCGTACACGCGCGGCCTGCTCGCGTCGATCCCCGGCGGCGTCCCGGGCGCGCGTCTGCAGGCGATCCCGGGAACCGTTCCGCCGCTCGGCGCCCTTCCGCCCGGCTGCGCCTTCGCCCCACGATGCCCGGACCGCTTCGAACCGTGCGAGCGTGAAGTGCCCGACAACACTCGGCTGTCACCGAGCCTCGATCCTCGATCCTCGAACCTCGCACACCACGTCCGCTGCCACCTGTACGCCGCGGATCGCGCGGCGGAGCGCCGCTGATGTCGCTCCTCGAAGTACGCCATCTCTCGAAGCACTTCGCGCGCAGGCAGGGTCTTTTCGGCCGGCCATCGGTCGTGCGCGCCGTCGAGGACGTCAGCTTCACAATCGAGCGCGGCGAAACCTTCGGGCTCGTCGGCGAATCGGGCAGCGGCAAGACGACGACGGGGCGATGCATCCTCCGGTTGATCGAACCGACCTCGGGTGAGGTGATCTTCGACGGACGCGACGTCCGCGCGCTGGGGCGACGCGATCTCCGGCGGCTCCGTCGC
>DASSOM010000073.1:0-5921 GCA_035700625.1 Vicinamibacterales bacterium
CGACACGTCTTCGACTTCAACCAGGCGCTGATGGACTTCGGCGCCATGGTCTGTGTGGCGCGAAAGCCGAAATGCCTGCTGTGCCCGATGCGGCGCGACTGTGCGGCCTTCCCGTTCAACCCCGATCACGAGCGTGGCTGACGAGACCGTCATCGTGTCGGCGGCGGTGATCGAGGACGAGGGGCGCTACCTGCTCACGCGGCGCATCCGGGGCGTACACCTCGAAGGCTGCTGGGAGTTCCCGGGCGGCAAGTGCCACGATGGAGAATCGCTGCGCGCCTGCCTCCGGCGCGAGTTGATGGAGGAGCTCGGCGTCGACTCGCGCGTGGGCGGCGAAGTGTTCACGGTCACCCACGACTATCCCGACCGGCGTGTCGAGCTGCACTTCTTCTCGTGCACGCTGCTCGGCGCACCCTCGCCGCGCCTCGGTCAGGAGATGCGCTGGGTCGCGCGCGGGGATCTGCCGTCGCTGGAGTTCCCGCCGGCTGATGAGGAGTTGATTGCCCGATTGGTCAGCCCGTAAAGGGCTGACCCACATGCCCGTCGTAGCGGGCTTTATGCCCTGACCTCCGCATCCACTCCAGCGACATCCACCCGGGTGCCACCTTCCGTGAAATCCCGGTGCACGTACCCGAGCGCGATCGGCCGCGCGTGGGACGGGGACCATGCGGCGCTCGTGATGCGCCCGATCTCGCGATCGCCGCTGCGGATCGGCGTGCCGGGCGCCGGCGTCGCCGCCCCTTCGGGAAGCAGCAGCCGCACGAGCCGGCGCGCGACGCGTCCGTGCCCGCGATCCAGCACGCGGACGATGACCTCCTGACCCGGATAGCAACCCTTCGTTCTGGAGATCGCGCGCGCCTCGATCCCGGCCTCGAGCGGAATCGTCTCCTCGTTCATGTCGACGCCGAAGCGCGGAATGCCGGCCTCGATCCGCACGATTTCCGCGGACGCGTCATCCACGTCTACGGCGCCAGCCGCGCGCAGCGACGCCGCCAGCGCTTCAGCGTCCTCCGCCTTCACGATCAGATCGAATCCGGCAACACCCGCGCTGTCGCTGCGGATGACGAGGACGTCGCGGTCCGCGATGCGCCTGGCAGCCGTCGACAGCATCGGCATGCGCTCGAGCGCGGCGGCATCCCGATCGCCGCACAGCGCGGCGATCGTGTCGGCTGCTTTCGGCCCGTACACGCCGAGTTCCGCGCGCGACGTGGACTGATCCGCGACCTGGACGTCCTCGCTGAAGACGAAGCGTTCCAGCCTCGTGCGAACGTCCGACGCCAGCGCGCGCGGCACCTCGATCAGGATCCCCTCCTCGAGATTGAACACGCGCATGTCCGTGATCATCCGTCCCTGCGCGGTCAGCAGCGCCGCATAGCAGCCCTCGCCCGCGCCGAGCGCCTCGATGTCGTTCGTCAGCAGCCCGTGCAGGTAGCTCACGCGATCGCGCCCGGTGACGAACAGATGCCCCCACGGCGACTGCGGGATCAGGCCCGCGCCGCCCGTCAGCGCCTCGATTCCCGGTGCTGCTATCCTTTCTGAATGCACTTCCGCCATTCTATCGCCCCCCTCATGGCGGCGATCCTGATCGGCGCGGCAGCCGCGGCTCAGCCCAACGCGCCGGCTCCAGGCGCCGCGGCGTTCGACATCTTTTTTCGCGGTCATCACATCGGGCGCGAGCAGGTGACGCTTGCGCGCGACACGAGCGGCTGGATCATCACGTCCACGGGCAGCCAGGACGCGCCGTTCGACCTGACGGTCTCCCGCTTCGAAGTGAAGTACACACCGGACTGGCAGCCGCTCGAGCTGAACATCGAAGGACGGCTGAAGGATGACGCGATCGCGCTCTCGACATCGTTCAGCATGACGAACGCGATCAACGAGATCACGCGCGCCGGAAAGACGACGGCGAAGACCGACCAGATCTCGGCGGGGGCGATCGTCATCCCCAACAGCTTCTACGCGGGATACGAGGCGCTTGCCGCACGGCTCGCGTCGACCGCGGCCGGCGACGAAGTGCCGATCTACGTGGCGCCCGAAGCCGAAGTCAAGATGACCGTGCGGGCGATCGCGCCGGCGCACATCGACACCGCGTCGGGACAGATCGCCGGCAGGCGCTACGACGTCACGTTTCACAATCCCAAAGGGCCGCTCGAGGGGACGATCACGATCGACGATCGATCGCGGCTCGTGCGCGTCGATTTGCCGGGAGCAGGTTTGCAGCTCGTGCGCGAGGACGCCTCGGGTGTCGGCGTCCGCACGCAGGCGGTCCGCAACCCGAACGACGCGGACGTCACGATCCCCGCCAACGGGTTCAACCTGGCCGGGACGATTACTACACCCGCCGGCACGGGACGCCTGCGGTATCCCGCGGTCGTGCTCGTCGGCGGTCCGGGACCGTCGGATCGCGATGAAACGACCGGCGCCGTTCCCGTGTTCGCGAGGCTCGCGAGCGCGCTCTCCGGCACCGGCTTCATCGTCCTGCGCTACGACAAGCGCGGCGTCGGTCAGAGCGGCGGACGGATCGAAAACGCGACGCTGGACGACTACGCGCAGGACGCAATCGCGGCCGTGAAGTGGATTCGCGATCGGCGCGACGTCGACGACCGGCACGTCGCGGTCGTCGGGTACGGCGAAGGCGGGTTCGTCGCGATGACCGCCGCGCGACGCGAGAAGAAGATCAAGGCGTTGATCCTGATGGCGGCTCCCGGCTCGACCGGCGCGGCGCTGCTGCTCGAACAGCAGCAGCGTCAGCTCGCGCAGATGACGCTCGGCGACGCCGACAAGCAGCAGAAGATCGACCTGCAGAAAAAGATCCAGCAGGCGGTCATCACGGGCAAGGGATGGGAAGGCATCCCGCCCGCGATGCGGCGGCAGGCGGACACACCCGAGTTCCGAAGCCTGCTGCTGTTCGATCCCTCCGACGTGATGGCGAAGATCGAGCAGCCCGTCCTTGTTCTTCAGGGAGACCTCGACACCACGATTCCGCCCACCCACGCGGAACGGCTGGCGGAACTGGGGCGCGCACGCAAGAAGGAGCGCGTCACCGAGGTCGTGCACTTCAGCGGCCTCGGCCACGCGTTCGCGGCGGAGTCCGCGTCAGCCATCGATCCCAAGGTGACGGACGCCATCGCCAACTGGCTCAAGAAGATCTGGTGAGTCAGGGCATGAAGCCCTGACCCACACGGCACGCGCCCGGCAATCCCCGGGAACCAACTATGTGCGTATGGCGTATAGTGTGGCCATGGCACAGAGCGACGCCTTCCTGCCGCTGACCGCCGTCGTCTTCGAAATCCTGCTCGCGCTCGCGGACGGCCCGCGGCACGGCTACGAAATCATGCTCGAAGTCGAGCGCCGCGCCGAAGGGCGCGTGGCCCTGCACGCGGGAACGCTGTATCGCGCGCTCGCGCGGCTGCTCGAACAGGGCTGCATCGAAGAGCTCGACAGCCCTCCGCCCGCCACGGAGACCGACGACGAACGGCGGCGGTACTACCGGATGACGTCGCTCGGCCGTGCGGTTGCCGCCGCGGAGGCGCATCGCCTCGCCGGGCAGGTCGCCGCCGCCCGCGCGAAGCGGCTGCTGGCGAGATCGGAGAAGACGTCGTGAGCGCTCGGCCGGGACTGCAGCAGTTCATCTACGGCGTCAGTCCATCGGATCCGTCGAGCATCGCGGGGGCGGCGCTGGTGCTCGTCGTCGTGTCGGTGGCGGCGTGCGCCGTCCCGGCACGCCGCGCGCTCAGGATTCAGCCCACCGAGGCCATGCGCGAGTCGTAATACGAACCCCGCCCCCCGCGACTTCCACCCCCCGTCACCTCCGACCTCCAACCTCCGACATCTGTTCTGGGTTACACTGCCCCCACCTGCATGAAGCTGGGGGTTCCGAAGGAAAGTTGGCCCGGTGAAGCGCGCGTCGCGGTGATTCCCGCGATGGTGCCCGCGCTCGTGAAGGCTGGCCTCGAGTTCCTCGTCGAAGAGGACGCGGGGGACGCGGCCGGATTTCCGAACGCGGCGTATGCCGAGGCAGGTGCCACACTCGCGCGCCGCGCCGACGTGTTCGCGGGCGCCGACATCCTGCTTCAGGTCCGCGCCGTCCCGCCGGACCTGCCGCTGCTGCGCCACGGTCAGGTGGTCATCGGGTTTGCCGATCCGCTCGGCTCGCCGGATGCCATCGCGGCGATCGCCGGCCGCGGCGTCACGGCGTTCTCCATGGAGCTGATGCCGCGCATCACGCGCGCGCAGAGCATGGACGCGCTGTCGTCCATGGCCACCATCGCGGGCTACAAGGGAGTCCTGCTCGCGGCGAATGCGCTGCCGCGCATGTTTCCGCTGATGATGACCGCTGCAGGCACGCTCGCGGCCGCGCGCGTCTTCATCGTCGGGGCCGGCGTCGCGGGGCTTCAGGCGATCGCCACGTCGCGCCGCCTCGGCGCGAAGGTCGAAGCCTACGACGTGCGCCCGGCCGTCAAGGAGCAGGTGCAGAGCCTCGGCGCGCGCTTCGTCGAGCTGCCGCTCGAAACGGCGGCCGCCGAAGACAAGGGGGGCTACGCGAAGGCGCAGGACGAGTCGTTCTATCGCCGCCAGCGCGAGATGATGCTGAAGGTGGTCGCCGCCAGCGACGTCGTCATCACGACCGCGCTCATCCCGGGGAAGAAGGCGCCGGTGCTCGTGACCACCGAGATGGTCGGCGCGATGGCGCCCGGATCCGTGGTCGTCGATCTGGCGGCGGAGCGCGGCGGCAACTGCGAGCTGACGCGCCCCGACGAAGTCGTGCTGCACAACGGCGTGACGATTCTCGGGCCGTCCAATCCGCCCGCGGCCGTGCCGTATCACGCGAGCCAGATGTACTCGAAGAACATCATCACGTTCCTGAACCACCTGCTCGGGAAGGACGGCGCAAAGAAGCCCACGCTCGACCTGAACATTGAAGACGAGATCACGCGTGAGACGCTGCTGACGCGCGATGGCGAAGTCGTCAATCCGCGCGTGCGCGAACTGATTACCTAGGGGGCGGTATTGGAGGCGTTTGTCGGCGCGCTCACGGTCTTCGTGCTGGCCATCTTCATCGGATTCGAGGTCATCAACAAGGTCCCGCCGCTCCTGCACACGCCGTTGATGTCGGGATCGAACGCGATCTCGGGCATCACGATCATCGGCGCGATGCTGTCGGTCGCCACGCCGGAGCCGCTCTCGACCGTGCTCGGGTTCATCGCGGTCGTCTTCGCGATGATCAACGTGGTCGGCGGCTTCCTCGTCACCCACCGCATGCTCGGCATGTTCAAGAAGAAGGGCTGAGCCGGTGTCGTCCGCGCTGATCAATCTCGCCTATCTTGTCGCCTCGATCCTCTTCATCCTCGGCCTGAAGGGGCTCGCGCATCCGAAGACCGCCGTCCGCGCGAACCTGATGGGTGCCGTCGGCATGCTGCTGGCGATCGTCGCCACCTTCCTCGATCGCGGCGTGCTCGGCTCTGGCCTGCACGCGTTCGTCCTCATCTTCGCGGCGATGCTCATCGGATCCGCCATCGGCGCGGTGCTCGCGCTGAAGATTCAGATGACGGCGATGCCGCAGATGGTCGCGCTGCTGAACGGGTTCGGCGGCGGCGCGTCGGTGCTCGTGGCGGGCGCGGCGCTCGCCGACGTCCAGGTCGCGTCGCTCCAGTTCACGATCGCCACCGTGGCGTCCGGCATCATCGGCGCCGTGACGTTCTGGGGCAGCCTCGTCGCGTTCGACAAGCTGCAGGAGTTCCTGCTGAAAGGGGCGCCCATCCACTTCCCGGGACAGCAGCCGCTCAACGCCGTGCTGGCTGCCGCCTGCGTGGCGCTTGGCATCTGGCTCGTCCGCGACCCGTCCGCCGGATGGATCTACTGGGTGATCGTCGCGGTCGCCTCCGTGCTCGGCGTCCTGCTCACGATTCCGATCGGCGGCG
>DASSOM010000074.1:0-2052 GCA_035700625.1 Vicinamibacterales bacterium
CACGATGGGCGTGACCAATCCGGTCGTCGACACCGTCAGGCCGTTCGGGTCACTGGACTCCCACGTGACGGGCTGATCGATCAGGGCGTTGCCGGCCGCATCCTGAACCGTCAGCGACATCTGATACGTCGCGCCGGCCACGTAGACCGTGTCCGGGTTGACGTCGACGAACACGGGCGCTCCCACCGTCGCCTGCCCCGTTTGGAAGGACGCCGCGACGGCAGTCTCGAGGGCCTCACCTTCGAAGTCGGCAACCCCCTGTGTGATGCTGAGGAGGTAATCGGTATTGCGGGCGAGTGGCGCGGACGGCGTGAATGCCACCGTGGTCCCACCGCCCGGCATCACCCGCGCGTTGCCGGGGACCACATTCCCGCCGCGCGTTTGCAAGCGTACCGTGGCACTGGAAATCGTAGTCGGGTCGACGGGCTCGCTGAACACGATCACCACCGACGAGTTCAACGGCACATCGCGTTTCCTGGGCGGCGGGAACGTGCGGACGACCTTGGGACGGCGAGAGCCGCGTACGGGGACGCTCGCCGTGTACACGGACGCTCCCATCGCATTCCGAACATCGATTTGCACGCTGTCGTCGACGGCGGCGAAAACCGCGACCGGATCGAATCCACCTTCCCGAATAGTTGTCCACACCGGAAAAGCACCGGACGAGCTCATCACCGAAGCGATGACGCCCCCCGAGGCGGTACCAGTTCCCAGCGACGCGAAGATCCGCTCGTCTTCGTCCTGAGAAGCGGCCGAAACCGGTGCCGCTCGGGCTGCGACCGCGAAAAGCGGATCCGAAATGACGACGCCGGAGAGGTCGGAATCTTCGACGATATCGTCAGGGCCGCCCGAGTCGGAACATGCGCCGGCCCACATGAGAACGAGCAGAGCAACAATGGTGCGTCTCACTCCGACCCCTCGACCGTCACAAAACCGGACCAATAGAACGGATGCGCCGTCGCCGGCGACGTCAGCATGGCGCGCTGCGCCGCGGCGAGACTCTGGGCCGGATAAAACCGTTCCATGAGCGCGGCCGTGGCCCAATCGTCGATCGACCACAGGCTCGCGACCACGCGTTTCGCACCGGCATGGAGAAATGCGCGCGTCAGCCCAACCCAGTCGTCTCCCGCCGGGACGTCGGTCATGGCGCCCGAACCGAGGCCCGTTTCGCACGCCGACAGGACCACGAGCTCCGCCGTGAGATCGAGACCGTAGATCTCGTGCACTTCGAGCCGTCCGTCTGCCTGCTGGCTCATCGCGAGCTCGACGTACGAGAACAGCGGATTGCTCTTGTTGAGCACGCCCACGGTCGCGAGGTGAACGATCCGCCGCCCCGGCGCTTCGCGATAGAAGGCGGCCTCGGACGCCGCTGATCCCTGCAGCGCGCGCACTCCGGGCAGACGGGCAATTGCTTCGATTTCATTGCGGGAGGCCGGCAGCGCATCGGGGCGCGGCGCCATCGCGAGAATGCCGTCCGAGCTCCGCGGCGGCCGGCGTCCCAGCGCGAGCCATACGGACGCGGACGGAGTCGTCGCCAAATCGAAGCGCTCGATGAGGTAGCGTCCCGTACTGTCCAGCAATGCCGCGAACGGCACGTAATGAAGCTCGGCGTGCGGGGCCAGCACCAAGCGCGACTTGCCGGCCAGCAGTCCGCCCTCTTCGAGCGGCGCGATGAGTCGCGCGTACAGCTGCCGCAACGGCCCGCGCCACAGCGAGTCGGCCGGCGAGGTGGTGGGACGGACCAGCGTGCCGCGCAGGAACGTCACAAGCTGCGTCAGCTCGCGCCGGCCGATTTCGAGCTCGCGCACTGATGCGCCGTCCCGCGTGAACACGAACACCAGCAACCCGGAATCGCTGACGAGATACTCCACGAAGGCCTGGTCGGGCGCCAACCGCTGCACGATGTCGTTCGGCGTAGCCGGAGCCGGCGTTACCAAGGCCGCGTGACTCGGCGCGCGCTCACGAATCTCCCGCAGGAGCTCCGCGTAGTCGTCCTGCGCTCGCGTCAAAGCTTCATTCGCGGCGAGGGATGCGGGGCCGCCGCGTTCGTCC
>DASSOM010000075.1:0-2250 GCA_035700625.1 Vicinamibacterales bacterium
CGTGGAAATCGTTCGACGCGCGACGGAGCGGTTCCGCAACGTGACGGATCCGGCGGGGCCGGGTGAGGGCTACGGGCTCATGTTCGGCTGCGTCAGCGGCGGCGACTTCGGGGCGATGGGACTGCACTATGTGAACCCGGCGCTCGTGTTCGACGGGGAAATCGACGCGACCACGCCGGAGATCATCCTCTTCGAGCCCACCGCGAACGGACGGATCCGGATCGCCGGTGCGGACTATCTCGTCATCGCCGCAGCCTGGGACGCGACGCACGACGGGCCGCCGGAGCTGAACGGACAGCTGTTCCACTACTTCGAGGCGCCCAACCGGTTCGGCTTGCCGGCGTTTTACACGCTGCACGTCTGGGCGTGGAAGGACAATCCAATGGGCACGTTCACGAACTGGAATCCGCGCGTCTCGTGCGACGGGTTCAATCCCCCCACTGCGTCCGCCGCGCGTTAGGTCCGCCTCCTCAGCGCCCGTCCCGGGACCGGCGGGATGTCCTGCCGGTCCCGGCTATCGCTTGCCGCCGATTGCGCGCTCGATCGACGCGATCACGCCGGCGAAGTCCTTTCGAAAGGGGGGACCTCGTCGTACTCGAGGGCGTTGCGGAGCATCTCGATCCCGTCATCATTCGAGGCTTTCCACCCCTGCTGCGCCATGTGCCGCACGGTCTCCGCGTCGATGCGAACCCAGCGGAGCGTTCGCGCCGCCTCGTCGATCTCGCGTTCGAGCTGATGCAGGCCATCCGGCGCACCCACGTAGTCTTCGATCCGCTTGGAACGGCCATTCGCGCGAATCGTCACGAACGTCGTCGGCAGGTCGGTGACCATCGCGCTGTACTTGCCCTTCAGATCGAAGAACCCGATGCGCCCGGCCGTTTCGAGCAATGCGGCGACGCGCGACACCGGAATCCGATCGGTCCGTCGTCCTTCGACGCGGACGAATCGCTCGCCGTCGTAGACGACCGTGCCGTCGGCGCCGATGCTGACCGAGTAGATCGGACATTCACCAAAACACGACGTGCGTTCCAGCGACACGCGCGCATCCTTCGGAACGCTCTGCGCGCGGGCCGGCACGGGCGCGCTGAGGACGAAGGTGGCAGCGATGATGACCCCAATTGCGGCCAGTTGCCGCATGAGAAACCTCCCCGTGGGACTGCGCTCAGTTTCGCACAGCCAGTCGTCACCCGATGCGCGTCACCTCTTCCGGCGGCTTCAGCGATCGAAACGCACGAAACAGCAGCAGGTCGTACAGGATCTTGAGGCCGCCGGCGACATAGAACGGGACGTCGATCAGGCCGGGATGTGAAAACAGCAGGCCGGCGAAGATCGGGCTGAGCGCCGCGCCGGTCGTCCGTGCGACGCCGGTGATGCCCGACGCGGCGGCACGCTCTTCGGGAGGAACGACCGCCATGGTGTACGACTGCCGGGTCGGCACGTCCATCTGGCTGATGCTGAACCGGATCACGAGAATGCACGCCGCGAGGGGAAGGTTCGGCATCAGTGGGACGAGGATGAGCAGGATGTTCGACGGCAGATGCGTCGCGACCATCGTGTTGACCAGCCCGATCCGGCGCGCGAGGCGCGCCGCCGCGAGCGCGGAGACGCCCGCGACCAGATTGACCGCAAAGAAGAGCGTTCCGAGCGTCGCGGGTTCGACGCCGTAGCGCAGGTAGAACCAGTACGCGGCGAAGGTCTGGACGACGAAGCCGCCCCCGAAGGCATCGAGGGCGAAGAGCGCCGAGAGGTGCAGCACCACGCGCTGAGAGTGATGGACGCCGAAGAGCCGTGCGAACAGGGCGCGGCCGTTGCGCGCGTCGCCTCCGCTCTGCCGCGCTTCGACCGCCGCCGACGCTCCGCGAACGATCAATCCCAATGCGACGCCGATGCAGGCATACGCGACGACGACGGCGCGGTAGCTGGCGACCGGCGTCCACGTGCGCTGCAGCGTCTCCGTCATCACCCCCGCCGCCAGCGCGCCGAACGCGGCCGCGAGCGATCCTGCCAGCGTGTACCAGGCGAAGACGTCCGTCCTGGCGCGATCCGGAACGACCTGCGACAGCGCGGCCTGTTCGATCGGCAGGAAGGGGCCGACCTCCTTGCCACCCGGACTGATCACGCCGATCGTGCCTGCGAGCACGAGCAGCCACAGGTCACGCGTGAACGCGAACACGATCCCGGCCGCCGCCATGAGCACTGCGCCCGCGATCAGGATCCGCCGCCGGCCAATCCGATCCGCCTGAGTCGTGA
>DASSOM010000076.1:0-6816 GCA_035700625.1 Vicinamibacterales bacterium
AGACGTCGCTGAGGTCCACGATGGCCATCAGCGGCTGTCCAGCCTGGACGACCTGGCCGACCTCGACGGTCTTGCGGCTCACGACGCCGGCGGTTGGCGCCTTTACGGTCGTGTATTGCAGGTTGAGGCGCGCCTGGGCAAGCGCGGCTTCGGCCTGCTTCACGCGGGCTTCGGCCGACTGCGCTTTCGCGCGCGTGACGCGCACCTGTTCCGGGGCGGTCTTGGCGGTGGCGAGCGCCGCGCGGGCCTGGCCCGCCTCGGCGCGCGCCTCGCGCGCGCGCTGCTCGGCGACGCTGATCGCGGCCTGCGCGGCCGCCACTTCGGACGTCGCGGCGTCGGCCGCGGCGCGCGCCGCATCCGCCTCGGCGACCGCCGCGTCGAACTGCTGGCGCGAGATCTCGTTCTTCTCGACGAGCGGCTTCAGGCGGTCGACGTCGCGCGACTCCTTCGTGGCGTTCGCTTCCCGCTCGCGCTGCCGCGCCTGCGCGGCCACGAGATTCGCGCGGGCCGCTTCGACGCCGCGTTCGGCGCCGACGACCGCCGCGTCCGCCTGTTCGACGCCACCGGACGCCGTGTGGACGCCGGCCTGCGCGGACACCTGCGTGATCGGCACGCCGCTCTGCGCCGCGACCGCCGTCGCGCGCGCGTCGGCCAGCTCCGCCTCCGCGCGGTCGACGGCCACCTGATAGTCGCGCGGATCGATCTGCACCAGGAGCGTACCGGCGCCGACGGCGTTGTTGTTGTCGACCGACACCTTGACGATCGTGCCCGACACGCGCGCGGCAATCTGGGTGATGTGCCCGTCGATCTGGGCATCGTCGGTCGACTCCCGGCCGCGGTAGTGCCACCACGCGATGACGACGAGGACGAGCACGACGGCCGCCGCGCCCGCGATGACGCGGAGCCGGCGCCCGCCGTTCCTCTCCTTCGTCTCCATCTTCTCCTTCGTCTCGTCCCTCGTCTCCTCCGCCATTACTGCCGTCCTCCGAGATAAGCAGCGATCGCTTCTTCGGCGATGCCGAGCGCGCGGGCGAGCGACGCCTTTGCGAGGTTGTGCGCGTAGAGCGCGCTGATGTGGCTCTCCGAGGCAGAGGCGACCGATTCCTGCGCCTGCGTGACCTCGAGATTGCTCGCGACACCCGCCGCGAAGCGGTCGCGCGCCTGCTGCAGCTCGTCGTTTGCGAGCTGCACGTTCGTCTGCGCGACCTGCAGCTGCTGTTCCGCCGCGCGCAGATCGAGCAGCGCCGACCGGACCTCGAACTCGATGCGCGCCTTGAAGTCGGCGAGCTCCGCGGTGCGCTGCCGGACCTCGGCGGCGGCGTCGATGCGGCGGGCGGTCATCCGTCCCGCGTCGAACAGCGGGATGCGGACGTTCGCGCTCACCGTATACGTGCTGTGCGCCTCGTGGGTCGTCTGTCCCAGCGCGCCGTAGTTCGCGTCAACGTGCAGCGAGGGCAGGTGCGCGGCGGCGGCCGACCGTGCGGTGGCCTGTGCGGCCTCGAGGCGGCTCTGCGCCGCGAGGTAGTCGCTGCGCGACGCATACGCGCGGGCGAGCGCCTGGTCGAGCGTCGGCTCCGGCGTCGGCGCGAACGGGATGCGGTCGGTGAGCGTGACCGGCTGCCCCGGCGGCAGGCCGATGGCCCGCGCGAGCTGGAGCTTCGACTTCTCGAACTGGTTCTCGGCCACGATCATGCGCTGCCGCTGCGTCTGCTGCTGCACCTGCGCGCGGAGGACGTCGATGCCGGCGACGAGCCCCGATCGCTCGAGATCGCGCGCCTGCGTGAGCAGCGCGTCGGCCGTCTCCTGCTGGGCGCGCGTCATCTCGATCCGGCTCTGCGCGGCGATGGTTTCCAGATACAGGTTGACCGCGACGAGCGTCACGAGATCGCGAGCCGTGTTGATGCCGTACCGCGCCGCGCGCTCGTTGAGCGAGGCCGCCTTCGCGTCGTTGAGCGCGCTGACGTCGATCACCGGCTGCGACACCGCGACGCGCGCGTCGAACACGTTGAAGGGGCCTACGATCGGCTCGTCGGTCTCGAAGCCGAACGCCGCGAGGTTGAGCACCTGCCGCGATTCCCCGACGCTTGCCGACACGTCGGGGAGCAGCGCGGCGAGCGCGCGCCAGCGCGCGCCGCGGGCGTGCTGCACCGCTTCTTCCTGGATCAGCAGCCCGAGGTTGTGATCGAGCGCACGGTCGACGGCGTCCTTCAGCGACAGCGGCAGCGGCTGGGTGGTTGGCGTGCCCGAGGGGCGGCTGCCCAGAAACGGACTGTCGGGCGGCAGCTGCGGCGCGGTCCCCAGCACCTGCGCGCCGGCAGGCGCGGGCGCCATGGCCAGCGCGATCAGCGTCGCGATTGTCCAGCGCGTCATCTCGTTCGCGTTCCTTTCACGGTTCGTCCTCGCGTTCCGGCAGGCGCGCGACCGGCACCGCGCCGCTCGAGCCCCTGCCATACGAGCTGTATCAGTCCGTCCACCTCGCGGGCGGCGGGCCGCCGCCGCCCCGCGAGCAGACGCCGCGTAATCAGACCGCGCGTCAGATCGAAGATCGCCGAGGCGGTCTCGCGTGCGTCCACCGCGCGAATCTCGCCGCGCTTGACGGCGCGCGCGATCGCCTGCTCGAGCGCGCGGATCTGCCGCACGTACAACGGCTGGATCTCGGGGCGCTGGTAGAGCGGCCCGCCGAGCCGGCGCCCGAGCTCCGAGACGTAGATGCGGAAGAAGTCGCGCCGTTCGTCGAAATACTCGACCTTCGTGGCGATGAAGGCGGTGACGATCTCGCGGAGGTTGGCGGCTTCGGCCACCCGCGTGCGCGTCCGCTCGTGCAGCTCTTCGATGCCGGCCGCGAGCGCGGCCCAGTAGATCGCCTGTTTGGACGCGTAATAGAGGTAGACGGTCCCCTTGGCGACGCCCGCCTCGCGCGCGATGCGCTCGACGGTGGCGCGCTCGAAGCCGTACTGGCCGAACACGCGGCGCGCGGCGGCGAGCAGGGCGTCGCGCCGAAATGCCGTCAGCACGGCGGTTTTGGTGGGAGGAGCGGTTGAGGGCATGCAGCCAAACTAGACCAGTCGTTCAGCCGACTGACCATTCGGTCAGTATAGCATGTCGGATGTCGGATGTCGGAGGTTGGAGGTCGGATGTTGGATGTTGGATGTCGGAGGTGACGATCTTGTAATTAGCTGCGCAGCGGAGGGGTGGATGTTGAATGTGACGTACTGGCAACTGGCAACTGGCAACTGGCGGCTGGCGGCTGGCGGCTGGAAGCTGGAAGCTGGACCTGTGCCCACCGTAGCCGCGGAGCGGCGAAGGCGGGTACACTCGCTCCATGCGCGCGCTCATTTTCGACCTCGATGGCACGCTCGTCGACACGGTCTATGCCCACGTGCTCGCGTGGCAGCGCACGCTCGGCGAGGCGGATCTGCACATCGAAGCCTGGCGCATCCACCGCTTCATCGGGATGAGCGGCGGCTTGCTCACGCGCGCGGCGGCCCACGCCGCGGGACGCGCCATCGATGACGAACTCACGGAGCGTCTGCAGGCGCGCCACGGCGCGATCTACAAGCAGCTCCTCCCGGATCGGCGGCCGCTGCCCGGCGCGGTGGCGCTCCTGCGGCACTTACACGACGCGCGGATCCGCTACGGGATCGCGACCTCCGGCAAACGCGGCGACGTCCGTCCCTCGCTCGAAGCGCTCGACGTGCCCGACGACATCGCGATCGTCGATCGCGACGACGTCCAGCGCGCGAAGCCGGAACCGGATCTGTTCCTCGCCTGTCAGGAGCGGCTCCACGTCGCTCGCGAGGAATGCTACGTGGTCGGCGACTCGGTGTGGGACCTGCTCGCGGCGCGGCGCGCCGGCATGCTCGGCGTCGGTGTCCTGAGCGGCGGCTACGGTGAGCCGGAGCTGACGAGCGCCGGCGCGTATCGCGTGTACCGCGATCCCCAGGCGCTGCTCGAATCGTTTCATGAACTGGGATTGAGGGCGGACGCGGGGTGAGGCTTGCCGCGCCATAGCCGCGTAGCGGCGGAGGCGGGAGGCCTGCCCACCGTAGCCGCGTAGCGGCGAAGGTGGGATGTTGGAGGTCGGAGGTGACGTACCGCGTGGAAAGACGGCGGTTCGGGAGCGAAGGCGGGAGGCGGGATGTGACGGAGCCGGTGAACAGGCGACGAGTGGGGTTGATGGCGAGCGCGTTGCTCGCACTCACCGCCGCGCACGCGCGGGCGGACGTGCGGGTGGACGTGATCGGAACCGCTCCGGAGGGTTATGCGTCGCTCGCGAAGGACGAGATGTACTACGTCCGTCTGCGGTACGCGGCCGACACACGCATCCGTCTCTGGGCGCGGCCGTACGCCGCCGGCAAGGAAGTCGGCGCGAAATCGAATCCGTCCGCACCGTACGAGGGATCGGGCGAGGCGATCGGCTGGTTCGCGTTCACTGAACCGGTGCAGGTCGACGAGGTGCGCATCATCGCGGGCGGCGGTTCCCCATACAAGGAATGGCAGGTCGCCTCCTATTCCGTCGGGATCACGTGCTGCGCGGGGGGCGCGGCGGCGCGCGCGCGTCCGGACTGGGTGGATCGGCTGATGCGCGAAGCGGAAATCGCCGGCGAGCGCGAGGCCGAACGCGTGCGGAATCAACCTGCCACCCGCGCCGACCGGACGTTCGACGCGCTCGTGCCCGCGTTCTTGCTCGGCACGCTGGCGCTGGCCCTGGCGGGCCTCGTCTGGCCCGTCTGGGGCGTCTGGAAATGGCGCGGCGGCTGGCGCGCGGCGGCGGCGCTGCCCGCCGGGTTCAGCCTGATCATCGTGCTCGGCATCGTCATCGGCACCGCCATCGATCCAACGTCGCACAATCTGTGGCCGTTCGAGCTGCTGATCGGCGGCGTCATCAGCGTCGGGGCGATGTTCCTCCTCAGCCTCGCGCGCGTGATCGCGCGACGGATGTGATCGTGACGCTCATTCGCGCGTGCTTCGCGGCAGCCCTGGTACTACAGTCGCCCCTGGCGCCGCAGGAGTCACAGCAGCGATTCCGTGAACGCGTCGACGTCGGACGCGTCCTGATTGACGCACGCGCCCTCGACGATCGCGGCGAGCCCTTGCTGGGTCTCACCCCGTCTGACTTCCGGGTGAAGATCGACGGCGCGCCCGTCCGCGTTGAATCCGCCACGTGGATTGGAGAAGGGGAGCGTGCGCTCGATGCGGCTGCATCAGATCGCCGCTCACCTTCACCCGATCCCGCGGCGAATCATCATCGCCTGATCGTGTTCCTCTTTCAGAAGGACCTCGAGCCGTCGCGCATCTTCGGGCTGATGCGCATGCTGCTGAAGAGCCGCGACCTCCTCGAGACGCTGACGCCCGGCGACCGCGTGGCGGTGCTCTCGTTCGACACGCGCCTCCTCGTGTGGACCGACTTCACGGGCGACCGCGAGCGCCTGCAGCGTCTGCTCGGCCACGACGTCCTCCTCGGCCGGCCGCCGATCCCGGAGCCATCGCCGGCGCCATCGCTGCTGGCGCACCTGGATCCCGAGGAGGCTCGCACGACCTACGGCATCGAGGGCGCGCTCGAGCTGATTGGCGCCGCGCTCGAGCCCCTGCCCGGCGCCAAGACGCTCGTGCTGATCGGCCACGGCTTCGGTCGGCTCGGCGCCGGCGGTATGACGATGGAAAATGACTACGGAGCGGCCGCGCAGGCGCTCGTGGCATCGCGCACGTCCGTATTTTCGCTGGACGTCACGGAAGCGGACGCGCACTCGCTCGAGGTGGGCCTCCAAATCGTGTCGTCGGACACCGGAGGGTTCTACGCTCGGACGCACATCTTTCCCAACGTGGCGCTGCGCCGCATGGCGGGCGCCCTCGCCGGCTACTACGTGCTGCTGGTCGAAGGGCCCGAAGACTCGCGGCCGATGCACGACATCGACGTCACGCTGACGCGGCGGAAGGGACGTGTCCTGGCGGCGCCGCGCTACGCGGAGCGATGGCGATAAACCCTGCGCGTCGGCATTCCGTCCAAGTCCCCATGACCACCGAAGCGCGCGATCAGCGCATGCCCTTCCTCGACGCACTTCAGCAGGATGCGCGGTTCGCCGTCCGTCAACTCCGCCGTAGCCCGGGCTTCGCGGTCACCGCCATTCTGACGCTCGCGCTCGGCATGTGCGCGAGCGTCGCGATTTACGCCTTCGTCGACGCCGCGCTGATCGCTCCGCTCCCGTACGAGGCGCCGTCGCGCCTGGCCGCCGTCTTCGAACGGACGCCGGTCTTCGATCGATCGAATCTGTCCTACCTGGATTACCTCGACTGGAAGCGGATGAACACCGTGTTCTCGTCGCTGTCGGCGTTCCAGGGGACGGGCATGGCCCTCAACACACCGGACGGTGCGCGGCGCGCGGCGGGCGCGCGCGTCTCGGACGATTTCTTCAGGACGCTCGGCGTGTCCCCCACGCTTGGACGAGACTTCACGGCCGGCGAGTCGTCTGCGTCCGCCGCGCCGGTCGTCATTCTGAGCGACGCCGCCTGGCGGCGGTGGTTCGGCGGCCGGTCGGAGGCGTTGGGGCAGACGATCACGCTCGACGGCGTGCCGCGCGTCATCGTCGGCGTGATGCCGGCGTCGTTTCAGTTCGCGCCCGCTGGACCCGTGGAGTTCTGGACGCCGCTGTACGCCAGGTCGAGCTGCGACAAGCGGCGCGCGTGCCACAACCTGTACGGCGTCGCCCGGCTGGCCGACGGCGTGTCGATGCAGGATGCCGCCGCCGGGATGCAGACGATCGCCCGGCAGCTCGAGCAGCAGTATCCCGACTCGAACCGCGGGCAGGGATCCAACAT
>DASSOM010000077.1:0-2152 GCA_035700625.1 Vicinamibacterales bacterium
TGGTGGAACTCAACGTTCCGGTCATCGTCCGCCTGGATCAGCAGCACGGGCGATTTCCACGTGTCGACCGCCGAAATCGGAGACGACTCGTAGGTGACGCGCGCGGCCGCTTTGAGATCGTCAAGCGTGATGCCGTCCTCAGCGAGCGCCGCGCCGAGGTTCGGCGCCGCGCGCCCCTGGCGATCCCAGTTGTGGACGCCATGGATGTCCACACCGGCCGCGAAGAGATCCGAGTTGCGGCCGAGCGCGAGCGCCGTGAGGAACCCGCCGTACGATCCACCCCAGATGCCAATGCGCGTTGGATCGACGTCGGCGCGCGCCTGCAGCCACTTGCCGCCGGCGAGCACGTCGAGATACTCCGACGCGCCCCTCGCGCCAGCCTGCTCCGGATAGTGGAAGTCGTGTCCGTAGCCGATGCCGAGCCGGTAGTTCACCGACAGGACGATGAAGCCGCGGCTCGCGAGGTACTGGTTGGCGGCGTAGTCGTTCGCGTAGTACCCCATGTAATGCCAGCCGAGCAGCATCTGTCGCGGCGGCCCGCCGTGCACGTAGATGAGCGCCGGCCGCTTCGCCGCGCCGCCGGCGGTCTTGAACAACTGGCCGTGCACCTCGAGGCCGTCGCTCGACTTGAACACGACCTGTTCGGGCGCCACGAGCTGCGCGGACGGAAAATCCGCCGGCACGCGGTCGGCCGCGATCGTTTTCGGCGACCCGCCGCCGATCGGCACGACAGTCGGCAGCGGCGGCCGCTGCGCGGTGGACGACAGACACGCGACGAAGCGGTTGTCCGAGGTGACGACCGGCGTCCATTCGATGCCCGCCCCGGACGTGAGCGGCGACGGCGTCGCCGCCGCGACCGGGACCTTGTAGAGATGACGCCGATCGGTGTCGAGTGGATCCGTCCCCGTGTTCGCACTGTAGACGACGAAGCGGCGGTCCGGCGTGAGCGACGCGTGTTCCACCATGAAGTTGCCGGACGTCAAACGAAGGGCGTCGCCGCCGGACGCCGGCACGGAATACACGTGCGGCCAGCCGTCCTGGTACGACATGAACACGAGGCGGTCCCCCGCGCCCCACGACGGCTGCAGGCTGCCGGCGACGCGCGGATAGGAATCGCGCTCCCCCGTCCCGCTCTTCCACGCTTCGTGCGCCTCGCCGGTGGACGCGTCCGCGATCCATAGCGCCCACGGCTGCGGTCGGGGCTCCAGCGTCGGCACGCCGCCGCGTCCCGGCTGCCGCACGAACGCGATCCGGCGGCCGTCCGGCGACCAGAACGGCATCGAATCCCTCGACGTCGACGGCGCGATGTAGCGGATCGGATGCTCGAGATCCGTGAAGAGGCCGATGAAGCTGTGATCGTCGCGGTCCGAGACGAACGCCAGCGTCGTCCCGTCCGGCGACCACGCCGGAGATTCGCTGCTGCCCTTCGCGAAGAACGCCTGCTCCGCCTTTGCCGAGCCGTCGATCGGCACGACCCAGATCTTCCCGTCGCGCACGAACGCGACGCGATGCGTCTTCGGCGCCACGACCGGCGCGTCCCCTTCGGCGAGCAGCTTCGGCTCGCCGCCGCTGACCGGCACCGCGAAGATTTGCAGCTTCGGCTGGACCGGACTGCTCGTCGGGTTCGGCTGCAGGTTGCCTTCGGCCGGCCAGTTCGAGCCGTGGTCGCCCCCCCGCACGTAGACGATCGTGCCGCCGTCATCCGTGAACGACAGGTTCGTCAGCTCCTGCCCGTCGTCTTCGGTGTACGGCGTGACCTTGCGCGGCGTGAAGTCCGGCGCGTCGGCGACGTAGATGTTGCGCACGCCGCGCTCGCTGAACGTCCACGCGATGCGCGCGCCGGACGGCGCGGCCGTCAGATTGTCGGGGAACGGGTAGCTCAGGACCTGGTCGAGCGTGAACCCGGCGGCGGCGGGCTGCTGCGCCCGGATCGCCGGCGCGGCGACGAGGGCGAGCAGAACGGCGGCGGCGAGCCACACACGCGCGGGCGATCGCAACGACATGCGGGACCTCCGTAGAATCAAGCCGATAGAATAAACCAACCGCCGTCCGACCTCGTCTATCACCACATGTCCAGACTCCGCTTCGCGCTTCGCACGCTGTTCGCGTCGCCGTTCGTGACCGTCGTCGCCGCCGGCTCGCTGGCGCTCGG
>DASSOM010000078.1:0-4431 GCA_035700625.1 Vicinamibacterales bacterium
CAACGGCAGCACCGCGCCTGATGCCCGTTACATCGGCTGGGCGCCGCTCCGTTGCGACGTGCGGCTCACGGACGCCACCGGAGCCACGACATCGGTGACGGTGACCCTGCAAAACCAGAATCCGGCGGCCGGCGGCCAACTCCTCTTCTTCGCGCCTGCTCCAGGGGCGGTCTGGCAGGATCAGATCGCGCTGACGCTGCCGCTCGACGGATCTCCGGTCGGCTTCTTCATCGCGGGGCGATTCGGGCGTCCCAGCATCGCCGACAAGGATGCCGCGATCGACGTGCGCGAGGCCGGCACCAACGCGGTCCTGTCGACGACGACGATGATGGTGCGCGTTCGGAAGGATGCCAACAGCCTGACACCGGCAGAGCGCGCCAACGTCGTTTCCGCATTCGCGACGTTGAACGGCGCCGGCGCGGGCCGCTTCACCAGGTTCCGCGACATGCACCGGGACATCTCGCGTCAGGAGGCGCACGGCCTTCCGGGGTTCCTGTCGTGGCACCGCGCGTACCTGCTCGATCTCGAACGCGAACTGCAGAACATCAATCCTGGCGTCGCGCTGCCGTACTGGCGGTTCGATCTCCCCGCACCTCAGCTGTTCGCGCCGGACTTCTTCGGCGCCTCCGATCAGAACGGCGTCGTACACTTCGACGGTTCCAATCCGATTCAGTTCTGGAAAACCGACGGGCAGCCCGGCATTCTGAGGAGTCCGAGCTTCGACCAGGTGACGCAGGCGCCGGGCGTGCTTGGCGAAGCCGCCACGCTGCGCCTCGGCGATCCGGGCGCGCTGTTTTCGCAGTTCAACGGTCTCGAAAGCAATCCGCACGGCAACGCGCACACGAGCTTCGGAGGCTTCATCAGCTCCATCGACACCGCCGCCAAGGATCCGCTCTTCTTCCTGCTGCACGCGAACGTGGATCGTCTCTGGGCGAAATGGCAGTGGTTCTTCCACCGTTTCGACGCGAGCAACCTGGCGAGCTTTCCGTTTCCAGGCGCCGGTGGTCCGGGCAGCAATCCGCGGATTGGCCACAATCTCCTCGACACGATGTGGCCGTGGAACCGCGACACCACCCAGCCGCGCCCGCCCACGGCGCCCGGCGGAAATTTCCCCGCGAGCGTTGTCGTGTCTGCTCCGGGGCCGGTCCCGCGTGTTGGTGACATGATCGACTATCAGGGCGGCGTCAATCCGAGTCAGCGGCTCGGATTCGATTACGACGACGTGCCGTTCGAACCGTGAGCGGGCCCTCAGCCGTGCGCGAGGTGTGAGATGGCGGACTCTGAATACCGGCGCCAGGTGCAGGAACAAATCGATCGCGCCGCGGAGGAGGCCCGGCGGCTACGGGATCATCTCATGCAGGCGCCGCCGGGCGGCCCAGCTCCGGCCGCGCGCGCGCCCGCACCACCGGCCGCTGCAGACGACGCGGGCGCGTTCGTCGGAATCCTGCTCGATCGCGGCGCCGATCTGCAGCGCCGGCTGCTCGCGCTCGACGCGCTCCGGATCGAGATCAGCAACAGACCGGACCTCATCGATCTCGTCATCGGACTCCTGCGCGATACGACGGAACCTGAAGAACTGCGTCATCGCGCGCTGACCGTGCTGCGCGCCGCCAGCTTCAGCGCCGCGGTCTTCGCGCCGAAGCGGGCTGAATTCCTCGATGCGCTCCGGGTCATCGTCGACGACCCGAGCCATGTGTTGCGCGAGGACGCGTTGGAAGTGCTGTCGCAGGAGAAGGACGAATACGCGCAGCGGCGTCTGCTGGAGGGACTCGAGAATCCCGCAGTGGCCCTGACGTCGCCCGAGAAGTCGCTGCAGTTTCTCGGCTACGACGTGCACGCCGAGCACTACCCGCTGATCCGCCGTCTGGCGGAGAACCCACCGAACCCGGAACTCAAACTGCAGGCGGTCCGGCTGCTCGGATCCGACCCGGCGTCCAAGGATTTGCTCACGTCGGTGCTGATGGACAAGTCGGAACGCGCCGAGACGCGCAGCGCGAGCGCCGCGGCGCTGCAGTCGCTCGCGCCGGACGAGTTCCAGCAGCTCGCCAGGCAGCTCGTGCTGGACGACAGCGAGAACGAGACCGTCCGCGCCGCGAGCATCAGCGCCCTCGATCATTTCGCCAGACCGCCGGCGCCGGGCGCGGGTTCCGATTTCCTGGAACGCGTGAAACAGCTGCAGAACACCACTTCCGGCGAGCTCCGGCGCGCCGCGACGCGCTTCGTCCATCGTCGTCGTCAGGAGTAGCCATGCGGTTTCCTGGGCGTGGCGACCGCGCGGCGGGCGAGCACGCGTTCCTCGGGTTGCGGCATCTTGATGCGCGCACGCCGGAAGATGAGATCGCGTCGCTCGTCGATCGCGTCAGAGGATCTCCGCGCGACAGCGACGTGCTCGTCGGTCTGCTCGCCGAGCAGCATCCGCTCTACACGGGACGGAGCGCGAACGAGACGAGCAGAATCCGCGGCTACGTGCTGGCCTCCTTCGCGAGCGCCGGCTTGCCGGACGCCGCGGTGCCGTACGTCGTCGAAGAACTGGAGAGCGGCCGTTCCGCCTATCTGGTTGCGGCGGCGGCCCGGGCCGTCCGAGGCGGCGCGCGCGACGCGAGGTTCGTCCCGTATCTGTTTCGCGCGATCGAGAACGTCAAGTCTTACGACGATACGGTGACGTTCGACTGTTACCGGCCGCGATGGCCGCTTCGCGGCGCCACGACCGCGCTGGCCGAAATCTTCGCGACGTTCGGATGGCTCGGCGGGGAAGCGGCGTGCGCGGTCGACCGGCTGCAGGCGCTCCTCGATCAATCGCGCGATGAATTCTCGCTGGCGATTCGCCGCCAGATCGAACGTGCGATCGCGCTCATTCGCGGCAGCGGTACCGACGGCAATTCAGAGTGCTGCCCCGGGCTCTCGACGCTCCGTCTGCCCGTTCGTCCTTTCTCCCGGTGGTGGACGGATGTGAAGGGCGGCGACGATGTCACCCTCGAAGATCAGGACGGGCGTACCGCGTCGCTCGACGAGTGGCTTCGCGGCAAGCCGGCGATCGTCACGTTCTTCTACACGCGATGCGACAACCCGAACAAGTGCTCGCTGACCGTCACCCGGCTGGCGAGGCTGCAGCACGCGATCCGCGCGCGTGGACTGGCTGGCCGCATCCGCACGATGGCGATCACGTACGACCCTGGTTACGATCGCCCCGACGTGCTCAAGGCGTACGCCGACAACCGGGGAGTGTCGTTCAGCGACGACGACCGGTTCGTGAGGACGACGGGCGGCTTCGACCGATTGCGTCGGCGCTTCGAGCTTGGCGTCAACTTCGGGCCGGCCACGGTGAATCGTCATCGCATCGAACTCTTCGTCCTCGACGCCCACGGCCGGATCGCCGCCACGTTCGCGCGACTCCAGTGGGACGTCGACGCGGTGCTCGACGAAGCCGTTCGGCTTCTGCCGTCGATGCCGCGACGGCAGCGCGCGAGCTCACATGTGCTCACATCTCCTGGCCTCGCGGCGGGCGCCATGCTCGCGCTCACGCCCAAGTGTCCGATGTGCTGGACCGCTTACATGAGCGCGGTCGGCATCGCCGGCGTCGATTGGATTCCGTACGAGCCGCGGCTAAGGGTGGTGCTCGTGGTGATGATCCTGGTCAATCTCGGCACCGTCGCGCTTCGTGCCGCCTGGCGCCGCGGACGGTTGTCGGCGTACGCCGTGTTCGCCTGCGCGGCCGGAACTTTGGGGATCCTGGTCGCCGGCATGGCGCTCGACATGCGATCCGGCCTGACCTGCGGCGCCGTCCTCATTGCGATTGGTTCGGTTCTCTCCACTCTGTCGACACGCACGAAGGTGGACGCCGCGAGTGTCAGCCGAACGTGGTGATGCCGAGCGACGCCGCGCGCGCCGGCATCATGAACGTTCTGGTCCTGGGCGCAACCGGCAGCGTCGGGCGGCTCGTCGTCGAGGAGGCGCTGACGCGCGGTCACCGCGTGACCGCACTCGTCAGGCATCCCGAGAAGCTCGGGGCACTTGCTGTTCGAGCGATGGAAGGGGACGCGCTCGACGCCGGCGCTGTCTCACGTGCGGTCTCCGGCCAGGACGCCGTGCTGTACGTCCTCGGCGCGGGCAACGTCCGTCGCACGACGCTCTTCTCGGAGTCGACGAGGATCCTGCTGCAGGCGATGAACGAGCAGAAGGTGCGTCGCCTGATCTGCGTCACCGGTGGGGGGGCCGGTGAGACGAAAGGCCACGGCGGTTTTCTGTACGACCGGATCTTCTTCCCGTTGTTTACGAAGCACATCTACGCCGACAAGGACGTCCAGGAGGCGCTGATCCGGCAGAGCGGTCTCGATTGGACCATCGTGCGCCCCGCGGGGTTCCGCGCGCGCACGCCGCCGGGTCCGCTGACTGTTGTTGAGGATGTCGAAGGGGTCACGTTGACGCGGATCT
>DASSOM010000079.1:0-2038 GCA_035700625.1 Vicinamibacterales bacterium
ATTCTTCGGTCCCGATGCCCCCGGACGCCGCGCGATCGATCCATCCGGGCGCGCGTTCAAGCAGATGACGAAGGCGCTCGCGCCGGAAGTCCGCGAGTTCAATCTGGCCGGGCAGAGCGCGGACACGGCCGTCGGGCAGCGCCTCGCAAAGATGTCTATTGCCGCGTGGCTCGACAGCGTTGACGCATCTCCGGTTCTGCGCGCTCGACTCCGCGCGTTTCGCGGGTTTTTTCTCGCCGACCCGGAGGATCTCTCGATGCTGCCGCTCGTCGAGCAGTTCGCCGAGTGGGGAACGCCAGGACGGGACCGCATGTACCGCCTGCGCGACGGCAACGATCGGCTGGCGACGACGATGGCGCGCAGGCTGCGCGGCACGCTGCGCCTGAAGACGATCGTCCGCGCGCTGACGCAGGATGCCGGCGGAGTGCGCGTGACCGTCGAAGACAAAGACGGCACCCGGAGCGAGATCGAGGCCCGGTTCTTCGTCTGCGCCATGCCGGCGACGACCGCGCGGGCCGTCCGCTTTGCGCCGCAGCTTCCGGATCAACAGGCGCGGGCGATCGGATCCCTTCGCTACGGCTGCGCGACGCGGCTGCTCATGCAGTTCGAGCACCGTTTCTGGCGCAGGACCGGCCGTCCATCGGCATTCGGTACGGACCTCCCGATCGGCGCTGTCTGGGACGGCAACGAGCAGCAGCCCGGCCCGGCGATCCTCAGTTTCCTGGCCGGCGGCCGCGCGTCAGCCGAACTGCGTGAACTGCTGGAGGCGGAAGGCGAGCAGGGGATCGTCGAGCGGCTGCGGTGGCTCGGCGAACCGGGGCGTCCGATCGCCTCGCGAACCGTCGTCTGGGACTCCGATCCGTGGGTGGGCGGGGGCTATGCGTATTTCGATCCGTCGTTCGACCCGCAGCTCCGCCCATGGCTCGCGCGCCCGTTCGGGCGCATTGTGTTTGCCGGCGAGCACACGAGCGTGAAGTGGCAGGGCTACATGAACGGCGCGGTCGAAAGCGGTATCCGCGCCGCCGCGGAGATTGGAGCGCTGGCAAAGCAGGCCTGATGCCTGCGCTACGCCGGCTGCAGCTGCGGCAGGTCCGCCAACGCGCCCCACGTTTCCGGATCCTGCGAGACCAGCGTCGAGAGATACACGGCGACGTCGTTCGCGTCGAACTTCGACGCGAGCTCGGCCGCGGCGTTCTTCAGCGCGTCCGTGTCCGGTTTGGGCACCGTTTCCTCGGTGATGAGGCCGTTGTCGTGGGGAATGCCGAGCGCGTCGAGAAACGCCGCCATCATCGGACGGTGGCGCTCGAGGTGATAACTGACGAGGGCGCGCGCCGCAATCGCATCCGATATGTTCGGCAGCTGGGCCAGATATTTGGCGCGCCGCTCGGGCGCGAGGCCGATGACGCTCCGCGAACGGAATTTCATGTGGCTCGCGATCGCCGCCACCGCTTCGACCTGCTGATCTTCGGACTGCTCGTCCTCCCAGAACAATGACGCCGCGTCGATGCGGCGCTCGAGCGGCAGGCGCCGCCACAGCCGTGAGGGACGAAACGAAGAGAGATCCCGATCCATAAGGCCATATTAATTGAAGCCGAAGGATCTTCGCTCCAAACGCATTTCGGTGGGCCGCCGTCTAACCGTGTCATGGACAGCTTTCTCCAGGACCTTCGCTTCGGGATCCGCACGCTCGTCCGCAATCCCGGGTTCGCGATCGTGGCGGTGCTCACGCTGACGCTGGGCGTCGGCGCCAACGCGGCCATCTTCAGCGTGGTGAACGCCGTCCTGTTGAAGCCGCTGCCGTGGGGCGATCCGGATCGCGTCGTCACGATCTGGAGCCGGTGGACGGCCTTCGACAAGACGTGGGTCGCGGACGGCGAGGTCAACGACTATCGGCGCGAGTCGCGGACGCTTTCCGCGATCGGCGCCTGGGACGAAACCGCCGTGAACCTGACGGGTGACGGCGACCCCGAGCGCGTCGCCGCAGGTACGGTGACCGCCAACCTGTTCCCGGTCCTCGGCGTCCAGCCGATCCGGGGCC
>DASSOM010000080.1:0-17010 GCA_035700625.1 Vicinamibacterales bacterium
TCGGCCTCGCGATCGCGTACGTCGGCGCGCGCGCCATCGTCGAGATGACGTTCGCCGGCGCAACGTTCGTCCCCTTCGATGCCGCGCCGTCGGCGACCGTCGTCGGATTCGCGTTCGCCGTCTCCCTCGCGACGGGGATGCTCTTCGGCGCCGCGCCGGCGGTTCTCGCCTCGCGTTCCGATCCGATCGACGCCTTGCGCGGCGCCCGCGCGGCCACCGAATTCACCGGCCGCATCGACGCACCGGACACCGATTCTGTGTTCTTCCGCGTTTTTCCGCGGCCGTTTTTCCGTGTTTTTCCGTGGCTGACGTTCCGTGTTCTTCTGCGGCCGCGGGCTCTGGTCGCACTGCAGGTGGCTCTGTCGCTCGCGCTGGTCGTCTGCGCCGGCCTCCTCGCCCGCAGCCTGCAGAACCTGCAGCGGCAGGACTTCGGCTTCCGCACGGAGGGGCGCGCCATTGCCGACCTCGCGCCCTCGTCTCTGTCGGCGATTGCGCCGGACGGGCTCGAGCCGATCTATCGGCGGCTGCCGGAGCGGCTGAAAGAGATTCCTGGGATCGCGGGTGCGGCGTTCTCGCTCTACAGTCCGATGTCGGGGGACAACTGGTCGTCGCGCATCACGGTGGACGGCCGCGCCACGTCGGAGCGGCTCTCGGCGTCCTGGAACCGCGTCAGCCCGCATTACTTCGACGTCATCGGAACGCCCGTCCTGCGCGGCCGCGCGATCGACGAACGGGATCGACCGGGCGCGCCGCGTGTTGCGGTCGTCAATCAGACGTTCGCGAAGCGCTTCTTCGGCGAGGGAGATCCGATCGGCCGGCGCATCGGCTTCGCGGGTCGGGACGGCAGCGGGCCGCGCGTGTACGAAATCGTGGGCGTCGTCGGCGACGCGAAGTATCAGGACGCGCGCAGCCCGGCGTATGCGACGTTCTTCCTGCCGTTCCTCCAGGATCGCGACGATCCACTGAGCGTCCCGCGCTCGCAGTATCCGCACGCCATCGAACTGCGCCTCGACCGGCCCGTCCAGAGCCTGGAACCGGCGCTGCGGCACGCGGCCGCGGAGGTGGACCGCCGTCTCGTCGTGACGACGGTGATGACGATGGCGCGGCAGGTGGAGCTGAACTTCAACATCGAGCGGCTGATCGCGCGGCTGGCCGTCGTCTTCGGGTCGACGGCGCTGCTGCTCGCGTGTCTCGGCCTCTACGGCGTAACGGCGCACAGCGTCTCGCGGCGGACGCGCGAGATCGGCATCCGGATGGCGGTGGGCGCCAGCCGCGGCCGCGTCGTGCGCACGATCCTCGGCGGCGCACTCGCGCAACTCGCCGTCGGCCTCGCGCTTGGCGTTCCGGCGGCCCTCGCGGCAGGCCGGCTGCTCCAGTCCACGCTGTTCGGGGTTGGGAGCAGTGACCCGACCATCCTCGCCGGCGCCGCGGCGGTGCTCGCCGCTTGCGCCCTCATCGCCGGCTTCATTCCCGCCCGCCGCGCGGCGACCATCGATCCGATGCGTGCGCTGAGATTGGAGTGAACGGAGGGACTCCGGTCCTCCGTTCCTTGATGCCCGTTCCCTCCGTCCTTCTCCGTGCCGTCCAACCTTGATCCGGCCGCTGCGCCTGTTATATGGTGCAGCCACATATGGGACGGTATGACATCGCGCGGGAGCTGAAGCGCGGCAGCACGGAGATCCTCGTGCTCGCCCTCGTGGAGGAGCGGCCGAGACACGGCTACGACATCGCGCGGCTGATCGGCGAGCGGTCCGGCGGCGCGATCAGCTTCCACGTCGCCTCACTCTACCCCACGCTGTACCGGTTGGAAGATCGTGGCCTGCTCGAAGGGCGCTGGGTCGAGAAGGCCGGCCAGCGGCGGCGCCGCTACTACCGCCTGACGCGCGCGGGGCGCACCGTCCTCAAGCGGCAGCGCAGCACGTGGGACACTTTCTTCGTCGCCCTCGATCGCGTCGCGCGGATCCGGGCCTGAGGCGCTGATGAACTGGACCGACTACGTCAAGACCGCGTTCAGCGGCAGGACCTGCCCCGAGGCCGACATCCTGGAGGAACTCGCGCAGCACGCGCAGTCGGCGTACGAGGCGGCGCGCGCCGAAGGCGCCACAAAGGAAGAGGCGCTGCGGCGCGTGGACGTGCAGCTCACCGCGTGGCGCGACGACGCGGCGCTGCTCAGCCGGCGTCCGGACCGCCCGACGGCCGTCGAACCGCCGGCAGCCTCCGGCCGCGGACTCGGGATACTGCAGGATCTCCGCTACGCCGCGCGACTGCTGCGGCGGCAGCCCGGCCACACCGCCCTCGTCGTCGCAACGATGGCGCTCGGGATTTGCGCCACGACGATCCTGGCGAGCGTGGCGTACGGCGTGCTGCTCTCGCCGCTCCCCTGGAAGGACGCCGATCGGTTCGTCAAGGTGTACGAGTCGCGTGAAGGATCGACGAACCGGTTCCCGCCGCTCGCAACCAACTTCTCCTATCTCGCCTGGCGAGACGCCCACACGACAGTCGACGCGTTGGGTGCCTGGTCGGGATCGTCGATGGCGCTGACCGGCGTCGGCGATCCGGAGCGCGTGCGCGTCGCGTCAATCACGCCGAGCCTGTTGCCGATGATCGGCGCAAGGCCGCAGATCGGAAGGCTCTTCGCTGAAGGCGAAGAACTCCCGGGGCGGCCGCCGATCGTCCTCCTGTCGCATGGCCTGTGGCAGCAGCGGTTCGGCGGTCAGCCGGACGTCATCGGAAAGACCGTTCGCCTCGACAGCACCACGTACACCGTCGTCGGCGTCATGCCGAAGGACTTCAGGTTCCTCGATCGGGACGCGCGTGCGTGGGTACCGTTCCACATTCGACCGCCGCGGCAACCGGGCTCGAAGGATGTGTCCGTGTCGTTGTTCAACGCCATCGCGCGTCTTCGGCCCGGCGTGACGCCCGAGCAGGCAGCGGCCGAAGCCACCGCGCGCGGACGCACCGTGACGCCGTTCGAGCCGATCGAGATGGCCATCTGGGGATCGAACGGCCCCGTGATCGTGTCGACGGTGCCGTTGCTGGAGGCCATGACGAAAGACGTGCGGCCGGCGATCCTCGTGCTGCTCGCGGCCGTCGTGCTGCTGCTCGCCACCGCGACCGGCAACATCGCAAGCCTGCAGCTCGCGCGCGGCACGGGCCGGCGGCGTGAGATGGCCATCCGCGCGGCGATCGGCGCGGGCGTCGGACGCCTGATGCGCCAGAGCTTCGTCGAGCACCTGCTGCTCGGCGCGCTGGGGGGCATTGCAGGCCTGATCGCCGCCGCGGCGATCGGGCGGGCGCTGCCGGCGCTTCTGCCGGCCGACTTCCCGCGCATCGACAACATCGGGCTGAACGTCCGGATCGAGCTGTTCGCGCTGGCCGTCTCGATGACGGCGGGGCTCGCGTGCGGGCTGGGCCCCGCGCTGCAGGCGCGCCGCCTCCGCCTCGTGCCGGCGCTGGTGGAAGACTCGCTCGCGCCGGTCGGCGGCAGCCTGCGCTCAGGCACGGCGCGCACGCGCGCGCTCATCATGGCCGGACAGGTGGCGATCGCGTGCGTCCTGCTCGTCGGCGCGGCGCTCCTCATTCGCAGCTTCACGCACCTGATCAACGCGGACGTCGGGTACGATCCGCGAAACGTCCTGACCGCGCGCATGTCGCTGCCCGACGACACCTATCCCCCCGCGCGGCGCGCGCAGGCGCTCGCGGTGCTGCTGGATCGGCTGCGGGCGACCGGCGGCGTGCAATTCGCGGCCGCCTCCAACGTGCTCGCGTTCACCGGCACCGCCGCGTTGTCGTCCTTCCCGCTCGAGACGCGCGACCGCGGAACCGTGCAGGTGCAGACCGGCGCGCGCTGGGTGACGCCCGACTACTTCAGCGCGGTCGGCCAGCAGATCGTGCAGGGACGCGCGTTCAACGCGCGCGACACCGCGACCTCACGTCCGGTCGTCATCGTCAGCGAAGCGTTCGCGCGGAAGTATCTCGGGCCGCATCCGCTCGAGCAGACACTGCCGGGCGACAAGGCCCCCCGGCAGATCGTCGGCATCGTGCGGGACGCAGCGCGGCGTGAGGTCACCGACGATCCGCAGCCCGAGATGTTCCGTCCCTGGACGCAGGTGGAGCTGGACGACTCTGACCTCAATCTCATCGTTCGCACCGCCGGCGATCCGCGCGCCATCGTGCCCGCGCTCCGGTCGATCGTGCGCGGCGAGGATCCCAATCTCCTCGTCGATTCCGTGATGACGCTGAACGATCGCATCTCGGAGAGCCTCGCGCAGCCCCGCCTCTACACGATCCTCCTCGCGGCGTTCGCGGCGTTCGCGCTGGCGATTGCCGGCGTGGGGCTGTTCGGCGTGCTGTCGTACAGCGTGGCGCAGCGCGCGCGGGAGATCGGCGTACGCACCGCGCTCGGCGCAACCCCCTTCCGGGTCGTGACGCTCGTCGCGTCGCAGGCGCTGATCATCGTCGCCGCCGGCCTGATCGCGGGAGTGATCGCCGCGGCATGGCTGGCCGGCGCGCTGCAGTCGCTGCTCTACGGCGTCGCGCCGCGCGATCCCGTCAGCTTCGCCGCCGTCGCCGCCGTCCTGCTGATCGTCGCGCTCGTCGCGACGATCGTGCCCGCCCGCCGCGCGGCCAGCGTGGACCCCGTGCGCGTCCTGCGTTAACGACGGTTTCCTCCGCGAACGGACCTCATCGCCGCATTCTGGGTCGGGCGTCATGAGTGCCGCACGTTAACGCCGCGTGCGCGACAGCGTCCTCCTGTCATTGACGCAGGAGGTCACATGCGACGCTATCCGTTCCGCTCGTCCGTCGTGCTGCTCACACTCGTGGCCGCCGCGGCCATGGCCCGACCCGCTTTCGCGGGGCCGCCGCTGCTCTGCCATCCCTATGACATCGCCGGCGCGCGCTCGCTGCCGTGGGATGGATCCACCGGATGGTTCCAGGGGCGCGCCGACTACAAGCTGACCAATCTCGTCAGCGACACCGAAGCGCTGCTGACACCGTCGACGCCGGTGATCGCGCGGATGGAGACGCTGCGCCGCGCGACGATTTACGCGAGCGCGGATCGCACGGTGGCCGCCGCACTGCTCGAGCGTCTGACGGCGCGCGCGCGTGCCGCGGAGCTGGCCGGACGCGCCGACGCGCTCGCCTACCTCGACGTCGCGTACGTAACGGAAGCCATGCGCGAGATGACCATGCTGCGGGGCGAGATGGCCGTTCAGGCAGCAAACGCCCGCGCGGTGACCCCCGAAGCGAACGGGCTTGCCTGGATGCAGAAGAGTCTCGCGGCCGGCGGCGGCAACCCGGCGCTCGATTTCGCCGCCGCGCTGATCACCTCCGCCTACGACAAGTCAGCGTATCAACAGCACGCGGCCAAAGCCCGCGCCGGCGCATCGCGCGACGTGCTGCTGGCGAAAAATCTCGATCACATCTCGTAGCACGAGGAGCGAGGAGCGAGGTTCGAACCTCGTTCCTCGATCCTCAGAATCTAAGCAGCCGCGTCGCCTTCACCACGATGCTGTGCGAACGTTGAAGCCGCGGATCGCCTATCGTGGGCGCGCTGCGGCTGTACACGACATACAGATAGGAGCCCGGCTGGTACATCCAGCTCAGTCGAAGGTTCGCATCGAGCTGATCGACCGTGGAGTTCCACTGCAGAAGGGCGGAGTAGAACGCGCGGGTGGACGCCGAGAACGTCACCCGCGTCCCGAGCAGGCGCGCGACGGTGCTGCCGCCCGGGAGATCGAGATCCGTCACCTGCACGTTCAGGTCGGTGTACAGGCGAGACGAGGCCTTGACGATGCTCGTGACCAGCAGCTCGCGGCGCGTCCCGCCGTAGTAGCCGCCGGCGCGCGCCTGAATCCGTCCCGAGACGCGGCGGCTTGGCGCCGTCAGCCATGACGCGACCACGTCGTTGAAGGTATAGACGCCCGCCGGGACGACCGGTCCGCCCGCAACCACGAACGGCTGGTCGGGCGCGTCGAGCAGCCGAGCGACGTCGAGCTGAACGACGTCGCCGGGGCCGAAATCCATCTTGAACTGCAGTCCCGCCGTGCGGCTCTCGAGCCGCTCTCCGTCGAGGACGTAGTCGAAGCTCGCGCCCGCGTACACCTTCCGCACGGGCCCGTGCGACAGGCGTGGACTGCGCTGCACGCGCGCGTACCACCGCTCGATCCCGGTGCGGCGGACGTAGCCCGCGCGTGGATCGTAGTTGCGCCCGATGCGGACGTAGTCTGCTTCCACCGCGTACGTGTCGACGTCGTACAGCCCATGCAGTCGTCCCGCCCACGCGTCTTCCGGATTCTCCGGGCTCCAGGATCGAACGAGGAAGCTCTCGACCCGTGAGCTCCGGCCGAAGGCGAAGTGCGCGTCCCCTCCCAGCGTCTCGTTGCGTCCCAGCGCGTCGCGGCGATCGACGGCGATCACCCCGACGCTCGATCGCTGCAGGATGTCACGCCGCACGCGCGCGACGCTGAACACGCTCAGCGGATCGCCGGGATTGACCCCGTCCGTCGCGATCTCCAGCGCGCCCACGGAGTACCCGCCGACTTTTCCCGTCAGGCGCGCGCCCCCGACGATGGACGTGGGCTGTCCGGCGTCGAGGCCGATGCGGCGGCTGAAGAACGGCAGCAGTCGGTAGTCGCCCGACGTGATGCCGAAGTCGAAGATGCCCTTGCCTTCGAGGAAGAACTGCCGCTTCTCGGGAAAGAACAGGCTGAACCGGCTCAGATTGATCTGCTGCTCGTCCGCTTCGACCTGCGAGAAGTCGGTGTTCCAGGTCAGATCGAGCGTCAGGTTCGGCGAGACGCCGTACTTCGCGTCGAGGCCGACGTCCCCCCGGCCGTGCGTGGCGCACGCGTCCGCGCAGGTGTCCTCGACGGCGCCCGCGAGCGCGTACGGGTGCAGTTCCATGTTCAGGGGACGTCCGCCGATTTCGACCCCCTCGAGATCCGCGCCCGACGAGAACTTGCCGATCCCCGACGTCCCCCACTCCGGCGGAATGAACGTCGCGAACGTCCACTCGTTCTTCGCCAGGACGATGCGGCGGAAGTTGATCCCCCAGCGCTGCGGGCCGTCGTGCGGGAAGCGCAGGCTCTGGAACGGCAGCCACATCTCCGCGCTCCAGCCCCAGGACTCGATCGACGTGCGCACGTCCCAGATCGTGTTCCACTCCTGGGACCACACGCGCCCTTCGTCCCAGCACGCCCAGTCGTTCTGCGCGCCGAGCGGGTTGAAGTAGAAGACGTAGCCGTTGCGGCGGTCGGCAAAGGTGTCGAGCGCGAGCGTGAAGGTGTCGTTCCGTTCGTGCATGCGGCCGGCGTCGCGCTGCAGTTCGTTCGCGACGATCGGCACGCCGGCCGACTGGAACGCGCGGACGCCGACATACAGCGCCGAGTCGGTGAAGACGACCATCACCTCCGTGCGATCGGTCGCCGGTGCGCGCGGGACGGGGACCTGCTGCACGAACGAGGTGAAGATCGGCACGTCCTGCCAGGCGGCCTCGTCGAGGCGGCCGTCCAGTACGATCGGCCCCGACGCACGCACGGCATGGACCACCGGCGGCTGGGCGGCAGCCGACGGCCCCGCGGCGGCGAGCAGCGCGGCAAGAACGCCTGCGCGCATCGATCAGCGCCCGCCGGATGCGCCTCCGTTGGCCGCGTCGAGAAACGCGAGCGTCCGCTCGTACATGTCGCGCTGGGATCCGATGCCGCGGAAGCCGTGTCCCTCGCCCGTGTAGGCGACGTACTCGACGCGCTTGCCCGCCTTCCGCATCGCGTCGTACAGCGCTTCTCCCTGTGCCGGCACGACGCCGTCGTCATCGGTGCCCTGCATGATGAGGAGCGGCGCCGTCGCGTCGTCCACGTACTTGATCGCCGCCGCGCGATCGTAGAGCGCGGCCGAGTCCTCCGGACGTCCGAGCTTCGAGAAGAGGCGATAGTTCCAGAGCCGCCGCTGGTTCTGCTTCGTGAACGCCGCCCAATCGGACACGCCGTACAGCGAGATGCCCGCGCTGCAGACCTCCGGCGCCTTCGTGATGGCGAGCATCGTCATGTAGCCGCCGTAACTGCCGCCCCAGCACGCGATGCGCTTCGGATCCACGTGCGCCTCGCGTGCGAGGAACTCAGCGCCCGCGCGCACGTCGTCCAGTTCGCCGCCGCCGTAGTCGCGGTAGTTCGCCTGCTCGAAAGCGGCGCCGTAGCCGACGTGCGTGCCGCGCCAGTTGACGAAGAGGATCGCGTAGCCCTGCTGAACGAGGAGCTGGTGGAAGGCGTAGTTCGGCAGGCCGCCCCACCCCTTCAGATTGATTCCGCCTTTGCCATGGAAGTACATGAGCGCGGGACGCGTCGATGTGTCGCCGCGCCGGCGCAGGAGGATGGCCGGCACCTTCGTGCCGTCGCGGCTCGGATACGTGACCGCTTCCGGCTCGGCGAAGGCTGCCGTGAGCGCCGGATCCGGACGCGATTCGGTGAGGCGCCGCGCTGTCGCCCCGGCACGCGCATCCTGCACGACCACTTCCGGCGGCTCGGTCGCGCTCGACCGCAGATACCCGACGCGGCTCCCGTCGGGGGACCACACGGGATCCGTGCAGAAACCGTCCGCGGAGATCCGCTCGGGCGTGCCGCCGGCGGCGCTGACGATCCAGATGTGCCGTTCCTCGCGATCGCCGCTGCGGCTGCTGACGAAGAGGATGCGCGACCCGTCCGGGGACCAGGCCGGGTCGTAATCGACGAACGCGCCGGACGTCACCGCCGCGGGACGCCCGCCGTCGACGGACACCGTCCACACATGGTTGTATCCGTCGCGGCTCGAGAGATACGCGATACGGCGGCCATCCGGCGACCAGTTCGCGTTGCCGCCGAATCCGTACTCCTCGACTCCCTTGTCGTACCGCTCCGTCACGATCTGCCGCTGATTGCCACCGGCCACATCGCTCGTCCAGACGTCGTAGCCCTGCCAGTTCTCGAAGCGCCGGATGAACGCGACGCGCGTCGAATCCGGGGACCAGATCGGTGAATCCTCGTCGCGCGCGGTCGCGGCAATCATCGCCGGAGCGCCGCCTGCGGCGGACGCCACTCCGACGTCCGTCTGCCGCCCGTCGTCGATGACGAAGGCAATGTGCGTGGCGTCGGGGGACCAGTTCAGGGCCGAATAGTTCGCCGGCTTCCTCGTGATCTGTTCCGGACGTCCACCGTCGAGCGGAATCCGCCAGATCTGCCGCTGCGCGACGTAGGCCACCCATCGCCAGTCGCGCGAGACCACGGCGGAGCCGCGTCCCGATTGCGGCGCCAGCTGACGGACCGTCGAGCCGCCCGGCATCGCGGGCGCGCTCGCCGACGCGTCCGCCGTCCAGAAGCTCGCTTCCCGGCCGACGCCCCACGAAAAGCCGATCCGGCGGCCGTCCGGCGCCCAGAACGGCGCGCGCGTATTCCAGATGGCGAGGACGTCTTCGATCGTCAGCTGACGCGCGGAGGGCGCGGGTGATTCGCGCGGCCCGCCGCTGCACGCCGTGAGGACCAGCAGGGGAATCCACACGAACGATCGCATCGTTGCAGCCTCCTGTGTTGCGCGCGTAACAGAACGTTTCAACGATCCGTTCAGCAGGTACGATACTCAACCGATCGCTGGGCGGAAAACCGGTGGTGGCCAGTCGATCGGCTCGTGGTATGGGTGTTGCCCCGGGCAAATCCCGTTCCTGCTTCCCGCGACGTGACCATCGCTGATCTCTTCGTTGCTGCGCTTGCCGATGCCGGCGCCCGAGCGCTCTTCGGCGTGCCGGGCGGCGGCGGCAATCTCGATCTGCTCGACGCCGCGCGCCGGTACGGCCTGCCGTTCGTCCTCTCACAGACGGAAACGGCTGGCGCGATCATGGCCTGCGCGCAGGCGGAAGTCACGGGCGCGCCGGGCGCGTGCCTTTGCACCCTCGGCCCGGGCCTCGCCTCCATCGTCAACGGCGTCGCGCACGCGGCGCTCGATCGCGTCCCGTTGATCGTCATCTCCGATGCGCGCTCGGCGGAATTCCCGCATCAGCGGATCGATCAGCGCGCGCTGCTCGAGCCCATCGTCAAGACGTCGCTGACGCTGCAGGAAGATGGCGCGAGGACCACGATCGCCAACGCGATCGCCGCATCGCTTGCCCTTCCGTGCGGCCCCGTGCACGTCGACTGCACGCCGGGTGCGTTGGCGCGCCCGGCGGCGCCTGAGGCGACCACGCGGACGCACGTCCGGCGTCAGCACGATTCCCACGACGCCATCGCCGACCTGCTGCGCGACGCGCGGCGTCCGCTCGTGATTGCCGGTCTCGGCTCGCGACCGGCGACGCCGGCCGTGCGGCATCTCTGCGCGCGCCGCATGATCCCCGCGCTCGTCACATACAAAGCCAAGGGGGTCATCGCGGACGACGATCCCTCGTTCGCCGGCGTCTTCACGCTGGGCGTCGTCGAGCGCCCGCTCGTCGAGGAGGCCGATCTCATCCTCGCGATCGGCCTCGACCCTGTGGAGCTGCTTCCGCGGTCATGGCCGTACGATGCGCCTGTCATCGCGGCGACCGAGTGGCCCTTCACGTCCACGCAGGTCCCCGCACGCGCGACGTTCCTCGGCGATCTCGAAGCGTCGATCGAGCGCATCGACGCCGGTCTGACGCACTCGACATCCTGGCGCGCCGCCGACATCTTCAACGCGCGCCAGCGCCAGCGCGACGCGGTCCGCGTTCCCGTCGCGGGACTCTCGCCCTCCGAGGCGGTCGACGCGGTGGCCGCCGGCAGCGGCGCGTGTCGTGTCGCGATCGACGCCGGCTCGCACATGTTTCCAGCGACGACGCTCTGGCCGGTCCGGGAGCCCGGGCAGCTGCTGATCTCGAACGGACTGTCGACGATGGGGTACGCTCTACCGGCGGCCGTCGGCGCGGCGCTGCTCGCGCCGGAGGAACCGGTCGTGGCGTTGACCGGCGACGGAGGCCTGCTGATGTGCCTCGGAGAGCTGCACACCGTCGCGCGCGAGCGGCTGCCTGTGGTGGTCGTCGTCTTTGCGGACGAGCACCTGAGCCTGATCGGCATCAAACAGGATCACCGCTCGCTGCCGCGGACCGGCGTTGCGGTTGGCGCGGTCGACTGGTGCCGCGTCGGCGCGGCGCTGGGCTTCAGCGTCGAGCGGGCCAACGACGCCTGGCGGCTCGAACGCGCGACGAAGTCGGCCATCGCGCGGCGGGCGCCCGCGCTGATCGAGGCGCGCGTCGATCCGGGCGGCTACGCCGACATGCTGCGCAACATCCGCGGATGAGTGGCGGTGTGTCGGCCAGACACGAAGAGTCAGGGCTAAAGCCCTGACCCACAGGCCTGCTGTTGTTGCGGCGCAGCTGCGAAGGCGTGTGGGTCAGCCCTTCATGGGCTGACATCCATGAAAGAGAGAATGGCTCCAGATACCCAGCACGAGGATCTCAGACACGCCGTCCGCGACCTGTGCGCGCGATTTCCCGACACGTACTGGCGCGAACTCGACGCGCGCCGCGCGTACCCGGAGGAGTTCGTCCGCGCGCTGACCGACGCCGGTTATCTCGCGGCGCTCATCCCCGAGGCGTACGGCGGGGCGGGACTCGGCATCGAGGAGACGGCGGTCATCCTGGAGGAGATCAACCGCAGCGGCGGCAACTCGGGCGCGTGCCACGCACAGATGTACATCATGGGCACGCTGCTGCGGCACGGCTCCGACGCGCAGAAGCGCGAGTATCTGCCTCAGATCGCGTCCGGCGCGCTGCGTCTCCAGGCCTTCGGCGTCAGCGAGCCGACGACCGGCTCCGACACGACGCAGATCAAGACGATGGCGGTCCGCAAAGGCGATCGCTACGTCGTGTCCGGTCAGAAAGTCTGGATCTCGCGCGCGGAGCATTCGGATCTGATGCTGCTCATTGCCCGGACGACGCCGATCGAGCAGGTGAAGAAGCGCACCGAGGGGCTCTCGGCGCTGCTCGTCGACCTGCGCGGCGGCGGCAGCAGCGGACTCACGATCCGTCCGATCCGGACGATGATGAATCATGCGACGACGGAGATCTTCTTCGACGAGTTCGAGGTGCCCGCGGCCAATTTGATCGGCGAAGAAGGACAGGGCTTCCGATACCTGCTCGACGGCCTGAACGCCGAGCGCATCCTGATTGCGGCCGAGTGCGTCGGTGACGGCCGCTGGTTCATCGACCGCGCGTGCCGCTACGCGCGGGACCGCGTCGTCTTCGGACGGCCCATCGGACAGAACCAGGGGATCCAGTTTCCGATCGCGCGCGCGCACGTGAACGTCGAAGCGGCCGATCTGATGCGGCAGCGCGCCGCCGCGCTGTTCGACGCCGGCCGCCCGTGCGGCGCCGAGGCGAACATGGCAAAGCTCCTCGCCGCCGATGCGTCGTGGGAGGCCGCGAACGTCACCGTGCAGACGTACGGCGGATTCGGGTTCGCGGAGGATTACGACATCGAGCGGAAGTTCCGCGAGACGAAGCTGTATCAGGTGGCCCCCGTCTCGACGAATCTGATCCTCGCCTTCGTTGGCGAGAAGGTGCTCGGACTTCCGCGATCGTACTGAGATGCCGCGGCCGCTCGCCCACGTCACGGTCGTGTCGATCGAACAGGCGGTGGCGGCGCCGTTCGCGACGCGCCAGCTCGCCGACCTCGGCGCGCGCGTCATCAAGATCGAACGGCCCGGCACGGGGGACTTCGCGCGCGGCTACGATCGCACGGTGAACGGACTCTCCAGCTACTTCGTGTGGCTCAATCGATCGAAGGAGTCGGTGACGCTCGACCTCGCTCGTCCGGAAACGCGCGACGTGCTCGCGCGACTGCTGCGTCGCGCCGACGTGTTCGTGCAGAACCTGGCGCCCGGAGCCGCGGAACGGCTCGGTCTCGATGCCGGTACGCTGCGCGCCTGCGCGCCTCGGCTCATCGCCTGCAGCATCAGCGGGTACGGATCGACTGGACCGTACAAGGATCGCAAGGCATACGATCTGCTCGTGCAGGGTGAGACGGGGCTGATGTCGATCACGGGCGCGCCGGACGCACCGGCGCGCGTCGGGATCTCGGTCGCCGATATCGCCGCGGGCATGTACGCTTACTCTGGCATCCTTGCCGCCTTGCTTCGGCGCGAGCGCACGGGCGAGGGGGCGCACGTCGAGGTTTCCCTCTTCGATGCGCTGGGCGAGTGGATGAGCCAGCCCGCGTACGTGGCGGAGCATGCCGGACGCGCGCCCGCGCGTCACGGGGCGCGGCACGCCACGATTGCGCCGTACGGTCCGTTCGCCAGCGCGGACGGCACGCCCGTGCTGATCGGCATCCAGAACGAGCGCGAGTGGACGCGCTTCTGCGCCGACGTCCTCGGAATGCCCGCGCTTGCGCACGATCCGCGGTTCGCGTCGAACCCCGATCGTGTTGCGCACCGCGCCGAACTCGAATCGATCGTGGGGGACGCGCTGCGCCCGTTCACCGCCGCGGCGATCGTCGATCGGCTCGAGGCGGCGGGGATCGCGTCCGCGAGGCTCAACGACGTCGCCGCATTCGTCGCGCATCCGCAGCTCGCCGACCGCGATCGCTGGCGCCGCGTCGACACGCCCGCGGGTCCCGTCCGCGCGCTGCGGCCGCCCGTGACGCTGGATGAGAGCGAGCCGCGCATGGATCCGGTACCCGCGCTCGGCGAACATACGGATCGCGTGTTGACGGAGGTCGGAGTTGGCGCCGGCACCATCGCGCGGTGGCGGGCGGAAGGGATTGTCTGAGGGCGATGACGATAAAGCAAGGCTGGACCGGGCGCGTGTTCGAGGACTTCGAAGTGGGCGACGTGTACGACCACCCGCTCGGACGCACGATCGTCGCCGCCGACAACATCTGGTTCACGCTGCTGACGCAGAACACCAATCCCATCCACTTCGATGCGGCCTACGCGGCGCAGACCGAGTTCGGGCGGCCGCTCGTGAACTCCACGCTCACGCTCGCGCTCGTCACGGGCCAGTCGGTCACCGATCTGTCGATGAACGTGATGGCGAACCTCGGCTGGGACGAGGTCCGGCTGCCCCACCCCGTCTTCGAAGGGGATACGATCTATTCGCGGAGCGAAGTGCTGGCGGCGCGGCCGTCGAAGTCGCGCCCCAACGTCGGGATCGTCACCGTGAAGACGACGGGCCTGAACCAGCACGGCGAGACCGTCATCGAATACAAGCGGACGTTCATGGTCTACCGCCGCGGGCACGTCCCGCCGCGCGGACCACGCGGCGTCCGCGGGGAGACAGCGTCATGACCACCACCGCGCGCGCGGCCACCGAGCCGCTCATCATTGACGGCCAGCGCACCGCCGCGTCCGACGGCGGCACGCTCGACGTCTATAACCCATCCACCGGCGGCGTGCTCGCGACGATCGCGAAGGGCACGAAGGCCGATATCGATACGGCCGTCGGCGCCGCACGGCGGGCGCTCGACTCCAGCGCGTGGGGCGGCGCCGCGCCCGCCGAGCGCGGGCGAATCCTCTACCGGATCTGCACGCGCATCCGCGAGCGCGCGGAGGAGCTGGCGCTGCTCGAGAGCCAGGACAACGGCAAGCCGCTGCGCCAGGCGCGCACCGACGTGCAGGTGGCCGCCCGCTACTTCGAGTTCTACTCGGGCGTGGCCGACAAGATCATGGGACACACGATCCCGATCGGTCCCGGCCTGCTGGATTTCACGGTGCGCGAACCGATCGGCGTCTCGGGACACATCGTCCCGTGGAACTACCCGATTCAGATCGGATCCCGCGGGATTGCCGCCGCCCTCACCGCCGGCTGCACCGTCGTCGTCAAGCCGTCGAGCGAGGCGCCGATGACCGCGCTGAGGCTTGGCGAGATCGCGCTCGAATGCGGATTGCCGCCCGGCGTGCTCAACGTCGTGCCCGGCACCGGCTCCGAAGCGGGAGCGGCGCTCGCGAGCCATCCGGAGATCAATCAGCTGACGTTCACCGGATCGGTCGACGTCGGCATCGCCGTCGCGAAGATGGCCGCCGATAACGTCGTGCCGGTCGTGATGGAACTCGGCGGCAAGTCGCCGAACGTCGTCTTCGCGGACGCCGATCTCGACCTGACCGTGAAATCGGTCGCGACGGCAATCTTCCAGAACGCCGGGCAGACCTGCTCCGCGGGATCGCGGCTGCTCGTCGAACGGAAGATGCACGACGCGCTCGTCGAACGTCTCGCGGCGCACGCGCGCGGCATGCACGTCGGGCCTGGACCGGATGATCCCGACATGGGTCCGATCATCTCGAAACGGCAGCTCGAGACGATCGAGCGCTACGTCGGAATCGGACGCCAGGAGGGGGCGGAGGTCGTCGAAGGCGGTGCGCGGCCGTCGGACGATCGCCTGCCGGACGGGTTCTACTATCGGCCGACACTCATCGACGGCGTCAAGCCGGACATGCGCGTCGCGCAGGAGGAGATTTTCGGTCCGGTCCTCTCGATCATCACGTTCGACGATCTCGAGGAAGCGGCGGCGATTGCGAATCGCAGCCAGTACGGCCTCGTCGCGGGCATCTGGACGCGCGACATCAACAAGGCGCTCGCGCTCGCGTCGCGCATCAAGTCCGGGCAGGTGTTCGTGAACACGTACGGCGCGGGGGGCGGCGTCGAGCTGCCGTTCGGCGGCTACAAGAAGAGCGGGTACGGGCGCGAAAAGGGGCTCGAGGCGCTCGCCAGCTACACGCAGGTCAAGAATGTCTGCATCCGGTACGCCTGACGCGGTCGCGGCGCCGGCGTGGGCGCGCGGGGTCGCGGCGGGCCTGCGCGAGGCGGGCAGCCGCGACGTCGTATACGTGCCCGACAACCCGCTGTCGCACGTGCTCGCGTCGCTGGACGCCGACACGCGGACCATCCTCGCGACGCGCGAAGAAGAGGCGTTCGGCATTGCCGCCGGGCTCGCGCTCGGCGGCGCGCGTCCCACCGTGCTGCTGCAATCGAGCGGCGTCGGCAACTCGATCAATGCGCTCGCGTCGCTGCTGCTGCCCTACCAGTTTCCCGTGCTCATGATCGTGAGCATGCGCGGCGGACCGGGCGAGTGGAACGCGGCGCAGGTCCCGATGGGCGCGGCGCTCCCGCGCATTCTCGAATCCCTCGGCATCTCCCACGCCGTCGCGGATGATGGCCGCCGGGTCGACGATCTCGTGCGCCACATGGGCGCGCTGGCGTTCGGGACGCGCACGGTGGCCGCGTGCCTCATTCCGTTCGCCATCGCGCGAGGGCTGCGCGACGGCGATCCCGAGCGCGCGTCATGATGACCCGACTCGAGGGCACGCGCGTTGTCGTCGAACGCGCCGGAGACGATCCCATCGTCGCCAGCCTCGGACATCCGGCGTACGATCTGTTCGCGGCCGGCGATCGGCCGCAGAACTTCTACACCTGGGGCAGCATGGGGCTCGCTTCGTCCGTCGGGCTCGGCCTCGCGCTCGCGCGTCCCGATCGCCGCGTGATCGTGCTCGACGGCGACGGGTCGCTTCTCATGAACCTCGGATCGCTGGCGACGATCGCCACGATGCGCCCTGCGAATCTCGTGCTGATCGTCTGGGACAACGGCGAGTACGGCACGACGGGCGGTCAGCGCGCTGCGACCGCGTTCGGCGCGGATCTCGCGGCCGCGGCGGCGGCCATGCAGGTGCCGTTCACCACGACGGTGTCCACGGCTGCTGATCTCGGCGCCGCGCTTTCCCGCGCCGCGGGATCCTGCGGCCCGGCGGTCATCGTCGCGAAGGTGCGCGAGTCGCGGCCGTCAGCGAAGCCGCCGCTCGACTGCGTCTTCCTGAAGCAGCGGTTCATGGCCGCGATCGGCACCCGTGACGCGGCGACGCAGGGAGGCGCCGCGTGATCGAGCCCTTCCCGCGCACGCTGCTGTTCGCGCCGGCGCATCGCGAACGGCTCGTCGACAGCGCCTTCCGCTCCGACGCCGACGCCGTCGTCCTCGATCTCGAAGACTCCGTCCCGGAGCCGGAGAAGGACGCCGCGCGGGAGGCGGCGGCGGCCGCCATCGAACGCTA
>DASSOM010000081.1:0-4741 GCA_035700625.1 Vicinamibacterales bacterium
GAAGCCGAGCGACGACCACAGGAAGCCGGCGTACGTGGTCGACACGGAGAGCGTGAGCAGCGGGACGGCGGCGGCGAGCATGAGCGCGCTGTACACCCATCGGCCGCCGATGCGATCGGTCAGGATGCCGAGCGGCAGCCGCATGATCGAGCCGGTGAGGATCGGCAGGCCGATGAGGAGGCCGACCTGCGATTCCGTCCACGTGTAGATGCCCTGATCGACGAGAAACGTGACGAGCACGCCGTTCAGCGTCCACGCCGCGAAGCACACCGCGAACGCCGCGGTGTTCATCCACAGGACGATCTGCTGTCGCGTGCTGTCCGTCATGCGTCGCGTTACTCGTAGGGGGTAGCGACGCCGGTCGTCGGCGTCGCACCAGCGTATACTCGGACCGATGCGCCCGCTACGAGAGCCGACACTCCGGCCGGGCGGCAGCGACGTCGGGCGCGCCATGTGCTGGGGCCTGGCGTCGGCCGCCGTGATTATCGCCGGGATCTATTACGGCAGCCGCCGGTTCAAGGATTTCGATCCCGCGCTGGTCTCTTACGCGGGGGCGAGCGTCTTCGCGGCGTTCGGGATCGGCTATCGCTACGCGATGTGGCTGCGTCGCCCACCGACCCGGTTGTACTGGACGCGCGGGTGGCAAATCTTCGTGTCCCCCCGGCTGCCGCAAAACCTCATCAAGCTCGCGCAGCTCTTCTTTTTGAATCTGTTCGCGCAGCGCTTCATCGAGCGTCGATCCCGTCTGCGCTGGTCCGCGCACTGGCTGCTCGCGTGGGGCTGCATCCTCGCCGCCGCGGTGACGTTCCCTCTGTCGTTCGGGTGGGTCCGATTCGAAACGCCGCGCACGACGCAGGACATCTACGACGCGTTCGTCTTCGGCGTGCACGTCTTTTCGTTTCCGATCGACAGCGCGCTGGCGCCGCTCGTCTTCAACGTGCTCGACATCTCGGCGGCGATGGTGCTCGCCGGCGTGTTCATCGCGCTCTGGCGGCGCGGCCGCGACCGCGGTGCGCTCGCGGTGCAGCAGTTCGGCAGCGATCTGCTGCCGCTGGTGCTGTTGTTCGCCGTGTCGATCACCGGCGTCTTCCTCACCGCGTCGACGCACCTGTTCCGCGGCTACCAGTACACGTTCCTGTCGCAGCTGCATGCGATTACGGTCGTGTTCACGCTGCTGTATCTGCCATTCGGCAAGTTCTTCCACATCTTCCAGCGCCCCGCGCAGCTTGGCGTCAGCTTCTACAAGGAAGCCGGAGAGACGGGCGAACAGGCGCGCTGCCTCCGGTGCGGCGCCCCGTTCGCCTCGCGCCTGCACGTCGAGGATCTGAAGCGCGTGGAGGCCGCGCTCGGGATCGCGTACCAGCTCGCCGACGGCCATCATTATCAGGACGTCTGCCCGGCGTGCCGGCGCAAGAACCTCGCGATCCAGCAGGACGGGGAGTGGCTGCACGCGGGAAGGGGTGAGCGCGTTGGCTAAGCCGCCCGACTCCATCCCCAATCTCGTCGCGCGATACGGGCCGCACCGGCACGACGCGCCGCCGGGCGGATGGAGTGCCGTCGGCGAGCCCGACCGTGTCGTGGAGACGCACTGCTGCTTCTGCGGCCAGCAGTGCGGCATCCGGCTCAAGGTTCGCGACGACAAGGTCGTCGGATTCGATCCCTGGGAGGAGTTTCCGTTCAAACGCGGCAAGCTCTGTCCCAAGGGCGTTAAGCGATACCTGCAGAACGAGCACCCGGATCGGCTGCTCACGCCGCTCGAGCGGCACGATGGCCACGGCTTCGCGCCGACATCATGGAACGCGGCGCTCGATCGCATCGTCGCGGCGATGAAGCGGATTCAGGCGGACCACGGGCCCGACGCGTTCGCGCTGCTCGGCGGCGCATCCTTCACCAACGAGCGCGCCTACGTGCTGGGCAAGTTCGCGCGCGTCGCGCTGCGGACGGCGAACATCGACTACAACGGCCGGCTCTGCATGGTGTCGGCCGGCGCCGCGGCGAAGAAGATGCTCGGCATCGATCGCAGCGCGAACGCGTGGGACGACATCACGAAGGCGGACGTCATCCTCGCCGCGGGATCGAACGTCGCCGAATGCTCGCCGATCACGACCGACTACTTCTGGCGCGCGCGGGAGCGCGGCGCGAAGATCATCATCATCGATCCGCGTCTGACGCCGATCGCGCGCACGGTCGATCTCTTCATTCCCGTGCGCCCCGGCGGCGACATCGGCGTCTTCAACGGGATGCTGCACGTCATGATCGGCCGCGGCTGGATCGACCGCGCGTTCATCGAAGCCCACACGACCGGGTGGGACGCGCTCGAAGCCACGATTCGCAACTATCCGCCCGAACGCGCGGCGCAGATTGCCGGCGTCCCCGCCTCGATGATCGTCCGCGCCGCCGAGCTGTGGGGGCCCGCGACGAGCAGCTTCCTGCTGCACGCGCGCGGCATCGAGCACCACTCCAAAGGCGTCGACAACTGCATGGCCGCGATCAATCTGGTCCTCGCGACCGGACGGATCGGCCGCGAAGGCTGCGGCTACGGGACGATCACCGGCCAGGGCAACGGCCAGGGTGCGCGCGAGCAGGGGCAGAAGGCCGATCAGCTCCCCGGTTATCGCGACATCGAAAATCCCGAGCACCGTCGTTACATCGCGAGTGTGTGGGGCGTACCGGAGGAATCGATCCCGCACAAGGGGCTCACGGCGGTGCCGCTGCTCGAGGCCATCCACGACGGCCGCATCAAAGGGCTGCTCTCGTTCTGCTTCAACCCCGTCGTGTCGCTCCCCGACGGCAACTACATCCGTCGCGCGCTGGAGCGGCTCGAGTTCTTCGCCGCCAGCGACTTCTTCCTCTCCGAAACCGCACGCTACGCCGACATCGTCCTGCCCGCCGCGCTGATGGAAGAGGACGAGGGGACGACGACGAACGTCGAAGGGCGCGTCATCCATCATCGCCAGGCCGTGCCGCCGCCCGGAGACGCGCGGCAGGACTGGAAGATCGTGTGCGCCCTCGCGGAGCGGCTCGGCGCGGGGGACAAGTTCAGGTTCGAGTCCCCCCGCGAAATCTTCGAGGAGATCCGCGTCGCGTCGCGCGGCGGCATAGCCGACTACTACGGCATCACGTACGACCGCATCGATCGGGAGTTCGGCGTGTTCTGGCCGTGCCCGTCGCCCGATCACCCGGGGACGCCGCGGCTGTACGAGAACGGACGCTTCGGTCATGCGGACGGTCGCGCGCGCTTCCAGCCGGTCGACTGGCGTCCTGCGGCCGAAGAGCCCGACGCCGAGTACCCGATCATCCTGACGACGGGCCGTGTCGTCTCGCAGTACCTGTCGGGCACGCAGACGCGGCGCATCGGCGGGCTCGTCGCGCAATATCCGCAGCCGCGCTGCGAAATCCACCCGAAGCTGGCCGCGACGCTCGGGATCGCCGACGGCGATTTCGTGCGCGTCGAGAGCCGCCGCGGGCACATCGTCGTGCGCGCCCAGGTCGTCAAGACGATCCGGCCGGACACCGTGTTCGTGCCGTACCACTGGCCGCTCGATCGATCCGCCAACAACTGCACCATCCGCGCGATCGACCCGGTATCGAACATTCCGGAGTTCAAGATCTGCGCGGTGCGGCTGCAGAAGGTGGATCCGCCGACGGATCCGATCGCGGCGCTGGCGCCGGAGGCGGGAGGCGTCGAATGAACGAGCTGGCCTTCTTCATCGACTATTCGCGCTGCATCGGCTGCCAGGCGTGCGTGCAGGCGTGCGAGGAGTGCGACACGCATCGCGGCCGCACGATGATCCACCTCGAGACGATCCAGCGCCGCGAGACGGTGCAGACCGCGCCGCAGGTGTGCATGCACTGCCAGGATCCGATCTGCGCGCGCGTCTGTCCCGCAGACGCGATCAAGAAGATGCCGGACGGCGCCGTCCAGAGTTCGCTCAAGCCGCGCTGCATCGGCTGCTCGAACTGCGTGCTCGCCTGCCCGTTCGGCGTGCCGAAGTACTACGGCGACATCGACCAGATGATGAAGTGCGATCTCTGCTACGACCGCACGAGCGCCGGGCGGCGTCCCATGTGCGCGACCGTGTGTCCGTCGCAGGCGCTCAGCTACACCACGCTGGAGGAGATCGAGCGTACCCGTGACGGCGTGCCCACGAACGTGTGGCGCTTCGGCGACGAGGTCGTGCGCACGAAAGTCTACGTGGTGCTGCCGCACAAGGCGCCGGCGATCCACGTCGACGTCATCCGCGCCGACGGGTCGGTCGCGCATCCCGCGTCCGATCGTGTGGACGATGTCGCGGCGATTCTGGAGATGGGCTGATGGCGGACGAATTGAAAGGGACGGACGCGCCGCGCTGGCGCGAGGACTTTCCGATCCGGTGGGACGCGGACAACTATCTCACGCGGCGTGAGCTGGCCAAGTTCCTGACGCTCGGTTCGGCGCTGCTCGTCGGCGCGAGCGCCGCGATTGCCGGCGTCGGGGCGCTGCGCGCGAGGGGCGAGTTTCCCGAGATCTGGATAGCGGCCGCCGACGCCATCGGCCCTGGACAGTCGATCCTATTCCGGTATCCCACCGACGAGGACCCGTGCATCGCCGTCCGCACGGCCGACGGCGCGCTGAAAGCCTATTCGCAGGTGTGCACGCATCTGTCATGCGCCGTTCGCCACGAGCCCGGCAGCAGCGAGTTGTTCTGCCCCTGCCACCGCGGCTTCTTCTCGGTGGCTGACGGACGGCCGCTCGCCGGAC
>DASSOM010000082.1:0-18008 GCA_035700625.1 Vicinamibacterales bacterium
GTATGTCGCAGCCGTTTCGTGCATGCGCGCGACGTTCGCCTCGAAGCCGCCGAGATCGAGAACCAGCGCGGGCGTATCGACATCCTGCAGCCGGTCGCCAGGCGCGGCCGGTATCCAGCAATCGTTCATCAATGGGTCTCGACTCCGAGGTGTCTGGCGGGCCAATCAGTACAGAACGGCGGCTGCTCCCTTCTGCGCGATCAGCCGCTGGAAGTGCTCGATGATGAGATCGCGGCGCACGAGAATCGCGTGCGCTTCGGCGCGCGAGAGGTATCGATCGGTGACGCGCGCCACGTCCTCTTCCGTCAACAGCGCGAGACGCTCGAGCAGGGCACGATCGCACCGCACCAGCTCGTGCTCGCGGATCTTCTCCCACAGGCGGAAGCCGCGCGTGAAGTCGATCATGCGGATGTGCCACTCGGGCGTGATCAACACGTTGCCGAGATTGCGATCGGTGTCGTTGACGAGTTCGGTGAACACACGCAGACGGTACATCTGACGGTTCCATGCGTCCCGATCCGGTGGTTCGATCCCCTTCTTCGTGCGCTCGAGCTCGTCCATCTGCGTGTCGATCCACCAGCTCAGCGCCCCGACCGTGCCGCGCCACCGGCGTTCGACGGTCACCGGCAGCATCTCCTCGAGCCCGAGCAGCTGGGCGAGCCGGTAGGCCGCCACGTCGTACCGCCACGAATCCACGAAATTGATCTCGGGGCCGCGTCGGAGCTCGACGCGCAGCTTGCGCTCGTCGATCGATTGAAAGGCGGCGTCGTGCGTCAGGCGTCCGTCCGACAGGGTGAGCCGCCAGGGCTGCGTAATCCCGCGGCCAATCTGGCGCGAGTGCACGATCCTGGCGTTCGTCAGAAACGCTTCCTTCTGTGCGCGGGTGAGCGCGGCGTCCGGGCCGGACGCCTGGAGCAGCAGCGACGCGACGGCGACGAACGCCACGCCGGTCACGGCCGGGCATTATACGCCAGCGCTATTTGAAGAGATCGTCGAAGGCCTTCCGGGCGCCGCCGGACCCGCCCGCCGACGGGGAGGATGCCGACTTGGTCTCGCGTTCGACCGTCACCCGCGGCTCGAAGCTGGCGCACGCGTTGCGCACATCCTTCGGGGAGATCCGGGCGGGGACGGGACGCTGGCATTCGAACGGCGCGCTCGTGTCGAACGACGCGCACTGCGCGCACGTGTGCAAATCGCTGCCGCACCGCGTGCACGTGCCGGACGTGCTCCACGCCGTGGCGACCGTCAGCTCGTTGCCGCAGCGCGCGCATTTCACCACTTCGCGGAAGCCCGGCATGTTGAAGGTCTTCGGCTGCACGGGCGGCTGCCCGCGCGGCGCGTACTCCTTCTTCACCTCCGGCCGCCGCTCCCGCGGCTCACGCGGGCCGTCGTCCTGATATCCGCGCTGACGGTACTTGCGATCGCTCATGACGTGGGTCTGTGGGGGATTATACCGTTCAGCGACCTTGCCCGCCTGCGACCAGGCGAAGGGACGACGGGCGTGACGAAAGTGAACGTCCGTCCGAATCCGGGCGTATATGCCCGAGAGGGAGTATTCAAGGAGCTATGCCCATGCCCGCGCATTGTCGTCGATCGCTGTTGCCCCTCCTCGTCCTGCCGATCCTGCTGGCCGGGATGGGCTGCGATCTGGTCACCGCCGAGTTCCGAAGCGAGGAAACCACCGAGTGGCGGAAGTCCTACGAGCTGCCGACGGGGGGCCAGGTCGAAATCGTCAACGTCAACGGGCGCATCAACGTGGAGCCTTCCACGGGTCGCACCGTCGAAGTCGTGGCGATCGAAAAGGCCAAGGGGTCTTCCCCGGAAGCCGCAAAGGAAGCGCTGAAGCGCATCACGATCCAGGACGAACAGTCCTCGTCCGGCATCCGCATTGAAACCAAGATCGCCCGCAAGGACAGCATGTTCGGCGGCGGGCTGGAGGTGGAATATCACGTCAAGCTGCCCGCGGACGCCGGCGTCAGGCTGCAGACCGTCAACGGCGGCGTCGACGTCCGTGGTCTGACGGGATCCGTACGTGCCGAAACCACGAACGGGGGGGTCGACGCTGACGGGCTCGCCGGCCCGGTCGAGGCGTCGACGACGAACGGCGGCCTCAACATCGGCATGGCGCAGGTGTCCGGAGACATCCGGCTCGAGTGCACGAATGGCGGCATCCGGCTGAGGGTTCCCAAGGATGCCCGCGCGACCGTCACCGCGCGCGTCACGAATGGCGGCATCGACACCGGCGGCCTGTCGATCGAAACGTCCGGGGAAACGACGCGGCGCCGGCTCGAAGGAAGGTTGAACGGCGGCGGACCCGCGATCCACCTCGAGACGACGAACGGAGGCGTGCACCTCTCCGGCCGCTAACCGGCCTTGCGGCGCGGCTGCTGCAGCAGCCGCATCACCGCGGCCTCCGCCTCGGTCAAGCCGCCGATCGCCGCGCGTGCGACGCGCCGGCGGCGCGGCGTGCGGAGCGATCCTCCGAGGTACGCGTCGAACACCGCGGGGTGCACGTACGATTTCCGGCACACCGCACGGGTGTTGCCAAGGCGCTTGGCGACCTGATCGACCGCCGCGACGATCTGTTTCTTCGTGCCTCTGGACGTCGCCTCCACCGCCTCGCCGGCGAGCAGCGTCGAAGCGAGCACGGTGCCTGCCCACGTGCGGAAGTCCTTCGACGTGAAGTCCTCGCCGGTAATCTCCTTCAAGTACGCATTGACGTCCGCCGAGCCGACGTCGACGACGCGCCCCTCGTCGTCGCGGTATTGAAACAGCTCCTGCCCGGGCAGATCCCGGCACTGCCGGACGATGCGCGCGAGGCGCCGGTTCTCCAGCTCGAGTTCGTGCTCGACGCCGCTCTTGCCGCGGAAGATGAAACGCACGCGCGCGCCGTTCACTTTCACGTGACCGTCCCTCATCGTCGTCAGCCCGAACGAGCGATTGCTCCGCGCGTACTCGTCATTGCCCACGCGGATGAACGTCTTCTCGAGCAGGCGCACGACGGCGGCCAGGACCTTCTCGCGCGGCAGACCGGCGCGGCGGAGATCGGCGTCCGTCCGGCGCCGGATGCCGGGCAGCGCGCGCCCGAACGCGAGCAGGCGGTCGTATTTCGTGTCGTCGCGGATCTCACGCCAGCGCGGGTGATACCGGTACTGCTTGCGTCCGCGTGCGTCGCGTCCCGTCGCCTGCAGGTGGCCGCGCGGGTCGGGTGAAATCCAGACATCCGTCCACGCCGGCGGAATGGCGAGCGCACGGATGCGCTGCAGATCCGCCGGGTCCTTGTGGGGACGCCCGTCCGCCTTGAGATACCGGAACGATCGTCCGGAGCGCACCCGCCGGATGCCCGGTTTCGTGTCCGTGCTGTAGTGGAGACCGGCGGTCTTCGCGGCCAGCGCCGCCGCCTCGGCCGGCGCGGCGGACAGATGGACGACCCAGGCGGCCCGGCGCGACGTCGGCGGGGTGGTCATGCTACGATGAACCGCTCCCGCTGAGGTTGAAGATGAAGTGCCCGCAGTGTCAGTCCGGACGTGTGTACCCGTCGCGGCTGCGCAACGCGTGGGAGCGCCTCCGACAGAAACTCACGGATCGACAGCCCTATCGGTGCCATGCGTGTGGATGGCGCCGATGGGCCGACGTGGAGTTCGGCGAGCCCTTCCCCGATGTCGAACCCGCCGATCTGCGGACCGGCCGCGCGGCGGCGCCGCTCGGCCCCGGCGACGTGGACGAACTGGATCCCGCCTGAGACCTCCACGCAAAGCCCTCGTGCAAGCCGCGGACCGGAGCGGGAGCGCCGCCGAGGCGGCGGAGCTCAGAACGGATCGATCTCGAGCTTCGGGTCGCTCAGCTGCGTACCGTTGAGGCGGATCTCGTAGGGATATTCCTTCACGTCGTTCTCGTGCCCCGGTTCATTCGCGGGCACCCGGTCAATCCTGATCTGAATCCTCGCCCGGCGATTGTTGATGGTATCGAACGAGTCGTCACTCGATGGCGAGTTGCTGTTGCGCCACGCAATTTCGACGCGCTGATTATCGGCGTTGCATAAGTCCCGGATGTCCCAGACGACCCGGTCGCGGCGAAACGCACGATGCTCGTCGAGCTTCAGCGCCTCGCATCCGCCACCGTTGCGCGGCACGAGGACGAGGAGCACGTTGCGGTCGCGCGGCTGGCGCGCCATCGTTGGCGGTTCGCCTCCTCCCGATCCCGGAGCCATGGCGACCCGTCCGATGAGCAGGCCGATCACGAGCGCGATGATCCCGACGACGGCGGCCGAAGCTCCTTTTGTCATCTGTTCCTCCGCGGCGTGCCCGGTTCGGCGAGCATCGCCCGAAACCGCTCCGACGACCTGAGATCCGAGAGGTCCTGATCCACCGCTAAGAGCGCACGACTGTACCCATTCCGCACCGCCTCCTCCACAGCCGCGACGGCCTCGTCGCGCTTGCCGAGGATCGTCAGCACGAGGGCGTGCTGGTACTGCACGTCACTGTCGGTCGGGGCGAGCGCGACGGCACGAGTGATATCCGATCGCGCGTCCGCGGACCGGCCCAGGCGCGCCTTGCACGTGGCGCGAATCCCCAGCGAGGGGGCGTCTCGTGGATTCACCTGCAGGTCGGTATCGAACAGCGCGATCGCGCGCGCGTACTCGCGGCGCGCATCCCCGGCACGGCCCATGCGCCGGTAGGCGTCGGCGAGATTCCAATGTGTCGTGCCGTTGTTCGGGCGACTGTCGATCGCGCGCTGAAAGGCGGCGGCCGCGTCACCGTACCGACCCTGGATGTAGTAGACGTACCCGAGGCTCGAACTCGTGGCGGGACTGCCGCCGTGTGCCATCGCCGCCTCGAACGCCCGCGTCGCCGCGGCGAAATCCCCCTGCGTCAGGCGGACGTTGCCCATCAGCTGATAGCCGAACGGCGAATCCGGTTGCAGATCGATGACGCGCTGGAAAGCGTCCGCCGCGTCGCCGAGGCGTCCCGCGCGCCAGAGCGTCACACCGAGCGCCCGATGCGTCGCCCAGTAATCCGGACGAATGGAGATGGCCGTGCGGAACTCCGCGACGGCCTCGTCGACCTGTCCCTGCGACGCGAAGATCTCGCCGAGCTTGCGGTGCGCCGTTTCGCTCGCGGGCTGCCGCTCCAGCACCTGCTTCAGCTCGGCGATCGCGGCGTCCGGACGTCCGCTGCCGGCGTAGACGGTGGCCAGGGCGTAGCGGACGTCCGGTTCATCGGGATCGATCCCGCGCGCACGCTGCGCCGCCGACAGCGCCCGCCCCGCCCACGACTGTTCCTTGGTCTGCTCGTACTTCCGCCAGTACGCGCTCGCGAGGCCCGCGTACCCGAGCGCGAACGACGCGTCCTGCGTGGTCGCATCCTCGAACGCGCGGATGGCCGGGTCGATCGGCTCGGGCCCGGGCTGCTCCATCAGCGCGCGGCCGCGCCAGTACGCCGCGAGCGCGTCGACGCTGGTGGTGGGATTGCGCGCGAGCTGCGCGCGATCGGCGTCCGACACCGTTCCGAGCATGCGCTGCGAGAGATCCTCGGCGATCCGCCGCTGCAGCGCGAAGATGTTTGCCAGCGAATCCTCGTAGATGCCGCCGCTGATGATGCGCCGCCCGTCCGGGCTGAGGAGATTGATGGTCACCTGCACGCGGTCGCCCGATTGCTGCACTCCGCCGGTGACGATGTACGACGCACCGAGCGAGCGGCCGATCGCCGACACCTCGTGTTTCCGCTGCAGCGCATCGTAGATCTCTGCGCGCGACACCACGGCGACCCCGGACACGGTGGCCAGCTTCGTGCTCATCGTGTCCGCGAGGCCCGCGCCGACGTATTGCAGCCCCGGATCCGAGCTGAGGTTGTCGAGCGGCAGGACGGCCACGACGGGACGCGTGCTCGACGTGCGCGTCGCCTCGGTGGGCGCACCGCGCCACCAGCGCGCGAACGGAATGCCGGCTGCAAAGGCGAGCAGCAGCGCGAGCGTGATGGTCGTACGCGACACACGGCGCCGCGCCGTCATGATTTGCGTCGGCTGTTCGCCGAGCGACGCGCGCGCCGCCTGCAGCGCGTGCTTCAGTTCGTCGGCGCTCTGGAAGCGATCGGCGGGCTCGCGTGCCATCGCGCGCGTCACGACGGCGGCGAGATCCGGTGCGACGGACGGCATCACGGCCGTGATCGGCGGAACCGGCGCCAGCAGCGCCGCCATGCCGTCGCCGCCGCTGGCAGACACGGGTGCACGGCCGGTGAGCATCTCGTAGAAAATCGCGCCCGCCGCATAGACGTCGCTGCGCGCGTCGGCCGGCCGGCCGAGCCACTGCTCCGGGGCGACATACCCGGGCGTGCCGAGAATCTGTCCCGGCGTCGTGAGCGGCCCGGCGCCCGCTTCGGGTTCGACGAACGTCGCGACGCCGAAATCGAGCACCTTGACGCGCCCGTCCGGACACACCATGACGTTGCCCGGCTTCAGATCGCGATGAATGACCCCGGCAGCATGCGCGGCGGCGAGCGCATCGGCGAGCTGGATCCCGATGTCGACCGCCCGGGCCGGCGGCACCGGCCCATGCGAGATGATCGCCGACAGGCTCTCGCCGTCGACGTGCTCCATGACGATGTACGGACGGCCGCCCTCGTCGAGCACGTCGTACACCGATGCGATGTTGGGATGGCTCAATCGCGCCGCGGCGCGGGCTTCTCGATGGAGGCGCGCGCGCGCGTCCGCCGTCTCGAGCCACTGGTCGAAGGGCGATTTGAGCGCGACCCGCCGGCCGAGACGATCGTCCTCGGCCAGGAACACCTCGCCCATGCCCCCCGCGCCAATCCTGCGCAGCACGCGGTACGGCCCGATGGACTGGCCTGCCACGGGGAACGCCACCTCCGGTGCGGACGAGAATATCAAAACGCGGGGTTCGAGGAGCGAGGTTCGAGGGGCGGAGGCTGGGATGATTAGCGGGACGCGGCGGCAGTGGAGCGTCCGAGCGACGTGCCGAGGATGAGTTCCAGGACGGCGTCGTAGCTCTCGATCCCCTCGGCAACGCGGTTCGCCTTCAGGTACCGGTCGTAGGTCTCGCGGGCCGCAAAGCGCACGACAGCGGACGAGGAAGCGTAGCGTTCGGCAATCTTCGCCAGATCCTCGCGCGGACCCGCCTCGAGCGTGCGCAGGATCCCGCCGCGGTCGCGGCCGGGGACCGCGGCGAGCGCGTGGCCGAAGACGGCGAGCCAGCCGCTGTAGCGCGCGCGGGCGTCGCCGCGCATGCACGCAAGCCAGCCGATGAAGTTGGCTTCCGACTCGTCGGCAAAGCCCGCCAGGTGCCCCCACTCGTGCGCGAGCACGAACGGCTCCTCGACGTCGAGCAGGCCGGGCGCGAGCATCACTTCGAGAAAGAAGGGATCCGTCATGCCCGCGATGGCGGCGCGCTGGAAGTACCAGCCGAGCAGCGTCGGCTTCGGCCGGCCGGGAACGATCAGGGTGGGCGCGCCGAGCGCGCGCTGCGCTTCGAAAAAGGCATCACGCAGCGCGTTCGGACGCGAGCCGGCGTGCGCCGCCTCGTACAGCCGGTTCATCTCACGCGCGGAGGTCCGCGCCAGGGCCACCGTCGCCGCGTCGGTGGTGAGCGACGGATCGTACGCGAGCCGCCGTTCGAGCGGCATCCGGCGATAGTTGAGTCCCCACGTGGCGAGGAAGACGAGGTAGATCGCGGCGGCGGCCACCAGCACGATCGCGCCCGCGCGAAGAAGGCCCCGCACGCCGTCACGGCGGACCGCCCGCGCGACCATCCACACGACCCACACGAGCGCGGCCAGGCACAGGGCGTCGAAGATCGAAACCGGCACGACGTTCGAGGCGCGCGTCAGCGCGCGCTGCACGTGCGGATACCAGCCCTCCGAATACCACCGTTCGACAACCGCGGGAGGAAGCGGCGCCAGTCCGGCCGCGACCGCGGCCCCCACCGTTCCCAGCGCCGCCACCCGTCCCGTGGTCACGAGGGCTCCGGCCTACCAGTCGACGCGATCAGGCGAGGCATGGCTCATTATGGGCCGCTTCGCACCTGGGCATCCGGGTTACACTGTCCGCGCCGCGCGTCCGGTCGGGCGGTGCGGCAGGGAGGATGTGCATGGCGAGTCTTGCGGATCGGATGATCGGCGCAATGAAGGCGGACGTGAAGACCTTTCAGGAGATCGAGGCCGACCCCACGGCCATGGGGCAGGCGGTCACGGTGATCGTCATCGCGGGAATCGCGTCGCTGATCGGCAACCTGTTTCGCAACGGACTGGTGGCCGGCGTGATGGCACTGATCATTTCGCTGATTGGATACGCCATCTTCGCCGTCCTGGTCGTGCTCATCGGCACGAAGTTGATGCCGGAACCGACGACGAAAGCGGACTTCGCCGAAGGGTTCCGCGTCATCGCGTTCAGCGCCTCACCCGGCGTTTTCGGCGTGCTGGCGATCATCCCCTTCCTGGGACCGCTCATCAGCTTCGCCATTTCCATCTGGATGCTGATCATCGGCGTGATCGCCGTGAAGGAAGTGCTCGACTACTCGAGCATGGGCAAGGCCATCATCGTCTGTCTGATCGCGTGGGTCGTGTACGCGATCGTGCTGTTCGTGATCCTCACGCCGCTGCTGCTCGGCGGCATGGCGGCACGTTCGATGGTGGGCTGACGCCTCAGGCGCGCGGTCCGCGGTCCGGCACGAAGTCGCGGCCGCGCGCCACCTCGATCACGTTCTTCGCGGCGCCGACGAACGGCACGGCGTTCAGCCCCGTGTCGACGACACCGCCCAGCACCCCTTTGCGGCGGACGGCGCTCGCCACCGTCGCGAGCGCGACCGCCGCGCCAATCCACGGCAGGGATCGCGTCATCCGGCGCGACAACCGCGCGCCGCTCCAGCGGACGAGCCGGTCAGAGAGACTCATGCGCCCCGCGATTGCAAGCCGCGCGCCCAACCTCGCAACTCGAACCTCGCTCGTCGAGCCTCGCCCCTCGCTATAATCAACTCATTATGGCCACACCGCGCCACGTCGGATCCTGGGGACACTCCACCGTCCGCACGGCGTGTCCGCTCGACTGCCCTGACTCCTGCACCCTGGACGTCACCGTCGAGAAGGGCCGGATCCTGAAGATCGACGGCGGCGACGCGAATCCGGCGACGCGCCGCTACATCTGCGCGAAAGTGCGCCGCTTTGGCGAGCGCATCTACGGTGAAGACCGCCTGCTCTACCCCGCCATCCGCAGCGGCGCCAAAGGCCAGGGGGTGTTCACGCGGATCAGCTGGGAAGAAGCGCTCGACGAAGTCGCCGCGCGCATGCGCGACGTGAAAGCGCAGTGGGGCGGCGCCGCGATTCTCCCCTTCTCGTACGGCGGCTGTAACGGGCTGCTCACACAGGATACGGCCGACGCCGAACTGTGGCGGCGCTTCGAAACGTCGCGTCTCGCGCGCACGGTGTGCGCGGCGCCGACCGGCGCCGCCAACGACGCGCTCTACGGCAAAATGGCGGGCGTCACCTACAGCGACTACCCGCATGCGAAGCTGATCGTCCTCTGGGGCGTCAACCCGATCGCCTCGGGGATTCATCTCGTGCCGTTCCTCCGCGAAGCGCAGGCGGCCGGCGCCCAGCTCGTCGTGGTCGATCCGCGGCGGACGTCGCTCGCGAAGCGCGCGGATCTCCACGTGCAGGTGCGGCCGGGCAGCGATCTCGCCGTCGCGCTCGCACTGCATCGCGTGCTGTTCGAGGAAGGCGGAGCGGACCACGCGTTTCTCGAGGCGCACGCGACGGGAGCCGATCGCCTCCGCGAGGCGGCCGCGCCCTGGACGATCGAGCGCGCTTCCGAGGCCGCCGATCTCGATCCCGCGGTGCTCCGGCGCTTCGCCGATCTGTACGTGCAGTCGTCACCCGCGCTCATCCGATGCGGCTGGGGCGTCGAGCGGAACCGCAACGGCGGCAGCGCGGCGGCGGCGATCCTGGCGCTGCCGACCGTTGCCGGCAAGTTCGGCGTCCGCGGCGGTGGCTACTCGATGAGCAATTCGACCGCGTGGGGCATCAGAGCGAAGATGTGGATCGACACGCCCGAGCCTGACACGCGGCTCGTCAACATGAACCACCTCGGGCGCGCGCTGACCGAGTACTCCGATCCGCCCGTCAAGCTGCTGTTCGTCTACAACTGCAACCCGCTCGCGACGATGCCGGACCAGAACCGGGTGCTGGAGGGGCTGCGGCGCGACGACCTCTTCACCGTCGTCTTCGAACAGGTCTTTACCGATACGGCGCGCTTCGCGGATCTGGTGCTCCCGGCGACGACGTTCCTCGAGAACTACGACATCGCGAAGAGCTACGGGCCGATCGCGCTGCAGCTCGTCCGGCCGGTGATCGAGGCGCAGGGTGAAGCGCGGCCGAACGCCGAAGTGTTCTCCGCGATTGCCGAACGGCTCGGCGTCGGCACGGCCGAGGAAGAAACCGAGACGCTGCTGCGCGTCAGCGGCCGGCTGCCGGGAGAGGTCGGCCGCGAGCTGCTCGAGCGCGGCGTCGCGACGCCGCCGCACGGCGGTGCGCCGGTGCAGTTCGTCGACGTGTTCCCGAACACGCCGGACCGGCGCGTCAACCTGTTCCCGGAGGAGATTGCCGGCCATGCGCCGTCGGGCCTCTACGGCTTCCAGTCCGATCCCTCGACGGATCGCTATCCGCTGGCGCTGATCTCACCCGCGACCGAAAAGACGATCTCGTCGACGCTCGGCGAACTGCGCGAGCGGACGCCGGCGCTTCACATGCATCCGCGTGACGCGGCGGCGCGCGGCCTCTCGCACGACGATCCCGTCCGCGTCTTCAACGCGCTCGGCGAATTCCAGTGTCCGCTCCACGTCAGCGATGACGTGCCGGAAGGAACCGTCGCGTATCCGAAAGGTGTCTGGCGGCGCAACACGTTCAACAACTCCACGTCGAACGCGGTCGTCCCGGATACGCTCACCGATCTCGGTGGCGGGGCGTGTTTCAACGATGCCAGGGTCCAGGTCGCTCTGCTCGGGCGGCACTGAGCGTTAATAGCTGAAGAAAAAGATCAAATCGATCCCCGCCCTCTCGACCCTGCGCTGATTCAGGCGGTAGGCCACATTCGCCGCCTCCGGCGCCGTCGTCACCTGCAGCCGCAGGAAATCGGCGAGCTGGTAGTCGAGCATGAACTCGGTGAAGCTCCGGGGGCCGAACTGCTGGCGGAAGCGGAAGAACGCGGCTTCGCTCACCTGCTTGCCGAGCGTCACGCCGCCGGCCACTTCGCCGGTCGTCGGATCCGACGTCGTGATTTCGAACAAGTCGACGTCGAGGGCACGGCCGATGGATCGGCCGAGCGGGGCCGCGATGAAGCCACTGGCAATCCCGCCGGCGGTCTCCGCGAGCGAGGCGCGCTCGCCGGTCCCCAGCTCGTTGATCGATCGATTGAAGATGATGAGCGCGAGGATGTCGGCTTCGTCCAGCGGTGGAGTGCTCGTCAACTCGAGCTCGGGGGCCCGCGCCGACCCGGTGACGTGCGCCTCCACCGTCACGCCCGAATTCGGAATGACGCGTTCAGCCGTGACGTCGAGCGAGGGATTGATCTCGGGCAGCCCCAGGAACCGTATCGTCCCGTCGCGCTGCAGGGTGAAGCGCCGCCCCTGGAATTCGTAGAAGCCGCGCACGGTGTTCACGGTGCCGACGATCGTGATTGGACCGTCCGGCTGCTTGCGCACCCGCAGGTCCGCGCCGATCGTGGCATTGACGTTGCCGATCTGCATCGCCTCCGCGCCGCCCGGCCGGAGACTGCTGCCGCGCAGCACGAGGTCGTCTGGCGCGCGGAGCCGGACGTCGAGCGCGAGCGCCGAAAAGACGCCCTCCTTGGGCTGGGCGGCCGCCGCCGGCGCCGGCTGCACCGCGCGAGCCGCCTTCGCCGCCTGGGCCCGCTTCTCCTCGAGCGCCCGGCGCGTGCTGACATCCGCCCCGGTGGTCGTGCCGGCGACGCTGGGTTCAGCCGTGATGATGTCCGGCCGTCCCTGCTGCGCATACGGATTCGCGGCGAGCAGCAGCACCTTGTCGACTTCGATGCGCGCCGAGCCGAGCGAGATCTCTCCCGTCAGCTTCGGCCGGCGCACCTCGCCCGTGAGCTGCAGGTTCGTGGTGACGTTGACCTCACCCAGATCGTTGTCCATCACCTGAAAGTTGCGGCTGTCGATCGAGACGTTCACCGCGCCGACCGCGCGGGCGTGCAGCGCGAGATCTCCCTGAATGGTCATCGGGCGGCCGTGCTCGTCTTTGATCTCGAGCCGCGGAATGCGGACGCGATCCGGCTGCAGCTCGATGCGCGTGGTCAGCCCCGTGTACGACGTCTTCGCGGGCACGACCGCGAACGCGCCGTTGCGGATATCGATGTAGCCCTGCATGTGCGGATCTTCGCCCGATCCCGTCACGCGCACGTCCGCCTGCAGCGTGCCGGTGACGTTGGTGAGCGCCGTCGTGAATCCCTGCACGAGGCCCAGATCGATCTGCGTGGACTGCACCCGCACGTCGATCGTGTCGGCGCCGTGCGCCGGCACGTGCCCCCGCTGGTCGGGCGGCGTCGGGCGAAGCGCGCTGATCGGCAGCGTTCCGCGAGCGGTGAGCGCCACACCGGGCGCCTGCTGGAGACGGGCGTCGAGCGTCACGGTGTCCTGGTCGTAGCCCGCGTCGGCCACGAACGACTGATACTTGAACTCGCGGAATCCGCCGTCGTGGATCTCGACGTGCCCCTTGACGGCCGGCGCTTTGATGCTTCCGACGAGCGTCGCGTTCGCGCTCAGCGTTCCGGTCAGGCCGCGGTCCTGCAGCGCGAGCCGCTGGACCTGCGCGATGTCGACGTTCCGGGCTTCCACGGTCAGCGTCGCGGGCGCTTCGGCGTCGTTCAGCGCAATCGCACCATGCGCGGCAATCGTCTGGGCGCCGTTCACGAGCTTCAGGTTCTCGATATCGATTCGGTTTGCGCCGTACTGAACGGCCGGCGCCGTGCCCGGCGCCGTCCGCCATTCGACGCCCTGCGTCCGCAGCGCGAGCGACGGCAGATGGATCTCCTGATGATCGGGATGGAAGATGACGCTGCCGTTGGCCTCCAGCTCGCGCGTCTCCTCCTGAACGAGCGTCTGAAACTCGAGCCGCTTCTGCTGGTACGTCGTAGATGCCGTGAGCCGGTTGATCTTCAGGCCTGCGGCCGCGATGAACGTCGCGGTCGTCCTGGACTCGACGCGCGCATCCGCCAGCCGCAGATCGGGGATGCGGACGGTGTAGGTGCTGTTCAGGTCGAGCGCGTTGTTCTTCTCGAAGGAGAGGTTGGCGCCATTCAGCGTGCCGGTGGTCTGCAGCGCGGCGGCGTTGCCCGTCAGCGTGCCGTCGAGCGCGAGGTGTCCGCCGATCGGCTGGCCGGCCAGCTTCGCGAGCGCGGCGAGGTCGGACGCTTCGACGTGATACGCGAGGTTCGACGCGCCGCTGCGATCGAGCGCAATCGGCCCCGACGCCTGCAGGGACACATCAGCACTCTTCACCGTCAGCTGCTGCAGCTCGCCGCGGCGATCCGCGTAGTGTCCCCGGACGACGGCCGAGTCGATCCGCAGGCCGCCAACCTCCGACTCGTTGATGTTGATGGCGCCGTCCGCGGCGATGCCGTCCGGCGTGATCGGTGCGGAAACGTCGGCGACACTCACGCGCGTGTCGAGCGTCGCATTGATCGTCCCCGCGTACTTGTCGTTCCCGCTGATGCGCGCGGGATCGAAGCCGCGCAGCTCGCCATTCGCGCTGCCGCGGATGCCGCCATCCGCGAGATGCGCTTCCACGGCAAGCCGCGGGACGGTACCGCCCAGGATCGCCGAATCGGTAATCGTCGCGGTCGCATCAAGCCGCATCTCGGGAACCGCCGTTCCTTCACCGCTGACGTCGAACTGCGCGTCGATGCGGCTCGCGTAGTCGGGCCGATTCAGGGCGTCGATCTTGAATGCGCGGCCGATCCGCTCCAGATCGAGATCCGCGACGGATCCCCGCGACGCATAGCGCACGTCCTTGCCGGCCACCGTGAACGACGCGATCGTACCGTCGGCAAACGTCCCCCCTTCGACCGTGGATCGACCGAGGGTCGCCGTGCCCTCGATGTGTCCGGTCCGTCCCTTCACGTGATACGCCGACGCGTTGAGGTCCGTCGCCAGTCGGGGCACGCTGAGCCTGGCGGGCAGCGCGCGCAGATCGACGTGCGACGCGCGTCCGGCAATGTCGTACTGCAGCGGCGCCCCGGCGCGCGCGGGCGTCACGATCGATCCCTTCGCGGTTGCCGCCGCGCCGTAGGCTCGTGCGCGGCCGTCGAACCCGATGCGGCGTCCGTCGATGGTACCGGTCGCCTGCACGTCGCGCGCGCGATAGCCGGCAGCCACGACCGTCGGGCCCGTGAACGCGAACGTGCCCCGCATGCGCTCCAGCGCGGAGGCCGCCTCGGGACGCCCCGCCACGCGCAGGTCGACCGTCGCCTTCCCCGTGATGTCACTGCGCTGCGCCGGATCCTTCAGCAGCGGCGCCAGGTTCAGCGAAGCGACGTCGAGGGTACCCGACACGCCCAGATCCGGCCCCTTCACGTCCGTCGTCACCGTGCCGTCGATGGTGCCTGCTTCTGACTTGACGTGGGTCTCGAGCGCGAGCCGCTCGAGGGGCCCGGTCGCCTTGACGTTGAAGGAGGGATGCAGCGTGTAGCCATCGGCGGCCTCCACGAGCCGTCCGACCTCGGGCATCGACACGCGGGGAGAGGTCACGGTGAGCTGCAGCGACGGCTGCTGGAGATAATTCCGGACGACGCCGTCGATCGTGACCGCGCTGTCTCCCGTCCGCAGCGTCAGGTCGTCGACGTGCAGCGTGTCCTCGCGCGTGGCGACGCGCCCGGTGAGCTGAGTCACGGTCAGCGATGGATCCGTTGCGGCGAACGAGAAGCGATCCAGCGTGACGCTGTAGTGCACGGGCTCGTACTCGAAGCCGGCGTTCGCGTACAGGCGATCCACGCGGGCGGGCAGATGGTAGGCGGGCGAGGGCGCACGATCGTCGATCGTGACGCGGCCGTCGATGATCTCGATGTCCGGCAGCGTGATCGGCCGCCCCGGCCCCTCGCGTTCCGCCTCGCGCCGCTGCGCCTTCACCAGCCGCCCGACGTTCCACCCGCGCGCGTCGTGGACCAGGTGCACGACGGGCTGTTCGAGCAGGATCTCTCGAACGGTGATCCCGCTCGCGACCAGCTCACCGATGCTGTACTTGACCTCGAGCCGTTTCAGCCCGACGACCGGCTGGCCGTTCACTTCGAGGGAGACGTCGCCGAGTTCGATGCCGTAAAAAAGGTTGCCGCCGAGCGATCCGATCCGCAGCTCGCCGTTCACGTACTGCTTCGCCTCGCGCACGACGTACCGGCGCAGCCAGTCGTGGAACCACGGCGTCTGGGACACGATCAGCGCGAGCGCGACGATCCCGACGACGATCGTCGCCGCGAAGACCAGGACGAGCAGCGTCCGCCGCAGCCATTGCAGATCGTGTGCTTCGAACCAGCCGGTCACATGCCCCGCTCGCGCCATGAGCCGATCAGAAGGCCTGCCCGAGCGAGAAGTGCACGCGGAACCGCCGCGGCTGCAGCTCCCCGTTCACCAGCAGACCCGGAATGGGATTGAGCTGATAGCCCACGTCGAACCGGAGCGGGCCGATCGGCGTGTTGTAGCGCAGCCCCGGTCCGACGTCGTATCGGAGGTCGCTCAGATTGAAGGCCCACGGGTCCGTCCACACGTTGCCGGCATCCGCGAAGAGGACGCCGCTCAGGTTGCCCCACACCGGCACGCGCAGCTCCAGCGAGGACTCGAGCATCGTCGCGCCGCCGATCGGAAGGCCGAAGCCGCTCAGCGGTGACACTTCGAAGCGGCCCCAGCCGCGCAGACTCGTGGCGCCTCCAAGGAAGTATCGCTTGAAGAACGGCACGTTCAGGTTCTGATCGCCCCACCCGTCGACCGTGCCGGCGCGTGCGCGGACGGCAACGACGCCGCGATTCGCGACGTTCAGGTAATAGCGGCCTTCGAGGACCGTCTCCCAGTAGTTCCACGTGCCCTGAAGGAGCTTCCCTGCCTGCTCGAGATGGATGCTGGCGACGTAGCCGCGTTTCGCGTCGAGCAGGTTGTCGGCCGTCGATCGCCGCATGTCCAATGCGAGTGAGGACAGCGTCCCCTGACCGGCGCCTGTCGTGGCGTCGAGCCCGAGCGCAATCAGCTCGTCTCGAAATGAGAGATCCTCCAGCGCTTCCCTCGAGATCGCATAGTCCTGCCACTCGTGCGTGTAGGACAGCGACAGCGTCGTGGACGCCGAGCGCCGCGACAGCGGGCCGCGCCGCGCCAGCTGCCGCTCCAGCGTCAGTTTCCCGCCCTCGGTCGTCAACTCGTACGTGGGCTCGGTCGTCCACCACGACTGGCCCGTTGCCGTCAGCGCGAAACGCGGACTGAAGACGTACGGCTGCCGCACGTCCAGGCGCACGCCGCGGCTCAGCGACGAATACCGCGTGTCGATGCCCGCCGTACGTGCGCCGCCGAAAAAGTTCACGTGCCGCCACTGGAATGTCCCGCGCGCCTTCTCTTCGCTGCCGTACCCGACGCCGAAGTTCACCTTGCGATGATCTCCTTCGGTCACCGTGACCGTCGTGGGAACGACCGCCGGCTGCTCGCCTTCCGGCGTGCTCTGGTGGATGTTGACGAACTGGAACGTCTCGAGATCGAAGAGACGCCGCTGACTTTCCTGGATCTGGCTCAGACGGAATCGCGAGCCGGGACGATACAGGAGCTGACGCCGGATCACGTCGTCGCTGACGCTGCTGTTCCCCTCGATGGCAATCGGCCCGAAACGCGCCAGCGTCCCGGGCGTCGCGTGAACGGTGACGATGCGCTCGTAGTTCGTCGCGCCCGGACGCTCCGTCATGCGTACCGACGCATACGGGTACCCGCGATCGCGCAGTTCGTCGAGCGCCATCTCGCGCGAGGTCTCCGCGAGCGCGCGATCCACCGGCGATCCCTGTTTGAGCGGCAGCCGCTGTTTCAGTTCCTCGAAGCGTCTCGGCGGTACGGCGTCGAAGCCCTCGAAGTTCAGCTCGACGATCCGGATCGGCTGACCCTCGTCGATATTGATCGTGATGTCGACCGAGCTCTGGTCTTTGCTGAGCTGTACGTCGTACGAGGCGACCTTCGCGTCTGGATAGCCGCGATCGTTGTAGAACGCGACGATGCGCTGGAGATCGGCTTCGAAATCCTGGCGCGAGAAGTAGTGTTTCGTCCCCCACGGCAGAGACGAACTGTCAGCCGTCGCAAGCGCCGCCTGCAACTGACCGGCATCGACGCCCTTGACGCCGTTGAGTTTGAGGCTGGTGACCTTGATGCCCGTGCCGTCCTCCCGACAGGCCGTCAGGAGGAGCAGGAAAACGATGAGGAGGGGCGCACGGCCGGGACGCACGGTTCAGTGTACAAACACAGTCCGTGCCAAATGGAAGCTCCCAGCCTTCAGCTTCCAGCTTCCAGTGGCTGGCAGCTGGAGGCTGGCAGCTGGCAGCTCTCAGTCCGCAGGTATGTCCGGTTTGCCGCCGACGACGGCCAGCATGAGGCCGAGGCCGACGGCGATGATCAGGCCGATCACAATCCAGCCCGTCGAGATCTGCTGCAGGATGCCGCCGTACCAGAGCGCGGCGATCGCGCCGGCGAGCAGGACGAAATAGCCGATCAGATAGAGGTGAACGAATCGCATGTCAAAAAGCCTCCAGCTTCCAGCGGCCAGCTTCCAGCTTTATAAGGAAGCCCTTCCTCCCTTTGAGCTGGAAGCTGGAAGCTGGAGGCTGGTAGCTGCACGCTATTGCGTGATCCGTACCACCAGCGCCGCGCGGCGATTGAGACGACGGGTCTCTTCGCGGCTGTTGTCGTACTTCGGCCGCTCTTCGCCGTAGCTCACCGTGCGCAGCCGGTCCGCGCCGATGCCGCGGCTCGCGAG
>DASSOM010000083.1:0-12000 GCA_035700625.1 Vicinamibacterales bacterium
GATCCGTCCGCCAGATCGACGGCAGCGACCGACGCGGCACAGTCGGGCGCGCCGAGCGGATTCGTATAGATATAGGTGTCGGCCTTCTGCCGCACGGCTTCGACCAGTTCCGGACTGCCCGCCACGAAGCCGCCGTTCACCCCGAACGCCTTGCCGAACGTTCCGATGAGGATGTCGGCGTGCGCGCCGCAGAACTCCTCCGTGCCCCGCCCGGTCTTCCCGTACGCGCCGATGCCATGCGAATCGTCCATCACGGTGATGACGCCCTCGCGGAACCGTCCGTGATGCTTCGCCGCGAGCGCGGCCATCTCCGCGAGCGGTGCGTTGTCGCCGCGCATGCTGAAGATGCCGTCGAAGATAACGATGACGCGTCCGGCGGAGGACGGGACGGCGTCGAGCTGGCGCGCGAGGTCGTCGAGGTCGTTGTGCGCGAATATCGCGCGCTGTTCCTTCGGGACGTTCGCGATCCGCATCGCGCGGATGATGCAGTTGTGATTGAGCGCGTCCCCGATCCAGAACGTGTCGGGTCCCGTCAGCGTGATCGCCACACCGAGCGCCGTCGTGTACGCCGAGTTGAAGATGCGCGCGGCTGGGCGTCCCGTGAACCGCGCGATGCGCGACTCGAGCGCGATGTGCTCCGCGGACGTGCCGTCGATGAATCGCACCGCGCCCGGGCCGGTGCCATACGCCCGGGACGCCTCGTCTGCCGCGTGGATCAGCGCCGGATGGTGCGACAGCGACAGGTAGCTGTTCGAGTTCATCCGCAGGAACGTCTGCGCGCTCCCCTGCAGCCGGTAGCGCGGCCCGCGGGTCCCTTCGGCCGGGACGTACCCGGTGATCACCCGCTCGGGCGCCTTCGCGCGTCCTTCCTGTTCCAGCGCGGCGACTTCCTTTGCCAGCGCCGGGTTCAGCTTCTCCAGTGGCATCGAATCTCCTTCGGGGGGCTCGCGTTCGCTCGTTCGCCTATCACTTAGTGGCGTCCCTGGTGACGTCGCGCGTCCGTCAGCGTACCACCCGCCTGAGGTCGCCGCCAATCGTCAGGGCTGAAGCCCTGACCCACATGTCTCTCGCGCCGTTGATGCTCCGTCAGGGCTGAAGCCCTGACCCACACCTCTCTCGCGCGGTTGATGCTCCGTCAGGGCTGAAGCCCTGACCCACATCTGTCTCGCGCGGTTGATGCTCCGTCAGGGCTGAAGCCCAGGCCCACATCGTGGTTGACTCGCAAAAATTGTAAGCGCGCCGACAGCGTTGGCACGCGCACCCGCGTGCGCGTCGCGGATCGCGCGCGCACGTCGCGGCATTTCTGCGAACCCGTCGTCCGGTATGTTCCTTGCCTTCGCGCGAGTTCGAACCTCGAACCTCGAACCTCGAACCTCGAACCTCAAACGTCTATGACCGGCTCATCCATCATCATCAAAGGCGAAATCTCCGGCCAGGAAGACCTGATCATCGCGGGCCGCGTCGAGGGGCGCATCATCCTGCCGGACCACACCCTCAACGTCGCCACCGGCGGCGCCATCGCCGGCGACGTCGTTGCGCGCGCGGCCACGATTTGCGGCGCGGTCGAAGGGAACCTGTGTCTCTCGGAGCGGCTGGAGTTGCGCGACACGTGCTCGGTGGAGGGAGACCTCAAGAGCCCGCGGATCGTGATTGCCGAAGGGGCTGCCTTCAGTGGGACGGTCGACATGCCGGCCCGCGCGGAGCAGGCATCCGAATAGGAGAGGCTCAGCGGGCGGGGCCGCTCACGCTGCCGACGATCGCGGCAAGTTCCTCGACGTCGACCGGCTTGGGCACGAAGTGGCCGAAGCCCGCTTCCATCGCACGCCGCCGGTCGTCCGCCTCGCCCGACGCGGTGAGCGCGACGACAGGCATCCCGGCGGCCGGGGTCGCGAGCTGCCGGATCTTTCGGAGCAGCACGTAGCCGTCCTCTCCGGGCATCGCGAGATCGCTGACGACGACATCCGGGTGGAAGGTTTCGATCGCGCTGAGCGCGGCGCGCGTCGATCCGACGGCGCACGTCTTCGCGCCGCATTGCGCGAGCGCCAGCGACACCACCTCCCGCGCATCCGCATCGTCGTCGACGACGAGCACGCGCAGGCCGGCCAGCGTGCGCGGCACCGGGCGCTCGGCCGCCTCGATGTTCTGCACCGCGCGGACCGGGACGCGCACTTCGAACGTCGACCCCTCGTTCGGCCCCGGACTCGTCGCCGCCACCGCGCCGCCATGCAACTCGATGATGTGGCGGACGATCGACAGCCCCAGCCCGAGTCCGCCGTGCGGACGCGTGACGGACCCGTCCCCCTGGCGGAACCGATCGAAGACGTACGGCAGGAACTCCGGCGGGATGCCTTCGCCCGTGTCGGTCACTTTCAGCGCGGCGTCGGCGCCGGCGCGATCGAGCGACACCGACACGCGGCCGCCCTGCGGCGTGAACTTGATCGCGTTCGAGAGCAGGTTCCACACGACCTGCTGCAGCCGATCGGGATCGCCGAGCACGGAATCGGAGAACGCAATCGAGGTCCGCAGATCGATCCCCTTGGCCTGCGCGGTCGGGCGCACCGAGTCGATGGCGCCCTCGACGATCTGCCGCAGCTCGATCGGACGCAGCTCCATCCGGATCTTGCCGGTCACGATGCGCGACACGTCGAGGATGTCGGCGATCAACTGTGCCTGCAGGTACGCGTTGCGCTCGATCGTGTCGAGCGCCTTTTCCATCCCCGCCTCGTCGAGCCGTCCCGAACGCAGCAGGCGCGTCCAGCCGAGCATCGCGTTCAGCGGCGTCCGCAGCTCGTGCGACAGCGTCGCGAGGAAATCTTCCTTCGCGCGATTCGCGGCGGCGAGGTCCTCCGCGCGCCGGCGCAGGTCGTCTTCCAGCCGCTTGCGTTCCGTGACGTCGCGGACGACGAGCGAGAACCCGCGCAGCTCGCCGGTCCGCCGGCGCACCGCGGTGATCAGCACATGCGCCTCGAACGTGCTCCCGCCGCAGCGGACGCGGACCCCTTCGATCTCGTGGCGTCCGGCGTCGCGCGCCACCGCGATGTGCTGCGCGGGACGTCCCTCGTCGCGGTCGGCCGCCGTGTAGAACGACGCGACGCTGCGCCCGATGATCTCGCCGGCGGCGTATCCGAAGAGCCGTTCGGCGCCGGCGTTCCAGGTGGCGATCTCCCCGTCCTGGCCCAGCATGCAGATCGCGTAGTCGTGCACGCCGTCGAGCAGCACGCGCAGGCGATCTTCCGCCTGACGCAGCCGCTCGGCCTGCTCCTCCAGCTCCGTGTAGAGCGCGATCACGCCGCGGTTCGTTTCCTGCAGCTCGTCGCGCAGCTCGCGCACCTGCCGCTGGAGCTGCCGCCGGTCGGTGCGCACACCATCACCGTCCGCCTGATGACTCGCGGCCGTGACCGCTTCGGCACTCGGCTCGGCAGGCGAACAGCACGCGAGCCAGACGCCCACGCCATCCTCGGTCACTTCGGCGGCGAGATTGTCGACGAGCGGCACCAGCGCCTGCGTCGCGGAGGCGAGGCGCTCGCACGCAGCGCCGCGCTGCGCCTCGCCGACCCGCGCGTGCATGAGCACGCGCAGCACGGGTCCATCCGCGTCGGCGAGCCGTACTTCGGCACGCGCGGGTCCGAGATCGAGGAAGAGTCCCAGGCCCGCTTCGTACACGGCGGTGGACAGACGTCCGAGGTCGTGGGCCGAGAAGCCAAGCTTCCCGGCGGCCCAGCGCACCTGACGACGCAGGTGGATCAAATCGTGCTCGGTGTGCAGCTCCGTGACCGCGAGCGTGACGTCGCCGGAGCCGATGGCAAATTGCATGGGATGCCGGAGGGACACTACGTCCGGCTGGGTGTTTGCAAGTTATGAGCCGCCGTAAGCCGCTCGAAAACAGGCGTGAACGCCCTTCAAGCGCGGCCATAGTTAACTCAGCCGCAGGCGAATGTTTACAGATCGTTGTCCCCCCGAATACAGTACGAGGCACCCGATGCTGCGCGTCTCCACGCTCCGGCTCCACCACGACATCGACGTGGTGAGTGCCCGCCGACGCGCGGCCGAGGTCGCAGGCCTGCTTGGCTTTCCCCTGCCGGAACAAACCCGCATCGCCACCGCCGTCTCCGAGATCGCGAGGAATGCGTTCCGCTACGGCGACCGCGCCGAGCTCGACCTGCTGATCGATGCCGACAACACGCCGCAAAGCTACGTGATGCGGATCCGCGATCGCGGGCCCGGCATCCCGCACCTGCGCGAGGTACTCGCCGGCTCGTACCGCTCGGAGACCGGCCTCGGCCTCGGGATCACCGGCGCGCGCCGCCTGATGGACGGCTTCCGCATCGATTCGTCGGCGGCGGGGACGACGGTCGTGATGCGCAAGGATTTGACGTCGAACGGCCGGCGGATCACGGCCCCGCGCGTCCGCGAGATCGCGCACCGTATCGATCAGCGCGGCCCGCAGACGCTGGTCGAGGAGATCCAGCGGCAGAACGACGAGCTGCTGCGCGCGTTCGAAGAGCTGCAGCGCCGGCAGGATCAGCTCGTTCACCTCAATCGCGAGCTGGAAGATACGAACCGCGGCGTCGTCGCGCTCTACGCGGAGCTCGACGAGAAGGCGCTGCGCCTGCGCCAGGCCGACGAGCTGAAGTCGCGCTTTCTGTCGCACATGACCCACGAGTTCCGCACGCCCGTGAACGCGATCCTCGGCCTGACCCGCGTGCTGATGGACGCGCGGCACCGGGAGGCGCGGGACCCGGAGCTGGAGATCGTCTACCTCCGGCAGGCCGCGCAGCAGCTGTCGGCGGTCGTGGACGACCTGCTCGACGTCGCGCAGATCGACGCGGGAAAGACCGTCGTGCGTCCGTCGGCCTTCGAGGTCGCGGACCTGTTCGGCGCGCTGCGCGGCATGCTGCGGCCGCTGCTCCTCACGCAGTCGGTCGCGCTGGTGTTCGACGATCCGGTCGGCCTGCCCGCGATGCACACCGACGAGGCGAAGCTGTCGCAGATCCTCCGCAACCTGGTGTCGAACGCGCTCAAGTTCACCGAACGCGGCGAAGTGCGCGTCACCGCCGCGCTCGACGGGGATTGCATGGTGTTCGTGGTGTCCGACACGGGCATCGGCATCGCGCCCGAAGACCAGGAGCGGATCTTCGACGAGTTCGTCCAGCTCGAACACTCGCTCCAGCATCGTGTGCGCGGCACCGGCCTGGGGCTGCCGCTGTCGCAGCGGCTCGCGGAGCTGCTCGGCGGAACGCTGACGGTCACGAGCACGCCGGGCGTCGGATCCGCGTTCAGCCTGCGCGTGCCGGTGACGTACGCGGCGCCCCGCGCCGCGCCGGCGCGGGTGGACCGTCACGTCGCTGCCGCCGCCCCCGCGCCGGTCGAGGCGTCGCTCCGCGTGCTTGCCATCGACGATCAGGAGATCGCGCGCTTCCTCGTCCGGCAGATGCTGCCCGAACCCGCGTACACGATTTTCGAAGCGGCGAGCGGCGACGAAGGCCTGGAGCTGGCCCGCCGCGAACGGCCGCACGCGATTCTGCTCGACATGATGCTGCCCGAGCCGACCGGCCTCGACGTGCTGCAGCAGTTGAGCCACGATCCCGCGACTGCCGCGATCCCGGTGATCGTGCTCACGTCGGCCGCGCTGAGCGAACGCCTGCAGCGGCGTCTGGCGCGCGACGCCGCCGCCGTCATCTCCAAGCGGGATCTCGATCAGGACGCCCTGGCGGCGGCCGTCCACGCGGCGGTGGCCGGCGCGCGCGATCGCGCGCGCGAGCGTCCGACGAAGTCCGCCTGACCCGATTCACGTCCGACGAGAGGAGCCGCACCGTCCGATGGCCACCGACAACACGCATCCGCTGAGCGCCGTGCTCGCGGCCGACGAGGCCGCGCTGCTGCAGGACTGGCTCACCGATCAGACGGCCACCCCGGCCTTCCGATCCGATCGCATTACGCGCGAGGAACTGCTCGATCAGAGCCGCCGGTTTCTCTCGGCGCTCCGCTCGGCGCTCGACAGCGGACATGACGACGTGGACGGTCCGGCGTGGCAGCCGGTGCGCGACGTCGTGAGTGACCTGTCGGGCATGCGCGCCGAGCAGGGGTTCTCCCCTTCCGAAACGGCCAGTTTCGTCTTCTCGCTCAAGGAGCCGCTCTTCCGCCGTCTGCAGGAGCGCTTCGCCCGCGAGCCGCAGCGGCTCGCCGAATCGATCTGGTACACGACCCAGCTGATCGATCGCGTCGGGCTCTACTCGACGGAAATCTACCAGCGCGGACGCGAAACGCTCATCCTCCGCCAGCAGGAGGAGATGCTCGAGCTCTCGACGCCGGTGGTCACGCTCTGGCACGGGATTCTGGCGCTGCCGCTCATCGGCACCCTCGACAGCGCCCGCACGCAGATCGTGATGGAAAACCTGCTGCAGCGGATCGTCGACACGGGAGCGGCGATTGCCATCATCGACATCACGGGCGTGCCGACGGTCGATACGCTGACGGCGCAGCACCTGCTCAAGGCGGTCGCCGCCGCGCGGCTGATGGGGGCCGACTGCATCATCAGCGGCATCCGGCCGCAGATCGCGCAGACGATCGTCCACCTCGGCGTGGACCTCGGCGCCGTGCTCACCAAGGCGACGCTGGCGGATGCCTTCCGCGTCGCGCTGCAGCGGCAGGGGCTCGCGGTGCAGCCGATCGCCGGCGCGAAGCGCCCGGCAACCGAGGCGCCGGCGGACGAGGGTGAGGCGTGACGTGGAGCACATCCCGATCCTGAAGCTCGGCGATCATCTGCTCGTCACCATTCAGGTCGACATGCACGATCGGCTCGCGATGAGCCTGCAGGACGACCTCACGGCCCGCATCGTCAGCACGCGCGCGAAGGGGGTGCTCATCGACATCTCCGCGCTGGAAATCGTCGACTCGTTCATCGGCCGGATGCTCGGCGACATCGCCGCGATGGCGCGCGTGCTCGATGCCGAGACGGTGGTCGTCGGCATGCGTCCCGCGGTGGCCATCACGCTCGTGGAGCTGGGGCTGTCGCTTCCCGGCGTGCGCACGGCGCTGAACGTCGAGCGCGGGATGGAGCTGCTGCGCAGCGGCCTGCGGGCCAGGGAGCGCGGCGATGCCGGTCCTGCGTAGAGAGGAGCGCGGCATTGCCACGAGCGAGGATGTCGTCACCGTACGCCAGATCGTGCGGCGCCACGCCGTCGAGCTCGGCTTCAACCTCGTCGACCAGACCAAGATCGTGACCGCCGCGAGCGAGCTGGCACGAAACACGCTGCAGCACGGGGGCGGCGGCCGGGTCGTCATCGAATGGCTCACCGACGAACTCCATCGCGCACGCCGAGGCCTCAGACTGAGCTTCGAAGATACGGGCCCCGGCATTGCGAACGTGCAGCAGGCGCTCCAGGACGGATTCAGCACGTCCGGCGGCCTCGGCCTCGGCCTGAGCGGCGCGCGGCGGCTGTGCAACGATTTCAGCATCGACTCGCGGCCGGGCCTCGGCACACGCGTCGTCATCGCTCGCTGGCGGTAGCCCCGTGAACGCCGGCGCCGCATTCGTCGTTCAGGATGGCCCCGACGTCTCGGCGGCGCGGCGCGCCGCGAGCGCCATGGCCGCTGGCGCCGGACTGGACGAGACGGCCGCAGGACGCACCGCGCTCGTGGTCACGGAGCTCGGCACCAACCTGCTCAAGCACGCGGGCGGCGGGGAGATCCTGCTGCGGCGGCTCGATCCCGCCGGCGGCGACGACTACGCGGGCGTCGAGATCCTCGCGCTCGACAACGGTCCCGGTCTCGGCGACGTCGATCGCTCGCGCCGCGACGGCTACTCGACGACGGGTACGCTCGGCCACGGCGTCGGCGCGATCGAACGCCAGAGCGACTGGTGCCAGCTCCACACCGACGCGGCCGGCACCGTGATCCTGTCGCACATCCGGCGTGAGCGGCACCCCGAGGCGGGCTTCCCGTCACGGCTGCAGATTGGCGGCGTTCGCGTCAACATGCCCGGCGAGCGCGTCTGCGGGGATGCGTGGACCGCACGCGCGCGTCCGGGACACCTCAGGGTCATCCTTGCCGACGGCCTCGGCCACGGACTGGCGGCGCAGACGGCGGCCCAACAGGCGATCGACGTGTTCGAGGAACTCGACGCCGGCCCGCTCGAGACGCTCGAAGCGATTCACGCGGCGCTCCGCGCCACGCGCGGCGCCGCCGTGGCCATTGCCGCCATCGATCCGGATCGCGGCGTCGTCCGCTACTGCGGGATCGGCAATATCGGCGGAAGCATCCTGGCGCCGGACGGCACCCAGCAGAAGATGGTGTCGATGAACGGCACCGCCGGCCATCAGCTCGGGCGGCCGCGCGAATTCCAGTATCCGATGCCGCCCCGTTACATTCTCGTCATGCACAGCGACGGGTTGTCGACGAAATGGGACCTCGCGGCACATCCGGGCCTGCGCACGCGTCATCCCACGCTCATGGCCGGCGTGCTGTACCGCGCCGCCCGGCGGCGCGACGACGCGTCGGTGCTCGTCGTGAAAGATCGGCCGTCTGCGTGATGCGCCATTCGCCGACGGCACTGTACTTCCTGCAGACGCGGCCAGACGCGCCGGCCGCGTGCGGCACACCGGAAACAGGCAGATTGGCGTCAGAACGCCGACGGCACGCGGATTGATGGTCTCCGTCCGGATGCCCACCGCCCGCGCAGAGCGCGACCTGAACGGGGCCACCCCTCGAACCACGGCGGAGCTCCGTACGTGGGTGCGGGAGCAGCTGGGGCTGCCCGGCGATCGGGAATCCCGCCTGCTCGCCGTCGTCGACGCCGTGCTCGCGCGGCAGCGCCAGCTCATCGAGGAATCCAAGCACGAGGCCATCCGGGCGCTATCCGAGGGGTTCGCGGCCAAGATGGAACGGCTCCAGCACCAGCTCACCGAGAAAGAGCTCACGGTCAGCAACATCGCGCGCTATTTCGAGGAGGTGGTCGCGGATCTCACCGAGAAGGCGCACCGCGATCCGAAGACGAAGCTCCTCAACTTCGACTGGTTCATGGAGCGCCTGGAATCGTTTCTCGCCGTGGAGCAACGCGTCCGCTGGTGCGGCATCGGCGTCGTCGATATCACGAGCTTCAAGTGGTACAACGACACGCTCGGTCACGCGCTCGGCGACCGGATTATCGAGGGCGTGGCGAGGATCCTCGCCGACCAGCTCCGTTCAGAGGACTTCCTCGCGGTCGAACGCGGCGAGGCGCGCGATCTGCACGCCCGGTTCGGCGGAGACGAGTTCTGCTTCCTGATTCACGATCTGCCCGGCTGCGATCAGGCCTACGACATCGCGGACCGATACAAGAACGCCGTCGAGCAGTACGACTGGACGCGCGAAGAACGGCGGCTCGCCGAACGCCCGGTGCGCGTCGACGTCGGCATCGTCTGCCTCCATCTCGGCCCCGTGTCGGAGCGGCGCGGCGTGGCGCGCAAGCTCGCCGCCGAACTCGTGCACATGGCGGACACGCTCATGTACGACGCGAAAGGACAGCGATCCGAACACGTCTACGCGGCGTCGGTACGCGTCGTCGAGGGGGCACTCGCCCCGATTGCCGGGAACGGCTCCCGCCCGTTCGACCACCAGGCCCGCCTCGAGCGCTGATGCGCGTTTCGACGCGCTCGGCCCGCATGGTACAATGACAGGCTCATCGCGCCGCAAGAATGGTGGGTGTAGCTCAAAGGTAGAGCGCCGGACTGTGGCTCCGGAAGTTGCGGGTTCGAGCCCCGTCATCCACCCCAATCCACCGCGCTAGCCTCGCGCGCGTTTCTTCGCCGCCGGCGCCTTCGCCTTCGCACCCCGTTCGATCTCCGCTTTCGCGGACTTCTTCTTTTCCGTGCTGACGCGATCGAGGCTCTGGCGCAGCGCGTCCATCAGGTTCACCACCTTCGGCGGCGCCTGCTCCACCGTCGCGACGACTTCCTCGCCGGCGACCTTCGCGTCGATGATCCGCTTCAGCTCTTCCTGATACGCGTCGCGGTACTCGGAGAGATCCAGTTCGCCTTCGAAGTTCTCGATGACCTGCTTCGCGAGCTTGATCTCGTCCGGTTTGACCTTGGACGGGACGCCGCCGAGCTCCTCGATCTGCTCCATGCTCCGCACTTCGGCGGCGCGGCGCATCGTGTACATCACCATGCCGTTTTCGCGCGGCTGCACGGCGACGAGGTACTCGCGTCCGTAGAGCGCGAGCTTGCCGATGCCCGCCTTCCCCTTCATGCCTTCGCGCATGACCGCGAACGCGTCGAGCGCCATCTGCCCGTCGGGGGCGAGATAGTACGGCCGCTCGACGTAGATCGGATCGATCGCCGCGGCGTCGGTGAACTGCACGAGATCGATGACGCGCGTCGATTCTGGGCGCACCTTCGCGAAGTCGTCCTCCTCGACGACGACGTAGCGTCCCTTCTCGAACTCGTACCCCTTGGCGACCTCGGAGATGGGCACCTCACGCTCGCAGCTCGGGCACCAGCGCTTCTGCTGCAGGCGGGTCTGACACGCGGCGTGCAGCTGGTTGAAGCTGATCGTCGCGGCGGAGTCGGTCGCGGGAAACACCCGGACCGGGATGTTCACGAGGGAGATCTTGAGGAACCCCTTCCACGTCGGGCGTGCAGCCATATTGTGGATATTATCGGCTGAAATGAAGAGATGAAGAGGGGGAGATACGATAGACTCCGAGACGCATGTTTTCGGGCCGTAACCCCGGGGGGCTGGGGACGATTTTCGGAGCGCTCGAGGTGCGCGTGCTCGAGGCGCTGTGGCGCCGCGGGGCGCCGGCGACCGTGCGCGACCTGCAGGCGGATTTCCCCCGCGCGGCCTACACGACGGTGATGACCACGCTCGACCGCCTCCACCGCAAGGGGGTGCTCACCCGCGAGAAGGCGGGCCGGGCGTTCGTCTACTCGGCGCGCCAGACGCGCGAAGAGCTCGAGTCCGGCGTGGCCGCGCGCGCGCTCGAGTCGGTCCTGTCAGGACCGGCCGCGCAGCCCGTGCTCTCGTTCTTCGTCGACGAGGTCAGCCGGCAGGACGCCAAACTACTCGACGAGCTCGAACGACTCGTCCGCGAGAAGCGGCATCAGCAGGAGGAGCGGCGATGATGTACTGGGTGCTGGCCGGCGTCCTGTCGTTCGCCGTCTTCGCCGGCGTCACCGCCGGACTGTCGGCGGTTGCCGGAGCGCTCGTGCCCGTCGTCCTCGCGCGCACCGGAGGGCTCGCCCCGGCCGTGCGCGCCCGCGCCCTCTTCTGGCTCCGGCTGTCGCCCGCGCTGGGCGGCAGCGTCGCGGCGTTCGTCATCGTTCTGCCCGTGTTCCTCGCGCTGGAACCGCGCGACACGCGCGAGATGCCCGGGGTGATTCTGCTGGCGCTCGCGGCGGCCGGTGCGGCGTCCGCCGGCGGCGTTCTCCGCCGCGCGTTGGCCGCGTGCCTCGCGACGCGCCGCCTCCAGCGCGCGCTGTGCGACGACGGGGAACCGTTCGCGGACGCCGCGGCGCGCATGCCGGCCGTCGCCGTCGACGCGCCATTTCCGGTCGTCGCGGTGATTGGCTGCTGGCGGCCGCGCCTGATCGTGGCGCGGCGCGTGCTGGCGGAATGCCCGGAGCGGGAATTGCGCGCGATGATCGCGCACGAGCGCGCTCACGTCTCCGCGCACGACAATCTCCGCCGTCTGCTGATGACCATCTGCCCGCGCCTCGTCTCGCGGCGCGCGCAGCAGCGGCTGGAGATCGCCTGGACGGATGCCACCGAAGCCGCGGCCGACGAGCGCGCGTCGCACACCGGCGAGGGGCGCGCGCTGGATCTGGCCGACGCGCTGGTCCGGCTCGCCCGCATCGGACTCCGCGACACCGCCCTGCCGGCCAGCGCGTTCTACACCGGCGGCAGCGTCGAGCCGCGCGTCCGCCGGCTGCTCGCGCCGCCCGCCGAAGGCGGCGCGCTGCCGCGGCCCATCCACCGCCTGCTGCTCGCCTCGGTCCTGGGATCCACCGCGGTCGCCGCCTC
>DASSOM010000084.1:0-5955 GCA_035700625.1 Vicinamibacterales bacterium
GCCCGATCTTCATGAGCAGGTGGAGGTCGTGATTGGGAAGTAGGGGAGGGAACGGATTGTGAACCGTTACCTCCGCCCCCTCCGCAACCCCGGTATCCCCACTCCACTCACCCGCGCGCACGCGAGGAACACGAGGCCGTAGACGGGCAGAACGATCGCACCACGGACGAGCGGTCCGACGGGCGGCAGCAGCAGGCGCGCACCCCAGGCGGCCGCGGCGGCGGCGATCGCGCAGAGCCAGAGCGGACCGGCATCCGCGGCGCGCAGGCCGGTTGCGCCGATCCGCCCGTTGAGACTTCGGCGCAGCAGCGCGAACTCGATCCACCCGGCGACGCCAGCGGACGCCGTCAGCCCCGCCGCGCCCCACTCCGGCGCGACGTCAATCATCGGCGGCAGCATCACGGCGGCGAAGTAGCCGAGTGTCGTCACCGCGACCAGCCGGACGATCGCATAGCGCAACGGCCGCCGCGTGTCGCCGAGTGCGTAGTGCGCCACCGAATACAGCCGCGCCATCGTCGTGGCGAGCAGCCCGATCGATGACCCCGCGAGGATGCCCCACACGTACAGCGAATCCTCGGGCCTGAAGCGGCCCGTCTGCAGCAGCGTGGCGGCGATCACGTCGCCGATCGCGGCGAACGCCACGGCGGACGGGATGACGAAAAATGCCATGCGCCGGAGGCTCGCGTCGATCCGTGCGCGCAGCGTGTCGAACGACGAGGCGCGCGCGGCGTCCCCCGACATGGCCGGCAGTTCCGCGGCGGAGATGGCAATCCCGAACAGGCTGACCGGGAGCGTGTAGAGCAGCTGCGCGTTGGTGAGGCCGGTCACCGCGCCGGTCGGCAGCAGGCTGGCGATCATTGCGTCCACGTAGCCTGTCAACTGTACGGCGCCGCGGCTCACGAGGACGGGCAGAAAGTTGCGCACGGTCTCCCGCACCGGATCGCTGAGCCCGATGCTGCCGCCCCCGCGCGTCAGCCGCCACGCGAATGGCGCCTGGACGGCGAACTGCAGGAAGCTGCCGGCGACCGACCCCCACGCCAGATCGACGGCCAGGCGATCGAGCGACGTTCCGCCGAATGCGACCAGCGTCGCAATCATCGCAGCGTTCCACGCCACGGGGGCGGTGTAGGAGAGCAGGAACTTGCCGTGGCTGTTGAGGACGCCGAGGCACCAGGCGGACGCGACGAGCAGTCCCGCGCCAGGGAACAGGATGCGGACGAGCCGGACGGTCAGTTCCCGCTTCGCGCCGTGGAATCCCGGCGCGATCGCATCGACCAGCCAGGGGGCGCTCAGCACACCGATCAGGACGAGGATCGCAATCGTGAGCGTGAGCAGCGCGAACACGGTGCGCGCCGTCTGCGCCGCCTCCGCGTGGTCGCCGCGCGCGCGCAGTCCGGCGTGGACCGGGATGAACGATCCGGAGAGCGCCCCTTCGCCGAACAGATTCTGCAGCAGGTTGGGGATCCTGAAGGCGGCGTTGAACGCGTCGGCGGGATCCGATTCGAGGCCGAAGTAGTACGCGAACACGCGTACCCGCAGCAGCCCCGCCAGGCGGCTGATCAGGATGCCGGCGCCGACCAGCGCGTCGGGGCGCGCGAGCCGCCGGGCGGCGGAGGTCACCGTCGAGATCACGCGGAGGTCACGGTCTCGGGATCGCCTGGTCCGTGTTGGCCGCCTGCCAGGCGAACCAGGCCAGCACGATGGCGCACTCCTTCAGATCGTCCTCGCGGACGCGCTCGAACGTGTCCACGTTCGTGTGGTGCGTGCGCGTGTCGTAGTTGGTGTAGTCCTGGATCGGATTGAAGCCGGGGATGCCGGCGGCGCGGAAGCTGAGATGATCCGTGCTGCCGATCCCCTGCATCACGTTGCGCCGCGCGCCGATCGCCTTCAGCGGCTCGAGCCAGCGATCGAACAGCGGCGCGATCGCGGGCGTCTCCTCGAGATACCAGCCGTAGATCGGCCCTGTGCCCGGATCGAGGTTGAAGTACACGAACAGCCGGTCGCGCGCCGGGCGATTCGCGTCTCCCTCGAGATGCTGCTGCACGTACGCTTTCGATCCGAGCAGTCCTTCTTCCTCGCCGCTCCACAACGCGACCCGGATCGTCCGGCGCGGCTGCGCGCCGACCGCTTTCAGGATCCGCAGCGCCTCGATCGCCGACGCGATGCCGTCCGCGTTGTCGGAGGCTCCCTGCGCGCTGTGCCACGAATCGAGGTGCGCGCCGATCATGACGACCTGGTCCTTCAGCGCCGGATCGGTCCCCGGCAGCTCCGCGACGACGTTGTAGGTGTTCGGGTCGTCCGTGACGAAATGCGCCTGAACGTTGACCCGCAGCTTGACCGGAATGTTGCGGGCGAGCATGCGCGCGATCAAGTTGTAGTGCTCGCCGGCCAGCACGATGGACGGCGACGCGCCTTCACCCTGGTCCCGGCCGAGCACGAAGACCGTGCCGTGCTCCCCGGCGCTCGTCCGGACCAGCACCGCCGCACCCGCGTCGTGCAGCGTCTGTGCGATCGCGCGCGCCTCGTCGCGGCTCCGCCGCGGACCCGGGTTGCGCGGCGCGCCGATGCGCACCGGCGCCTCCGACGCGGTGGGCTGTGGACGATCCTCCCGGAGGAAGGTGGCCTGCGGCGCCGTCATGACGATCGCCCCCGTCAGGCGGTCGCGCATCGCCGCGATCTCGTCCGGCGATTTGTCGCCGATGAACACGGGCGCCGCCACAATCTCACCGGACGTCGACGGCGACCAAGCTTCCGCGTAGCCGATGAGCGGGATGTAGCGCGGTTCGACCATCTCGACGACCAGCCGGTCGAGGACCCAGCCGCGGCCGAACTTCCACGGCTCGAGGTGCGCGTTGGCGAGCCCGATCGCGGTCAGCCGATCGCGCGCCCATTCGGCGGCTCGTTTGTGCGCGGGGGAGCCGGTCAGGCGCGGGCCGATCTCGTCGGTCAGCGTCTCGAACATTGCGGGCGCCGTCGATCGCTGCAGCCCTTCCTCTTTGATCCGCGCGAACATCGCCGCCTCGTCCGGCGGCTGCGCGTGGACGGTCGTCAGGAGCGCGAGCGGGCACACGAGCGCCCCCACCAGGACGCATGATCGAATTCGCATGGGGCAGATGATACCGGATGTGCGCTCAGCCCCGGATCCGGCGGATGCGGGCGTCGCGATCCGAGGCGAAGCGTTCGAGATCGCGCCGGAACTCTTCTTCGAGCAGCTCGCGTTCGCCCGGATCGAGCGTCGCGAGCAGCTTGCTCTGGTGCATGATGCGGCGCTGCGCGACCTGCGCCTCGTACATCGAGCGCGCGTCGGCGATCTGGGCCTTCTGTTCGTCCGTGAGCGGCCGCTCTTCGATGCCGGCTTCGGCATCCTTCTTTCGCAGCCGTTCCATCACGAGTTCGAGCGCGCTCTTGGGGGCATCCGACATGTTCGATTTACCGCGGCGGCGTTCGCAGCGCCTCCGGAAGATGGACGAGCGTGATGTCCCAGCGCCGTCCGTTGTCCTTGCGTTCGGCGACGGCAATCGACGCGCCGTCCTCCGACCAGGCGGGCAGCGTGAAGTCTCCCTTCAGCAGCCGCTGCGCCCGCGATCCGTCCGCGGACGCGACCCAGAGATCGCCTTTGCCGTCCACGTACGCGATCCGGTTCAGCTCCGCCGGCGACCAGCCCCAGACTTCGCCGTCGTAGGGCGGCTCCTGCTGATGGCGTTCGTGGAGGACGAGACGGCCCAGCAGCAGCTGCGTCTTTTCGCGCATGCCGCCCATCTCGACGCTCTGGTTGATTCGCTGTTCGAGGCTGCCGACCCCGTACATCGGCAGCGACGCGTCAGCGCCGCTCGTGATGCGCCCCATGCCCGTCGGACTGAGTCGCTGCGACTTGCGCGTCCAGTACTTCGCGGACGCCTCCGACTGTTCCTTCAGATGCTTCAGCTCCACGCCCTCGCTCGGCAGCACTACGTACCGGCCGGACATGGTTCCGTCGGGATTCACGACGACGCCCTGCAGCAGCAGGAGGCCGCCGTCCCAGGTGATCTCGGAGAGGATGCCGCCGTCGAGGTCGGGCGCGGTAATCGAGACGACCACCTGCTTTTCGACCTGCGGCACGAGGGGGACGGGCGACGAGAGGGCGGCAGCGACGAGCAGCACGGGCATCATGACGACTTCTCCGGTGCTTCGACGAGGCCTTGTTCGCGATCGACGACGAGCGGCCGGGGCTCGAGCTGAATCAGGTGCTCGAACTCGTCGCGGAACTCCTGGAGCGACAGACCCGCCGTGGCCGCGAACTTCGCCAGTTCGTGCGGGTCCTCGAAGTCGTCCCGGCGCAGACGGATCATATACCTGCGCGCAATGGCGTAGCGCGTCGAGTGGATGTCGACCAGCCGGATGCGCGTGCGACCCGTCTGGTCGTCGATCATCTGGTCGAACGGGATGGGGACGAAGTGGCCGCCCTGCATCGAGATCAGGGCCGCGTTGCCGCCCGACAGCAGGTACTTCGTCGCGCAATAGCCCAGGTCGCGCGTGTACTCCATGTCGAAGGGAACCGGGTCGGCGCAGCGCAATTCGTACCCGATGTTCTTGGCCGCGATCGTCGTCCGGATGCCGAAGCCCGCGAGGCGCTTCTGCACTTCGGCCTTCAGGATTTCGCCGATGTTCACTTCGGCGATGCGGATGTGCCCGTGCGCGTCGCGCTCGACCTGTTCGAGCTGCGCCAGGTCCTCGGGATCGAGATCGAGGACGAGCCCCTCGGCAATCATGGCGACGCCGTCGAGCCGTCCGTACGACAGGCGCTTGATGATCGCGCCGACGAGCACGTCCACCACGGTCTTCAGGCGGATGCGCCGGCCGGCGAACTCCTCGGGGATGAGCGTCAGCGTCGCGCCCGCCGCCTTGCCGATGCCGAGCGCCAGGTGGCCGGCCTTGCGTCCCATCGCGATGACGAAATACCAGCGCGAGGTCGTCCGCGCGTCCACCATCAGGTTCTTGATGATCTCGACGCCGTAGTGCCGCGCAGTCTGATAGCCGAACGTGTCCACGTGCGGCGGCAGATCGAGATCGTTGTCAATCGTCTTCGGCACGTGCACGACCTGCATGCGGCCGGCCGCCTTCTGTTCCACCTTCATCGCCGAATACGCCGTGTCGTCGCCGCCGATCGTGATGAGCATCGACACGTTCAGCCGCAGCAGTGAAATGACGACGTTCTCGAGGTACTCGGGATCGGTGGTCGGGTTCGCGCGCGAGATGCCGATGTGCGAGCCGCCGCGGAAGTGAATGCGGCTGACCTCGTCGATCGTGAGCGGCGTCACGTGGTCGACGTTGCCCTGCATGATCCACTCGAACCCGTCACGCAAACCGATGACGTCGACACTCTCGAGCCGCGCCCGGATCGTCGCCGCGCTGATGACGCTGTTGATCCCGGGCGCGGGCCCGCCACCCACGAGGATGGCAAGACACTTCTGGTGGGTCACACATCGATTTTACCGCCCCCTGCAGCCCGTCCGCGCCGCCGTGGCGTGAGATCCCCTAGCTGCTTGGCTCCTTGGCGTGAGATCCCGTGGCTCCCTGGTGTGAGATCCCTTAGCTGCTTGGCTCCTTGGCGTGAGATCCCCTAGCTGCTTGGCTCCTTGGCGTGAGATCCCCTAGCTGCTTGGCTCCTTGGCGTGAGATCCCTTAGCTCCTTGGCTCCTTGGCGTGAGATCCCTGGGCTCCTTGGCGTGAGATCCTCACCAGCCCGTCGCGCCCCGGATCAGCAGCCGCCACGACGGCGCGAGCAGCCACTTCAGCAGCGCGTCGGCCGCAAGTCCGGCGAGCGCCAGCGCGATCCACCGCCATTCGTCCCGCAGCCGGTACGAAAAACGGAACAAGCGCGCGAGCAGGGGCGCGCCGAGCACGACGCCGAGCACGACGAAACTCGCGACTCGGATCAGCGCCCAGGGGACCCACGCCAGCACCGCGGCTCGCCAC
>DASSOM010000085.1:0-5623 GCA_035700625.1 Vicinamibacterales bacterium
CTCTCGACCGTGGTGGCCGGCCTGAAGTGGAACGTGGGTTCGACCTTCGTGCTCGGCGGCCACGTCGCATGGCCCACCAGCTCGGGCGGCCTAACGGCCCCAATCACGCCGACGGTCTCGCTGGATTACCTGTTCTGAAAAAGAAGCTTCCAGCCTTCAGCTTCCAGCTGCCAGCTTAAGAGGATGACGGTCCTCCTCTTAAAAGCTGGAGGCTGGCAGCTGGCAGCTTTCACTTTACTGTCGCGTCGACGATCGCCCAGCGGCTGCCGTCCCGGGCGAGCTGGAACGACCAGCGGTGGGGCTGCGATTTCGGGCCGCGGCCCACCTTCGGCTCCCATGTCGTCGTCCCCGAACAGTTGGCGTGCGCGGCGTACGCGTCGACGAGCGCGATGTCGCAGGACGACAGGGATACCTGCTGTGAGGTGAGACTGTCGAAGGCGCGCGCGAGCGCGCGTTCATCCACGGCGGGCCACACGGCGCGGGCGGCGGACGCGTCGAGCATGCTGTAGGCGGCGGCGTAGCGGCTCAGCACCGCACGGATGGCTTCTTCTTCGTCTGCGGGACTGCCCTTGCGCGAGGTCTCCGGCGCCGAAGCCGCTGATGCCGTCGTCGCCGGTGCGGACGTGGTCACAGCCGGCGCAGGGGGCGGCAGGTCCGGCGCGCGCTCCGGTTTCGGCGGCGTCACGAGCGGCGCGTCGGACGGGACGCTCGACGGTTCGGCGCGCGCGACGAACGTCACGTCGCGCGAGGGTGTCGGCAGCGGTGGTTGCGGCTTCGGTTGCGCTGACGCCGTGACCGGCGGTGCGGCCGGCTGCGGCCGGGGCTTCGGCTCCGGGCGCGAGGTGGTGGCGACCGGCGGCGCCGGCGCCGCGTCATCCGTCGCGGCGCGTGCCTCGAGAACGCGCCGGTCGGGGAGTGCCGCGGGTGGCTCCGCTGGGGGCGCGCCGGGCTCCGAGTCGAGCGTCACCTTGGGATTGACCCGTTCGGTTTCAATCCGTACCGACGCGGGCGGCGCCGACGGCCGCGCGGGCGCACCGGCTCTGGCATTTGCGGCACTTTCCCGTGCGCGCGTCTGGAATTCAAACGCGCTCCACCAGTTGCCGCGGATCGCGATCGCGAGGCCGGCGGCGGTGATCACCACCGCGGCGGCGGCCGCCCAGCGTCCGCGCGCGTGCCGCGCGGCCGGCGCGCCGGCGAGACGCCGCGCGACGGCGTCCGCGCCGCTCAAATCGGGGACGAGCCGCACCGCTTCATCCAGCGCCGCGCGCGCGTCCTGCGGACGTCCGTCGCGCAGCGCCTGCTGAGCGACCGCCAGACAGCGATCGGCACGGCGGCGCCGCATGCGCCATTCGAAACTCTGCCAGTTGTGGGCCGCCACGGGCGAAGCGGCAGAGGCACTTTCAGCGTCGTTCATCCGCCGAAAGCGCGTGCAAGACGTGTGCGCGGATCAGGTCGTCGTGCTCGGCAGCGTCGCGGCGCCGCGAAACAGCGGCTCCGTGCTGCTGTTGAGCAGCACCCACAGGCCGTAGATGCCGATCGCCGTTCCGAACGGGATCTGGATCAGGTTGAGGATCGACAGGACGATGCCGAGGATGCGCGCCCACGGGCGGAACCGGATGAGCCCGGCGCCGGCGATGATCCCGGGCACCGCGAGCGCGGCGAGGAACGCCGCCACGAGCGTTCCGGCGGCCCCGATGATCGGAACGGCGATCGCGGCGTCTCCGGGATCCGCCTGGGTGCCGACGATTCCCGCCGCAGCCCCTGCGCCGAGGAAGATCACGATCGCGCCGAGGATGCCGAACGCACCCAGCACGATGTATAGAACGCCGAGCACTTTCACGTGCGTTTCCATGGCGCCTCCAGTTGGCCGGAGTATAGCAGCCGGGTTGCCCCACAGTCTGCTCGCGTCGATCTATGATGCGCGCACTGGAGGCCTCGTTGATGTCGCGCCGCGCCGTGTGTCTGCTGCTCGTGTCGGTCGCCGCCGTGTGTCTTCCCCCCGTCGCCGGCCAGGGCGCGCCCGAACCCGCGGCGCGGCCCGCCTACGCCGAGCCCGCGATCTCGCCGAAGGGGGACGAGATTGCGTTCGCATCCGGCGGGGACATCTGGACGGTCCCCGCGGCCGGCGGCCAGGCCCGCCTGCTCATCTCCAATCCGGCCGACGATCGGCGTCCGGTCTATTCGCCCGACGGGACGCAGCTCGCGTTCGTCTCGACGCGTACCGGCGGCGGCGACATCTACGTGCTGACGTTTGCCACCGGTGACGTGCGCCGGTTGACATGGGACGACGGTGCCGACCAGGTGGACGGGTGGTCGCGCGACGGCAAGTGGATCTACTTCTTTTCGTCCGGCCGCGACATCAGCGGCATGAACGACGTGTTCCGCGTGGCCGCCGCTGGTGGCACGCCGATGAAGGTGAGCGGCGATCGCTACGCGAGCGAGTACTTCTCGTCGCCCGCGCCCGACGGCCGGACGCTCGCGATCAGCGCGCGCGGGATTGCCGCGTCGCAGTGGTGGCGCCGCGGGCACAGCCACATCGACGAGGCGGAGATCTGGCTGCGCGACCTGACGGCGGGCGACACGCCGTCGGCGTGGCGCGCGATTACGAACGGCGGCGCGAAAGAGATGTGGCCGATGTGGGCCGCCGACGGCCGGTCGCTGTTCTTCGTGTCGGATCGCAGCGGCGCGGAGAACGTCTGGCGCATCGGCACGGAAGCGGGAGCGGCGGCGCGCCCGGTCACGCAGTTCACGGATGGACGGCTGCTGTGGCCGTCGATCGATGCCAGCGGGCGCACGATCGTGTTCGAGCGCGGATTCGGCGTCTGGGCGCTCGACGTCGCGTCGGGACGCGCCGCGGAAGTGCGGATCACCCGCGTCGGTGCGCCGGCTGGACCGGACACGGAGCACCTGCGTCTCACGAGCCGCTTCTCGGATCTCGCGCTGTCGCCGGACGGCCGCAAGATCGCTTTTGCCGCGCACGGTGACATCTTCGCCGCGTCCGCGAAGGACGGCGGCGACGCCGCGCGGGTCACCAGCACGCCGGCCGACGAATCTTCCGTCGCGTGGGCGCCCGACAGCCGCCGCATCGTCTACAGTTCCGATCGCGACGGCGCGGCGCACATCTTTCTGTACGACTTCACTCACGAGATCGAAACGCGGCTGACCGACACCGCCGCGGCGGACGGCATGCCGCGCTTCTCACCGGACGGCAAGGCCGTGGCGTTCATGCGCGACGGGCGCGAGCTGCACGTCCTGCAGATCGACGGCCGCCAGGATCGCGTGCTCGCGAAGGGCTTTCTGACGGATCCCGTCTTTCCCGGGCACCCGTTCACGTGGTCGCCGGACGGGCGCTGGATCGCCTACTTCGTGACCGGCGCCCGCGGCTTCACGAACGTCAACGTCGTCCCGACGACGGGCGGTGAGGCGCGGCCGGTCAGCTTCCTCGCGAATGGCAACGCCACGGGCATCGACTGGAGCCACGACGGGACGTTCCTCGTCTTCGACACGGGACAGCGGACCGAGCCGGGTCAGATCGCGCGCGTCGACCTCGTGCTCCGCACGCCGAAGTTCCGGGAGGATCAATTCCGCGATCTGTTCGACGAGGAAAACGTCCCGGCGCGCCCGCCGCGGACACCGGCGGATGCGGCGCCTCCGGCGGCCGCCGCCGAGGAGAAACCGGCGGACGCCGCACCGGTGAAGCCGGTGAGGATCGTCTTCGACGACATCCGCGAACGGTTGTCGCTGCTGCCCACCGGGCTGGACGCGCGAGAGCCGTTCCTCAGTCCGGACGGCAAGACGGTCGTCATGATTGCGGGGAGCGGCGGCGAGCAGAATCTCTATTCGTGGTCGCTCGACGAGCTGGCGCGCGAGCGGCCGGTGGCCAGGCAGCTCACGGCCACGCGCGGCGGCAAGGCGGACGTCGCGTTCACGCCGGACGGCAAGCAGATCTACTACCTCGACGCCGGCCGCGTGCACGCGCTGACGCTCGACAAGGGAGAGCCGCGTACGATTACGGTCACCGCGGAACTGGACGTCGATTTCCAGGCCGAGAAGCGCGAGATCTTCCACGAAGCGTGGCGGCTGCTGCGCGACAACTTCTTCGACCCGCAGTTCAACGGCATCGACTGGACGGCGGCGCGCGATCGCGTCGCGCCGTACGTCGCCGGCGCCGGCACGATGGACGAGATGCGCCGGATTGCGAGCCTGATGATCGGCGAGCTGAACGGGTCGCATTCGGGGATCTCCGCTCCGCGCCCGGAGGATGGCCCGGCCGCCGGCGTCGGTCATCTGGGGCTCGCGTTCGACCGCGCGGAGTACGAAGCGTCCGGCCGCTTCAAGGTGACGGAGGTGCTGCCGCTCGGGCCAGCGGCGGTCACGCAGGCGATTGCGCCGGGCGACTACCTGCTTGCGATTGACGGCGACCCGCTGACGGCGCGGACGAACCTGGACGAGCGGCTGGATCACACCGTCAACCGCCGGGTCGTCCTGCGGGTCGCACATGACGCGGCGGGGCGCGACGCGAAGGAGGTCGCCGTCCGGCCGGTGACGCAGGCCACCGAGAAGGGGCTGCGGTATCGCGCGTGGGTCGCCAGCCGCCGGGCGTACGTCGATCGTCTGTCGAACGGGCGGATCGGCTACGTCCACATGCCGGACATGTCCGCCGATTCGCTCGCGCGGCTCTACGTCGATCTCGACGCCGAGAACATGGCGCGCGACGGCGTGGTGATCGACGTCCGCAACAACAACGGCGGGTTCGTCAACGTCTACGCGATCGACGTGCTCGCACGGCGTCCGTACCTGAACATGACGCGTCGCGGGCTGCCGACGTCCCCCGCGCGCTCGATGCTCGGCCAGCGCGCGCTGGAGAAACCGACCGTGCTCGTCACGAACCAGCATTCGCTGTCGGACGCGGAAGATTTCACCGAGGGCTACCGGACGCTGAAGCTCGGCAAGGTCGTCGGCGAACCGACCGCGGGCTGGATCATCTACACGTGGGACGCGCGATTGATGGACGGCACGCGGCTGCGTCTGCCGCGGATGCGCATCACCGATCGCACGGGGGCGCCGATGGAGATGCACCCGCGTCCGGTGGATGTGGAAGTGAAGCGGCCCATCGGCGAATCCTACGGGCCGGTCGATTCACAACTGCAGAAGGCGGTGGAAGTCCTGCTGGGCGGGTCGTGATGTCAGCCCGTAAAGGGCTGACCCACAATACGCGACAGTGCCGGGACGACAACGCGTGTGGGTCAGGGCTTCAGCCCTGACCGGCTGCCATCATTCCTCGTCGCTGCCGTCGTCCGGCTCGCTCTGGCTCGTGGCGATGTTGTCGATGTCGAGATCGTCATCGGTGGCGTCGGCTGCGCGCCAGTCCTCATCGACATCGTAGAGACGTCCCACCGGACGCTCCTTGATCGGGCCGCGCGGCCCGCGGTCGGAGCGATCCTTGTGCGTCTTGCGTTTCCCCTTCGGAGGGGCGTCGGGACCGAAGTTGCGGCTGCGGCCGGCCGGCGCTTCGCCGGGGCGCGGCGCGAAGCCGCCGGGACGCGGACCGAAGCCGCCGGGGCGCGGCCCGCCGGGGCCGGCCGGACGCGGACCGAATCCGCCCGGACGCGGGCCGCCGAAG
>DASSOM010000086.1:0-18216 GCA_035700625.1 Vicinamibacterales bacterium
GTCGAAGAAGTCGCGATAGTCCGCCGACAGGCGGAGATGCCGGCTCAGACCGGCGACGAGCGCCCCCACGATCTGCGTCCCGCTGGAGATCGGCAGAACGAGGACGCGGTCGCCCGCAATCTCCGGCGCACGATCGACGAAGGCGGCAGCGTCCGCTTCCGCGATGCGGCCGTCGCGGACGCCGCCGATCACCTCATCGTCGAGCCAGCGATCGAGCGGAGCCACCGCGGTACGCTCGACCCCGGCCACGGAGACGAGCTCGTCCGGTGCGTCGAACAGGACCATCACGGCGAACGGACAATCCTTCGGATCCCCGGCGAGCACCGCCGCGGCATGGCGGCAGACCTCCGCCGCGCTTCTGGCGTCCGCGGTCCGCGTGCCGAGCTCACGCAGGGTGCGGAGGCGCCGCTCGCCGACCACGCGGCCGGTCTGATCGCTGACGATACAGAAGATGCCGCCGACGCTGCCGTCCTCGATGCGGACGGGGTCGTACGACACGTCGTAATAGGTCTCTTCGAGAAATCCCTGTCGGTTGAGAAAGAACGGATACTCCGTCGCGGCAAACGCTTCGCCGGTCCGGAGCACGCCTTCGAACAGCGGACCAAGCACCTCCCACGTCTCGCTGAAGCACTCGCGCGCGGGACGTCCGAGCGCCCGCGGATGCTTCGTCCCCATCGTCGGCGTGTACGCGTCGTTGTAGATCGCGACGAGCTCGGGCCCCCAGAACAGGACGATCTGCGCCTTCGACGGCAGCAGGATGCTCACCGCGCTGCGCAGGCTTTGCGGCCAGCTCTCGGGAGGTCCCAGGGAGGTGTCGGCCCAGGGATGGGACCGAATCAACACGCCCATCTCGCCGCCGCCCGCGAGCCACGTCGCCGAGGGTGTATGGTCCGGCATCTTGGGATCGCGATGTCGTTAGCGCTCGGCGGATTGAAATTATATGGAGAAAGAGCGGGACGCAAGGGGCGGGGCCGTGTCCGCGCCTGAGCTTGCGATCAGGAACACCCGTGATCGTCGCCGAGTTCGTAGCGCGCACGGATAGCCGCGGCGATGTCCGGGATCGTTTCGGCAAGCGGCGTTTGGCGGTGACGGTCTTCCAGCGCGCGCAGCTCGGCGGCGAGCACGCGGTCGCCGAACACGTCGCCAATCCAGCGGGAGAAGTCGCCGCGCCGCACGTACGGCTCCGGCTCGCCGGCGGGCATCCCGTCGAGCGCGGCGACGAACTCCCGCAGCGTCCGGATCCGCCGGAACGGCGCGCGCCCGTTGACGCTGAAGACGAATGCCTGGTATTCGGCGACGGGGACGTCCACGTACTTCTCGCGATGCCGGACGTGCGGGGTGAGGCGGCGCCCCACGCGGAACAGCCGCAGCGCGCCTTGGGCTTCCTCCGTCACCGGCAGCGCGACCGCCTGCGTGGGCCCGAGCCGAGTCAGCAGGGACCACTGTTCAGGATCCGCGTCCCCCATCGCGCAGCACTCGCGAAGCGCGTCCACTTCCGCCTGGTTCGTCGCCGAGGTCACGATCATCACGTCGATCGCGTCGAGAAACGACTTCGGCAGGCGCGATGCCCAGTAGGTCACGAGCGAATAGCCGTTCTCCTCCAGATCGAGGAGTTGCAGCGCGTCCGCGCCGTGCAGGTAGTAGTGCGCTTCGTCGATGACGATGCGGTGCGGCAGGCCGGTGCGGCGCCGCAGCGCGTTCAGCGCGGGCAGCAGCGCGCGCACGCGCTGGACCTTCTGCTCGTGCGCGCGCTTCGACAGATCGATCACGACGCTGCGGTCAGGGTAGCGAAGCGCGCGGCTCAGCTCGCGCAGCGTCGGCGGCGGATCGTCGCCGCCGAGCATCGTGACGCCGGGCAGCGCCTCCAGCGCGCGGTAGTCTCCCTCCGGATCGATGATGGCCAGGCAATAGCCGTTCAGGATCAGCTGCTCGGCGAGCAGGCCGGCGACCCACGACTTCCCGGTCTTGGCGTCCCCCGTGATGAGCACGTTGCGGCCGCGTATCGCGAGCGAGAACTCCCGCCCGTCTTCGGTGTAGCCGAGCAGCAGGCTTCGCCGCGATCGGTCCGGCACGGGAAGACGGCCCGACCTGACGATGGGATCGAGGAAGGAGGCAACCGCCCACGGGCCGGACCCGCGGACGACGATGTCCGCCGCGCGCGTCAGAGCGGCGCTTCCCCATTCGACGGCCACGCCGACTTCCGCCGCGCGCAGCAGCTCATGATCGTTCTCGGCGTCGCCGATCGCGACGCAGTTCCGCGGGGACAGACGGAGCGTCGCCAGCGCGGCCTGCAGGCCCGTCGCCTTGCTGACCCCCTGCGGCAGCACCATCACGCGGCCGCCATTGAACACGAGCACGAGCGGCAACTCGAGACGCCGGATCGCGTCGAGCAGGCGCGGCGCCTCGCGCGCGTCGGCGTCGACCAGGCATTCTCCCGCGCCGAATGGAAGACCGATACGTTCGAGTTCCGCGACCAGCGCGGCGGACACCGCCGGCGCAAGCATCCGCGTGTAGCCGCTGTCGGGATAGTGCAGGACGGCGCCGTTTTCCGCGACGACGGCATCCACGAAGTGCAGCCCGCCCGTGACGCGCCGGAGGTCGCCGAGGAGGCGCCCCGTCACGAGCAGCACGGTCACGCCGCGCGTCCGCGCGGCGGCGATCGCAGTGCGGACGCCGGGGTCGAGCGCGTCACCGCGCGCGATCGTCCCGTCGTAGTCGAGCGCCAGTACGGAAAGCTTCATGGCCTGAACCGGCCAGCTGCCGGTCGAGCGCGGCGCGCACCTGCGTTCGCGCGCGGTGGAGCCGCGACTTCTGCGCGGCGATGGAGATGCCGAGTCGCTCGGCGGTCTCGCGCCCGGAATAGCCTTCCAGATCGCGAAGCTCGTAGACCGCCCGGTGCGCCGGGTCGAGTTCGTCGACCGCCTGCTGCAGCAGGTCGCGCAGCCGCTGCTTCGCGAGGGCCGCATCGGGCGCAGGCGCCGGATCGACGAGGCCTTCGCCGCGGTCCTCGAGCGCGGAGAGCTGAATGACCGGGACGAGCGCGTCGCGCGCCTTCAGATGCCAGCACACGCGGCGGCCGATCTGCGCCAGCCACGCGCGGAACGCGTCGTCTTCGCGCAGCTGATCGAGATGGCGATACGCGCGCAGCAGCGCCTCGACGAGCGCATCCTCCGCGTCCTCCCGGTTGCCGCACGTCCGAATCAACTGGCGGTAGACGGCATCCTTGTGCGCGGCCGCCAGCCGCTCGAAGTCCACCCGTCCATTATGAACGGTTCGTGGCTTCGAGACGCTCCAGCGCGCGCCGAAGCCGCGCGTCCGCGTCGCGTGCGACGTCGACGAGCGCGGAATTGCCGACGATGCCCATGGCGGGCAGCGGCGCCATGGCCGCGACCGATGCAGTCCCCGGTTCTCGTTCGTAGACGATGACGTTGCACGGCAGCAGCAGCCCGACTTCGAGCTCCGTGCGAAGCGCGCGATCGGCGAGCGTGGGGTTGCACGCGCCGAGAATCGTGTACTCCCGGAAGTCGCGGTCCAGCTTCTCCTTGAGCGTCTGATGCACGTCGATGCGCGTGAGCACGCCGAAGCCCTCGGCGCGCAGCGCGTCCGTCGCGCGCTCCAGCGCGCGGGCGTACGGCTCGTTCAGATCGACGCGCAGACCGTATCGTGTTTCTTCCATGGTGGTTCCTTGACGGCTAGCAGCGGGACTCGTTCGTGCCGTCCTTCGCCGACGTGCGCGCCGACCGGCGCGGTGCCGGCGCCGCTCAGGTCGGAACGCCGAAGCGCGGCAGAATCCATGCCTGCAGCACCACCCAAAGGACGATGAACGCCAGAAGCGTGAGGACGTTTTCCACGATGGGTCCTGTCAGGCGGACTTCTGCGTCGCGAGCCGCTCGGCAATCGTGCGCCGAACGGCCTCCATGTCGAGGGCGCGCACTTCGGCAATCGCCGCGTCGAGGACGTCCGCGGGCAGCACGCCCGATTCGGAGGCCAGCAGCACACCGTCGCGGAAGATCATCAGCGTCGGAATCGAGCGGATCCCCAGCGCGCCCGCCAGCTCGGACTCGGCCTCGGTGTCGACCTTGCCGAACGTGACATCCGGATGACGGCCCGATGCCTCTTCGAAGATCGGGCCGAACATGCGGCAGGGCCCGCACCACGAGGCCCAGAAGTCGAGCAGGACCATCCCCGATGCAATCGTGCGCTCGAACGTATCCCCAGTGACATTGACGACGGCCATGAAACCTCCCTCTTTATCGAGAGTGCCCGGCGGCGAAAAAGGATTCAGGCCGTATCATGGTCACCGCATGAGGTGGGTTCTGTTGCCGCTGGTGCTGGCGCTCGCCGTGACGCCTGAAACGATCGCCCCGCGCGCGAGTTCGTCGCTGCCAACGCGGCTGGAGAACTACCTGACGGCCGTGTCCGCCACGACGAAGGACCGCGAGGCGCTCATCAACGGGACGCCGATCACCAGGATGCTCGACTCGGACGCGAGCAAGGAGGTCGCCGTGTTCGGCGCCATCTGGATCGCGGCGCCCATTCACCGCTACGTCGCGGCGATTCAGGACATCGAACGGTTCGAGCACGGCGGCCGGTTCAAGATCACCAAACGGATCAGCAACCCGCCCGCGCTGACGGATTTCGCGGCGCTCCGGCTTCCGGACGAGGATCTGGACGATCTGCGCGCGTGCCGCGTCGGTGACTGCGAGATACAGCTCGGCGAGTCGGCGCTCGAGCGTTTTCACAACGGGATCGACTGGGACGGCCCCGACGCACAGCGGGAGGCGAACGCGCTGATGCGGCAGGTTGTGTTCGAGTACGTGTCGAGTTACCTGCGGCGGGGCAACGACGCGCTCGCCGTGTACCGCGACACCGCGCGTCCGACGGTCGCCGCGCGGGAATTCCAGACGATGGTCGATCAGATGCCGGAGCTGAGCACGCACATGACGGACGTGCGGCGGTACCTGCTCGAGTATCCGCGCGTGACGCTTCCGGGCGCGACGTCGTTGCTCTACTGGCAGGAAACGGAGTTCGGGCTGAAGCCGACGATTCGCATCAGCCATTTGATGGTCAGGGAAACGGCGGACGAGACGGTCGTGGCGTCGAAGATGATCTACGCCACGCACTACTTCTGGACCGCGCTGGAAGTCCGCGTCCTCGTCCCCGATCCGTCGCGCGGCCCGGGCTTCTGGTTCCTGAGCGTCAACCGGAGCCGCTCCGACGGGTTGAGCGGATTCACCGGCCTGTTCGTCCGCCACCGCGTGCGGCGTGAGGTGAAGAAGGGCATGGAGGGCGCGCTCACGCGGACGAAGCGGGTGCTGGAAGGGATGATGATAGACTGACGACTCTGCCGGCAGGGTGGGAAGGCCACATGGGCAACGTCGTCCGGTCGCCGCGCCTCTACCACTTCGGACGCTTCACCGCCGACGCCCGCACGGGCGAGCTGACGGAAGCCGGGATTCGCAAACCCCTCCGCGATCAATCCTTCCAACTCCTGCTCGCGCTGCTCGAGCAGCCACAGACGCTGATCACGCGCGAAGAACTGGCCGGACGGTTGTGGCCGGCCGGCACCTTCGTGGACTTCGACCGGGGCCTGAACAAGGTCGTCAACCATCTCAGAGACGCGCTCGGTGATTCGGCGGAGCACCCGCGCTTCATCGAAACGCTGCCGCGGCGCGGGTACCGCTTCATCGCGCCCGTGATCGGTGGCGAGATCGAACCACATTCGCCGACGCCGGCACCGCCGCCGATTCACCGTCGCCCGATGATTCATGTGCTGGCCGGCGCGGCGATCGTCGCCGCGCTCGCGGCCGGCGCGATCGCGTGGCGCTGGACGTCGCCTCGCAACACCCCCGCGCGCATCTCCGCAATCGCCGTCATCCCATTGGAGAATCTCTCGCCCGATGCCGGCGAGCAGTACTTCGCCGACGGCCTGACCGATGCCCTGATCACCGACCTCGCGAAATCGGGTGGGGTCCGCGTCACGTCGCGCACCTCCACCATCCAGTACCGCGGGACGAAGAAGACCATCAAGGAGATCGGGCGCGAACTGAACGTCGACGCGGTCGTGGAAGGCACCGTGACGCACGACGCCGGGCGCGTGCGCGTCACGGCGCAGCTGATCCAGGTCTCGACCGACATGCACCTGTGGGCGGACGCGTACGAACGCGACGTCCGGGAGATCCTCGCCCTTCAGCGCGCGCTTGCGACGGACATCGCGCGGCAGATCGATATCTTCCTGAAGCCCATCGATCGGACGCCTCTGGTGAACCCCGAAGCGTACGGGCTGTACCTGAAGGGGCGATATGCCTTCTACAAGTACACGAGCGCCGGATGGCAGGAAGCCATCAAGGACTTCAACGAGGCGCTCGCGATCGACCCGCGATTCGCGCCGGCGCACTCCGGTCTCGCTGAAACGTACCTCGTCGCCGGCGCGTACGGCGCGATCCCGACCGATGAGGCCTTCACACGCGGCAAGGCGGCGGCGGTCGCGGCGCTGCAGCTCGACGAATCGCTCGCCAGCGCCCATTACGCGCTCGCGACGGCGCATACATGGTACGACTGGGACTGGGCCGGAGCGGAGCGGGAATTCCGCCGCGGACTCGAGCTGAATCCGCAGAGTGCGCTGGGCCGGAACTGGCACGCGGGCTATCTGTCGCTGCTCGGCCGCCACGACGAGGCAATTGCCGAGCACCAGCGCGCACGGGGGCTCGATCCGCTGTCGCTGATCGTGAACGCCAACCTGACGCGGGGGCTGTACTGGGCGCGCCGGTACGACGAGGCCATCGCGCAGGGCCGGAACACGCTCGAGCTGGATCGGGCATTTGGCGTCGCGCTCTTCTGGCTCGAAGGCGCGCTCCGCCACGCGGGACGCTTCGACGAGGCGGTCGCGCTTCGCGAGGCCGCGTCCCCCGAACGCGCGCCAATCATCGGGCGCACGTACCAACACGACGGGTTCGATGCACTCATGCGCGAAAGCGCCGAACGATTCGCGAAGGGCGGGTTCCTCGCCACGGCCGCCCGCTGCTATGCGCAGATTGGCGAGCGCGACGAAGCCTTGCGGCTCCTCGACGCGTGCGCTCAGCGACGGTGCTCCAACCTCGTCAGCCTGAACGTCGAGCCGGACTTCGACCTTCTGCGCGACGACCCTCGATTTCAGAAACTGGTGCACCAGGTCGGCCTGCGTTAGCGCGGCAAACGACCGCCGATCGGCCGGGGAATCAACATTTCACCACGAGGGAATCGTCCGGGCATTGATCGCGCCGTCGACCACGCCTATGTATGGGGCCCTTCACTGAAGAAAGGAGCCCCATGCACGTCGCTCAGAAACCGCGCACCGTCGTGACCCTGTGCGCGGCCGCCGCACTCGTCCCCCTGCTCGCCGGCCTTCCGTCCGGCGAATCGCCCGACAACGACAAGGCCGCGAAGACGCTGTACGTCTGGGCGGGCGACCAGGCCCGCGTCGCACCGGACTTCCTGGCGGTCATCGATTTCAACGAACACTCCAGCAACTACGGCAAGGTCCTTCGAACGGTCCCCATTCCGGGACCGGGCGGCGCCGGCAACGAGCCGCACCACTGTCATCTCTCCGCCGACCAGAACATCCTGGCCTGTGGCGGGCTGCTGGCGCTCCTCCGCGGCCAGAACAGCATCTTCTTCTTCGATGTCTCGAACGCGCGCCACCCGAAGTTCATGTTCTCGACCACCGGCACGCTGTCGAACATCACGGACGACTTCCTGCCGTTGGACGGCGGCGGCTTTCTTGTCACGCAGATGGGCTCGCACACCGGCGGCACGCCCGGCCGGGTGGCCGAGTTCGATCGCAACCTCCAGCTCGTCGGTGAGTGGCCCGACAATCCTCCGCCGCATGATTTCAACCCGCACGGCATCTCCGCGCGCCCGGACCTCAACCTGATGGTGACGTCCGACTTCATGATGCCCGCGAGCTCCCTGAACATCGTCCCGGGCGATCCGCTGCTGCGCGGGATCATCCGCGTGTGGGATCTTCAGAACCGCGAGATCGTGCGCACGATCGAGATTCCCACCGCACTCGGCACCATGGACGTCAAGCTGATTCCGAAAGATCCGCTTGGCCGCGCGTACACGGCGGGGATGTTCGACGGCTTCGTGTATCTCGTCGACACGATCAACGGCACGGCCCACGCCGTCTTCGACTGCGCCACGATCCAGCCGCACATCGACGTTCCGGTCCGCGGCGGAATGACGCAGCTCATGGCGATGCCGCGGTCCGGGGATCGGTTGATCTTCGGGCTCTTTCAGGCGGGACAGGTTGGCATGCTCGACGTCACCGACCCCGAGCATCCCGTGCAGTCCGGCATCGTGAATCTCGGCGTGAATGCGGGCCCGCACATGATCGCGCTGACCGACGACGACGAGCGCCTGGTGGTCAGCGACTATTTCCTGAACGAGGACGACTTCGGGAAGGTCCACTTCGAGGGGGATCACCGCGTGCGGGTGATCAAGGTTGGCCGGCACGACCTCACCCTCGACGAGCGCTTCGACCTGGACTTCGACACGGCCTTTGCGACCGGGCCGGCCCGGCCTCACGGCGTCGCGATGAAGTAAGCGCTCACGCCTCCGCTCTCAGTGCCTCCGTCGGGTTGATCCGGAGCGCGCGCCGCAGCGGCAGCGCGCACGCGGTCAGCCCGACGGCCAGCATGATGCCGTCCGCGGCGAGCAGCAGCAGCACCTCGCGCAGCGATCCGAGTCCCCACAACGACGCCAGGCCCGTGCCGACGAGCACACCCGCGCCGATCTGCAGGAACGCCCGCGAGAAGATGCCGGAGACGATGCGCCCCGGCCGCGCGCCGAGCGCGACGCGGATGCCGATCTCGCGCGTCCGCCGCGCGACGGTGAACGACATCAGCGCGTGAATCCCGGTGGCGGACAGCAGCAGCACGACGCCGGAGATCAGCCACGCGACCCAGGTCAGCGTCCAGTTCATCTTCGCTTCGCCGCCGCCGACGTCCGTGAGCGGCTGCACGTCGGTCAGCCGGATGGTTGGATCGACGCCGAGCGCAATCGCGCGAAGGCGGTCGGCAAACGCGCCGGCGTCGCGCACGCGCACGGCGAGATTGCCGGCGCCGTTCGTGGGCAGACGCGGCAGATACATCGCGGACTGCTCTTCCGGCCGTGGCAGCTGCCAGCCGAAATCCCTGACCATGCCGACGATCTCGTACCACTGGTCGCCGGCCAGACTGTCGATCTCGCCGCCGAGGATGCGGACCCGCCGGCCGATCGGGTTGCGGTCGCCGAACACGTAGTGCGCGAACGACTGATTGACGACCAGCACGTTGCCGCGTTCGAAATCGACGGGCCCGAAGCCGCGGCCGGCGATGACCGACGTGCCGAAGGTGGCGAAGAAGCCCTCGGACATCCGAACGATCGTCGTCCGGGCCTGCGGGGCCTGCGCGCCGCCGCCCGGCGGCTCGAGCTCGATCAGGTACTTGAACTGGTCCATGACCGGAAGCCGATCGGCAAATGTCACCTGCTCGACGGCCGGTTCGGCGAGCAGCCGCTCTCTCAGCGCGTCGAAGCTGAGACGCGCGCGCGACGCAAACGCCGCATCGTCTCCGTGATCCTCACGGTCGATGTCGACGCTCGCGGTCAGATATCGGTCCGCGTGGATGCCTTCCGCGCGCTGATGGAACCGGTTGGACTCGAACACGCCGCCGCCGGCGAGCGGAAGGAACGCGACGGTGATGGCGACCTGCGCGACGATCACCGCGGTCCAGAACCACCCGAACCGCAGCGTCGATTGCGCGCCGCTCTCGCTGCGGAGCGCCTCCTGCACGCCGACCCTCGTCACCCGCAGCGCGGGCAGGATGCCCACGATGGCGGCGCCGAACAGCGTCAGCACGCCGGTGTAGGCCAGCGTCGCCCACGACAGGCTGTCCGTGATCCAGAACGGCAGCGTGTCCGGTCCGATCAGGTCCAACCCGACCCGCAGCGCCACCTTCGCGATCGCCAGTCCGACGATGGCGGCGAGAGCGGTCAGGACGAGCGCCTCGGCGAACAACTGCATCACGATGCGGCTTCGGCTGGCGCCGAGCGCGTTGCGGACCGCAATCTCCCAGCCGCGCGTCGCGGATCGGGCGAAGACGAGCGTCGCGACATTCGCGCAGACGATGGCCAGCAGCATCAGGAAGAGGCCGTTCACGCCGTAGAGCACGTTCTTGATGATCAGCGCTTCGCCGCTCTCGAACAGCGGCTGGGCATATGACGTCACGCGCGGGCGGAGGTTCTTGTACTGTTCCGGGTACGTTGCGGCCATGCGTCCCGCGATCGTGCCGAGTTCGGCCTGCACGTCGGCGATGGACGCGCCCGGCGCGAGCCGGCCGAAGATGGACACAGCCGGCCCCGTGCGCGGCGCGAGCGCCGCGCGATCGATGCGCAGCGGCATCCAGATACGCTCGAGCCGCGGAAACGCGAATCCCTCGGGCATCACGCCCACGATCGTCGCGGTGCTCGTCCCGAGCTTGACGGTCCGGCCGAGCACGTCGGGATCGCTCCGGAAGCGCGCCGTCCAGAGCGTGTAGCCGATCACCACGACCGGCGGCGCGGTCGGCTGCTCGTCCTGATCGGTGATCGTGCGGCCGAGGAGCGGCGGGGTGCCCATCAGGCGGAATCCGCTCGCGGTGATCTCCGCGCCGCGCACCGGCTCGACGCGCTGGTCCTCCGTGACGAGGTTGCGCACGAAGCCGATCGCGGCGCCGAGGTCCTCGACCGTCCTGACCTGCTCGCGCCAGATCGCAAAGTCGTACAACGAGCGCTCCTCCGCCGCGAGCTTCGCCGCGTCCCAGTTGCGAAGCGTGATCACCCGATCGGCATCGTCTATCGGCAGCCGCGGATGCTGCAGCTTGTTGAGCCCTTCGAAATAGAGCGCCCCCAGCGCGATGGCGATGGCCATCGCGACCGTGCCGACGAGCGTGAGCCCCGGATACCGCGCCAGCATGCGGAGGCCGACCTTGAAGTCCAACCAGGAGACGCGAAGCGGTGTCATGTTCACAATGCCTTTCGCCGATGTCAGGGCTGAAGCCCTGACCCACCCGCCTTCGCCGCTGCGCGGCTTCGGCGGGGCAAGCAAGAGGTCAGCCCTTCATGGGCTGACCCGGATCACAACGCCCGTTTGCGGAACGCGTGAATCGCGTACGCCAGCGTGAACGCGGTAAACCCGGCGGCCCACCACACCATGAGCGGCGTCGGCACGGAGCCGTCGAGCGCCAGGGCGCCCGACCCGCGCAGGATGTCTGGCTGCAGATAGTGCGCGGCGAGGCGCCACATCGAATCCGCCGGGCTGACGAGGCTCACGAGGACGCCAATCGTCTTCAGCGGCGGCAGCCCCACGAACACGCCGATCTGCTCGACGAACCCGCCGATGAACGCGAGCGCGTAGAAGCCGATCGCGACGATGCCGTTCGTCACCGTGCTGAAGCGTGCGCCCCCCGCGACGGCCACCGTCAGCGACACCGCGATTTCCAGCATCAGCAGCGGGACCGCGTGCCCGACACCGGCGGGCACGAATCCGGCGAGCACGCGCATCGCGAGCAGGATCCCGCCCGACATCAGCAGGAGATAGGCGAGCGCGAGCAGCAGGTGCCCCGCCCATTTGCCGAGCACGATCTCGGCGCGGTCCATCGGCTTCGAGGCGAGCGTCTGCATCACGCCCGAGTCGATTTCGCCCGAGAGCGTATCCACGGGCAGCAGGATCGCGAACACCACGCTCAGGAAGTTCGCGGCCATGAAGCCGACGAGCATCATCATCGTGAGCGTCATCTGACGCTCGACGAACGACACGGTCGCCCGCGCGGCGAACACCGCGCCGATGGAAAACACCGTCAGCAGCGCCAGCGCGCACAGAGTCCCCGCGAGCACGATGCGCCGCCGCCGTGCCTCGACGAGCGTGAGGTGCGCGACCGTCATCACGTTGCCCATGGCTATCCCGGACGCTCGTCGCCGCCCATCACTTCGAGGAACACGTCCTCGAGCGACTTGCGGCGCGGCTTGACGGCGTGGATGGCGACACCCTGCTGCACGAGCCAGCCCACAATCGCCGGCACCGCCGCCTCGTCGGGCGCGCGCATCACGATCGTGCCCGGCCGGGGCTGCTCGATGTTCGTGCCGAAGCGCGAGAGACCGTCGACAATCGCCGGCGTCTCGCAGGCGACGCGGAGCTCGACGTCGAGCGTCTCGTTCGGCGCCGCCAGCGTGCGCTCGTCCACGATGCGGCCGCGTTTGACGAACGCGACGCGATCGCAGGTGGCCTCCACTTCCCCGAGCAGGTGCGAGTTGAGGAACACGGCGACGCCGTCCGCGCGCAGCTCGTCCATGATGCTGCGCACCAGCAGCCGTCCCAGCGGATCGAGGCCGGACGTCGGCTCGTCGAGAAAGACGAGCTGCGGATCGTTCAGCAGGGCCTGCGCCAGGCCGACGCGCTGCAGCATCCCTTTGCTGTAGCCTCGCAGCGGCCGATCCGCCGCGTCGAGCAGATCGACGCGCGTCAGCAGGCGATCGATGCGCGCGTCCAGCGCGATCCCGCGCAGACCGTACAGACGGCCATGAAACCGCAGCAGCTCGATTGCCGTGAGCGTGTCGTGAAAGCGGAAATGCTCCGGGAGAAACCCGACGCGCGCGCGCGCGGCGCGATCCCCGATCGGCGCGCCGAGCACGCGTCCCGTTCCCGACGTCGGCGCGACGAGCGCCAGCAGCATCTTGATCGACGTGGTCTTGCCGGCGCCGTTCGGTCCGAGGAACCCGAAGATCTCACCGGCGCGCACGTGCAGCGAGAGATCCGCCACCGCCAGCGTGGTCCCGAACTGCTTGCGCAGCGCGTGCGTCTGGATCGCGAAAGACACCGCTCGTCAACGCACGGAATTCGCCATCGTCAGCGCGTCGTCCGGCCCGAGGATGCTCACGAGCGCGAACACCCGCTCCGGTGTCGACCAGATGATGGTCGTGGTCGGCGACTCGTTGGGCGGTTGATGCTGAATCAGCACGCCGCGCCGGCCGCCCACCGTCACCTGGCGGAACGATGTCGCGTTCGGCGGCACCGGAATGACGAGCGTGGTGTGCCAATCCAGCGCGCCGGCAAACTGCTTCGCTTCGGCGGGCGAGAAGCCCAGCACGCGCAGGCCGATTTCGCCGAGCGCCTGCACGTCGATGCTGTTGGGCATCGTGAGCTGCGGGACGCGCGCCTGGAAGAGACGCGAGCGGCGCTTGCCGTGGTCGTACCGGATCATCACCACCGGCGGCACGCGGACGGTCACCGCCTGCCCGTCGAGTCCAGGCGGCACGGTCAGGTCCTTGATGCCGAGCGCGTCCATCGCCTGCTGCAGCCGCGTGGCGTCGGCCGTGACGCGGACGACGCGCTCGCCTTTGACTGCCATTTCGAGCAGCCGCGTCTGATCCGGCAGCCACTGCGGCAGCGCGAGCGTCATGTGCGCCGCCGCCGCCGCGTCGACCAGCGATCCCACGGCCAGCGGCGGACCGGGATCCTCCAGCACCTCCATTTGCCGGCCGATGAGCGTCTCCAGATCCAGATGCTCGGCGCGGAGGCGATCGAGCGCCCGTGAGTCGACCGGCACCGCCACCACCTGGCTGACGCGAAACAGCGACACGAACTCCGCGACCGATGCGCGCACACCCGGCACCGCCAGGAGCACGGCACAGAGGACGACCGCGGCGGCCGGCACCAGCGCCCGGCGCAGCCACGCGCGATCGATCCCGGCCGGCCACAGGCTCCTGCGCGCGGCCGTGTCGACGACTTCCATCCGTACGGGTTCCTGCGCGCGCAGGCGTGCGTGCAATTGATCCGCGAACTGAGGGGAGGGCTCGCTTCGAAATGCGTGGAGCCAGGCATCGTTGCTCATCTTCTTCTGCTCCTCACCATCGTGCCCGCAGCGATTCGACCGTGCGGTGCAGGATGGTTCCAACGTTGCTTTCGCTCAATCCCGTGGCGCGCGCGATGGCCCGGTTGGTCATGTCGGCGCCGTACTTGAGTGCCATCAGCTCGCGTTCGCGCGGCGGCAGCGTCGCGAGCAGTGCGGCAAGCCGCTGGGCGTCCGATTGCCGGACGGCCTGCTGCTCCGGGGTGTGACCTGGCGCGGGCATCGCCGACGCCGCCTCGAGCGGCTCGTGGCGCTGACGCGCGCGGAGATGATCGATGGCGACGTTGCGGGCGATGGTCAGCAGCCACGTCGCGAAGCCGGCGAGATCCCGCCGATACCGGTGCCGCGCGCGCCACGCTTTTTCGAACGTGCGCGCGGTGAGATCCTCGGCCTCGGCCGTATCGCCGAGCCGGTACCGGAAGAAGTTGAACACGCGCGGCAACTGTTCCGCGTAGACCTGATCCCAGTCGGGTTCTGCCGCCACCCACTGAGCCAGCCGCCTCGGCAGCACCTGCTCGATCGTCATCTGTGTCTATATACGGCCGGACGAGGGATGTATCACAGCGTCCGCGGACTTCTTCGTGAACAGGAAAATAGCGTGGTAAATCGCCGGCGAGGCCATCAGCGCCAGGGCGACGCCGAACAGCGGCCAGTTGAAGCGCGTCGGCAGCACGTTCGCTACCGCCTCGCGACCGCCCGGCAGCGCGCGCCACGCGTCGCTCATGAACACGGCGAGCGCCAGCACGATCCCAATCCAGCCCAGTGCCCACGCCCAGCGCGGAACGGGCACCGCGTGCGCCGTCTGCGTGACGAGCGTGCCCCACACCACCATGAGGAGCGCGATGCAGACCGGCGCGAGCACCGGTCCCCACCAGGGCAGGGGCAACAGGAAGAGGACGTCCCAGTCCAGCAGCGTCCTCGGCCAGCCGCACATGATGCGCAGGAACACGTAATAGAAGATGTCCCAGATACCGAATGCGAGCGCGGCGTACCCCGCGCGGCGCCGCCACGTGCGTCCGGCGAGCATGCCGAGCGCCGCAAGCATGACGAGCGTCGACCCCTCGCGCCACAGCTCGATGTTGCCGAAGACGGGATGGATCGGCAGCGGATTGGCCTGATACGGTTCGACGCGATCGACGAGGGTGCGGAGATACAGGACGCACGCGGCTTCGAGCCAGGCCATGGCGAGGGCGAAGATCGCAACAGTAATCCAGCGGGTGTGCTCGGAGATGTCAGGGCTGAAGCCCTGACCCACATGGTTGGGGGCATCAGGGCTGAAGCCCTGACCCACATGGTTGGGGGTCGCGCAGGTCATCGTCCGGTCTCCGCCGCGCCCACCAGCGCGTCCGCGCAGCGGCGGATCCGCGACTCGACGCGGTCGATGACATCGTCGGGCGTGGACGTGCCGGCCGTGAGCCCCACGACGGCCGCACCGTCGAACCAGTCGGGCTGGACCTCGCCGTCCGTCTCCACGTGATGGACGCGGGCGCAGTAGCGCGCGCACGTCTTCACCAGTTCGCGCGTGTTGTTGCTCGACCGGCCGCCGACGACGATGACGACGTCCGCCTGGCGCGCGATCTCGATTGCAGCGGCCTGCCGGTCTTTCGTGGGCTTGCAGACGGTATCGAACACGCGCACCTCGGCGTGCGGGAAGCGCTGCCGGATCAGGCCCGCGACGTGCCGCACCTTCTCCACCGGCTGGGTCGTCTGCGCGGCCACACCAATGCGGGAATGCTCGTCGATCGCGAGGACGTCCTCGTCGTCGAGCACGACGTCGAAGCGATCGAGATCGCCCGTCAGGCCGCGCACTTCGACGTGATCGCGCTGGCCGACGATGACGATGTGGTAGCCGTCGCGCGCGAGCGCGGCGACCGCGCGATGCGCGACGCGGACGAGCGGACAGGTCGCTTCGACGACCGTCAGGCCGAGCGTTCGCGTGCGGGCCAGCGTCCGCTCGGACGTGCCGTGCGCGGTGATCATGACGGTTGGCGTGGCGACGTCCGCGACGTCCCGCGCAACCGCGACGCCCCGCGCATCGAGGGCGCTCAGGACGCTGGGGTTATGGACGAGATCGCCGAGGATCGTGAGAGGACCGGCGTCCGCGTGGTCGAGCGCAAGCGCGATCGCATCGCGAACGCCGAAGCACATGCCCAGGTGAGCCGCTCGGAGAATCCGCATACTTTATAATGCAAAGTATAGCGGAATCCCGCGGCTGTCAAGAGGCGGCTATTGCAGCGGCACGACGACGCGCAGCGGCTCCTGCAGGGTCGTGCGGACGGTCGTGCCGGCCGCGAGCCGCACTTCCTCGCCGCGCGTGGCCACGACCGCACCGGTGCCGCCGACGCCCGCGCCGATCGCGGCGCCTTTGCCACCCCCGGCGATGCCGCCGATGACCGCGCCTGCGGCCGCACCGATTGCGCCCTTCTTCACGTCTTCACTCTTCTTCGTCTCGGCCTCGCGCGAGATCAGCGCGGTGCGAATCGTGAGCGGCTCGCTGCGCACGACGATCCGCTCGAAGCGGAACGCGACCGATGCGCGCCCTTTCACGCGGCCCGATCGCTTGGCGCTCCGCACCGTGCCGACGACTTCCGATCCCGCCGGGACGACGACGACGCCGTCGACGCGGATGGGGGCGGCGAGCGTCGCGCGGACCTCGTCTTCGAGCTGACTCTTGTCGGAGGCGATCGGCGTGGTGAGCCGCGCGCTCAACGCGGTGCCGGCCGGGATCGTCACCTCGCGGAATTTCGGCTCCTCCGGCTGCGGCGCCGGCTCCGGGGCTGGTTGTGCCGGCGCGAGCTGCGCGGCACCGGATGGCGGCGCGGGCTGCGCCGGCGCGTCCGGCTGCGGCGAGGCCGGCTGTTTCAAGGCGTCGGTCGCGGCCGGCTGCGGTTGCGGCGACGCCGGCTGTTTGGTGGCGTCCGCCGAGGGCGCCGGCTGGGCGGAAGGCTGCCCTGCGGGCTGCGCGGGCGCCGCGGTCTGCGCCGGCGTGGATGGACTACCGGATTGCGCCGGCGGTGGCGGCTGCTGCTGGTTCGAGCAGGCCGCGAGTCCCACGGCGATCGCGAACGCAAAAAACTTCGCTGACATGGAAACCTCCTCGTGCCGACGCGCGCGTCGATCGCTCGACCGCCGACAGGTCAGTGTACGCCAGCAGGGTCAGCGGCGGCAGCCCCCCGGCGGGCCCCTTTCACCGCGGAATCCAGCGTTGCGGCCGAGCCGCGCCAAGTCAGCTACCGGGAGTACGCCCTCCCGGTTGTACGTACGTCGTACGAACCCGCCGGGCGAATCGGGTACTATGCAAGGCTGCTGCGGCATCACGGAGGGATACTGCGGCGCGTTGACGTTCAGGTGACGTCCGGCATGTGCGAACGGCTGCTGCGGGCCGAACGACTCGTCATCGTGGTGGTGGAAGACGACGACGCCTATCGTCGATCGATCGCCCGCCTGCTGCGGCTGTACGGCCACGAGGTGCACGTGTTCGGATCCTCGGAGGGGTACCTGGTGCGCGGCCGCGACGCCGACTGCGCCGTGGTCGACATTCCCCTGCCCGGCATGAGCGGACTCGAGCTGGAGCGGTCGATGCGCCAGGCGCACCACCGCGCGGGCGTGGTGTTCATCTCCGCGCACAACGACCCCCGTACGCGCGCGGCGGTCGAAGACGCTGCCCGCGAACTGCTGACGAAGCCGTTCGACGACGAGGATCTGCTCGACGCCATCGCGCGCGCCGCCGCCGGCGCCGCGCTGCCGGACCGCGCCTAGCCGCCCGCGGCCGGCGACGGCACGTGCGCGAGCAGGCGAACGAGATCCGCGACCGAATCCACTTCCAGCTTGCGCATCACGCGGCCGCGGTGCACCTTGATCGTGCTCTCGCTCGTGCCGAGCTCCCAGGCAATCTGCTTGTTGAGGAGGCCGCGGGCGACGAGTCCGCAGACGTCCCGCTCCCGTTTCGTGAGCCGCGCCCACCGCGCGGCGGCGTCGCGCGCGAGCCGGGCCTGGTCGCGAATCACCGCCGACCGCGCGACCGCGCGTTCGATCGCGGCGACCAGCTCGAGTTCGTCAATCGGCTTGACGAGAAAGTCCACGGCGCCGTCGCGCATCGCGCGGGCGGTGGACGGCACGTCGCTCTGGCCGCTGAGAAACACGATCGGGAGACGGATGCCGCGCCGCGTCAACGCGTCCTGCACGTCGAGGCCGCTCAGTCCCGGCATCCGCAGATCGAGCAGCACGCACCCCGGGGCGTCGGCCGGAGGCCGTTCGAGAAACGCGGACGCCGACGAATACACGGCGACCCGATAGCCGTGCAGCTGCAGGA
>DASSOM010000087.1:0-2750 GCA_035700625.1 Vicinamibacterales bacterium
TGCGGCCGCGGCAAGCGCCGCCTGCGCGAGATCCGCGGCGATGTCGAAGTGGACGGGGCCGTCCGCGTTGGGCGCGGCAATACCGAGATCGCGCCACAGGCGGGCGGGTGCCAGCTGCAGGCGCTCGAGCGAGGCGGCGTAGATGCCGTCGAGCAGCACGAGCTGACCGGCAGGGGTGAAGAGCAGCCGTCCGGCGCCGACGGCGCCGTGGGGCATGCCGGCCTCGTCATGGAAGCTGGCGATCGCGGGCAGCAGTTCGAGCAGGAGACCGAGGGCCGCGTCGAGCCCCGCGGCGATACCGGCGTCCGCCGCGGAGTCGAGCGCTTCGGACAGGCGGCGGCCCGGCACGAACTCGGAGACCACCGAGAGGCCCCCCTCGGCGTCGCGTTCGATGCGGCGGGGCCGCGCGAATCGTTCGTCTTCCACCGCCGTCGCGCGCGCGAGCGCGTCGTTCAGCGCGCGCTCGAACGCCGACAGCTCCGGCCGCAGCCGCAGCTGCTCGAGCATCTCGCCGGTTTCGCGGTCGAACACGAGCAGGCGGGTGCCGAGTCCGTCCGTGAATCCGGACGAGGAGACAGAGGACGAGCCGTCTGGCGGGAGCGCGGACATGCCTTGAACCCCGACGACTTTGCAACGCGCTTACCATGGACCGTCGTCGCGGCCGTGTGCGGTAACGCGCACAATTGGGGAGGTTTGCCGCAATCCAGGGGTTCCGCTCCCTGGGCCGATGGTCAATTCTGTAACTGCCGGTTGCGAACCTGTAATTGCGCTAAAGTGCTTCCCGTATGACCGATCCGACGGAACTCGCCGCCCTCAAGGCGTCGCTGCGCGGTGCGCGCGCCACCGCCGCGACGCTCGACGATCTTGCTCCGCGCGTCGACCCGCTCACCGACGATCCCGACGAGGCGCTGCTCGAAGATCTGCGCCGGCTCTCCGCCGCCCACGCCCTCGCGGCGCAGGCGCTCCGCGGCCTGGTGGAGACGATGCTGCGCCGCCGCGGCAAGACGGTGGAATCCGTCGCGTCGACCGGCGGCAGCGGGGAAGATGAATGACGCGACACTGGCGCCAACCGAGGAGGCGCCGACAGGTGATTGTGAGAACTCAGGGATAGCTACTCTCCCAACGACACCCCCATCGCCCGGGCGGTCCGGACGACGTCGAAGTCCGGCGGCACCGTGCGCGTGCGACCGACGACTTTCTCCAGCGGCACGGCTGCGATGTTCGGCGGGTGGAACGCCACCATGTGGCCGAAGCATCCCTCCATCAGGAGTTCGACCGCGCGCGCGCCGAAGCGCGTCGCGAGGACGCGGTCGAAGCTGGTCGGCGTGCCGCCGCGCTGCAGATGGCCGAGCACGACGTCGCGCGTTTCCTTTCCCGTGAGCTCTTCCAGCTGCGCGGCCACCACGCGGCCGATGCCGCCGAGCCGCTCGACGTATTCCCCCTGGGCTTCCTTCACGACCGTTGCGCGTCCGCCGACCGGCTTCGCCCCTTCGGCCGCCACGACGATGCTGAAGCGCGCGCCGAACTCCTCGCGCCGCCGGATGTGCGCGGCGACGTTCTCGAGGTCGAACGGAATTTCCGGGATGAGGATGACGTCGGCGCCCCCCGCGACGCCCGCATACAGCGCAATCCAGCCCGCATACCGCCCCATCACTTCGACCACGATGACGCGATGGTGCGCTTCCGCCGTCGTGTGCAGGCGATCGATCGCGTCGGTCGCGAAGCTCACCGCCGTGTCGAACCCGAACGTGTTCGTCGTTTCGACGATGTCGTTGTCGATGGTCTTCGGCACGCCGACGAGCGGCAGCCCCCGCTTGTGGAATTCGTGCGCGATGCCGAGCGTGCCGTCCCCGCCGATGACGACGAGCGCGTCGAGCTGGAGCTCGTGGAACATCTCGACGCAGCGCGCCGAGTAATCGCGCGTCCCTCCAGTCGTCTGAATCGGATACGCGAACGGGTTGCCGCGATTGGTGGTGCCGAGGATCGTGCCGCCAACCCGCAGGATCCCGGTGACGTCGCGCGGCTCGAGCCGACGCCAGCGATTCGGCTCGATGAGCCCGTCGAAGCTGTCCTCGAGGCCGATGACCTCGCACCCGTAGCTCGTGGCGGATTTGACGACGGCGCGGATGACGGCGTTGAGGCCGGGCGCGTCGCCGCCGCCCGTCAGGACGCCGATGCGTCGCACGCCGGAACGATGCTCGATGGCCATCCGGTGAGTGTAGCGCACGGTTTGGCGGCGTGCCGGCGCGTGGTAGAATGAAGGGTCCTGTTGGAAGCCGGCAGCCCTGCCGGGCGTCCGCAGGCGATCCTCACTTCAGAGTGGGCGGCTAGCTCAGTTGGGAGAGCGCCGCGTTCGCAACGCGGAGGTCGGGAGTTCGAGCCTCCTGCCGTCCACCAATTTCTCTCAGGATTCCCGACAGTTCTACGGGATGCGGGATGTCGTCACCTCCGACATCCAACATCCGACCTCCGTCTACATCACGTCCAGATACTTCAGCGCGCCGCCCGTGTTGAAGACGACAACCGTGTCGCTCGGTTTGATCGCGCCGCGCTCGACGAGGATCTGAACGGCGTGCAGCGCCGCGCCTCCTTCCGGGGCGGCGCTGATTCCTTCCTGTTCCCCCAGCGCGCGCATCCCCTCGATCATCGCGGTGTCCGAGACGGAGAGCGCCGTGCCGCCGCTCTCGCGCACCGCGCGCAGCACGAGGAAGTCGCCGATCGCCTTCGGAACGCGCAGCCCGTCCGCCACG
>DASSOM010000088.1:0-6208 GCA_035700625.1 Vicinamibacterales bacterium
CGAACAGCGCGGCCCCCAGCGCCCCCATGTAGGGAGAGTCATCGCTCACGTTGACCCGAAAGCCGAGCGCCGCTTCGAGCGCGCTGACCATCCCGATGTTCTTCGCCACACCTCCCGTGAAGGTCACTTCCGGCTCGATTCCGACACGCCGCATCAGGCCGAGCGAGCGCGACACGATCGATTGATGCACGCCCTGCAGGATGTCTTCGATCTTCTTGCCCTTCGCCACCCACGAGAGCACTTCCGATTCGGCGAAGACCGTACACGTGGTGGTGATCCTGACGGGCCGCTCGGCGCGGAGCGCCGTCGGGCCGAGATCCTCGATCGGGATTTCGAGCGCCGCGGCAGCGGCGCCGAGGAAGCGGCCCGTGCCGGCCGCGCACTTGTCGTTCATGCAGAAGTTGGCGATCTCGCCGTTCGCTTTCACGCGAATGGCTTTCGTGTCCTGCCCGCCCATGTCGACGACCGTCCGCGTGCCCGGGAACATGTGCACGGCGCCGCGGCCGTGGCAGCTGATCTCCGTCACCTGCGCGTCGCCGAACGTGACGCGATACCGGCCGTAGCCGGTGCCGACGACGAAGCCGACCTCGCGTTCTTCGAGACCGGCATTCTCGAGCGCCAGCTCGTACGCGTGCTCGGCGGCGCGGACGACGTTCGCGCCGGTGTCGATCAGCGATCGTCCGACGAGCGTGCCCGCGGCGTCGACGATCGCGGCTTTGGTCTGGGTCGATCCGACGTCCACGCCTGCGGCGTTTGCCATGGCCGTACTCCTCGGGCTGCCTACGCGCCTGCGTTCGCCAGCTTGCGCGAGACGAGCCCCTCGAAAAACGCATCGACGCGATTCTTCATCTGCGCCTCCGACACCACGCGGCGGTCCATCATGTCCGACTCGAGCAGCAGGCTCGGGACGTCGCGCGCCTCGGAGAGCACGCGCCGGGTCTCCGATAGACCGGTGGACGTCGTGCGGCAGCTCTTGATGCCGTGAAACACCACGCCGTCGACCCGGTACGGATCGATGAGGTCGAGCAGGGCGCGGTCCTGGAAGAACATGGAATCCATCGCGTGGCGGACGCTGATCAGCGTGCCCTCCGCGAGGCTTTCGATCGGGCGCGACAGGTCGTACTGCCAGCCGAGCCCGGCGCCGCCGGAGGCGAACCAGAGATAGGTGGAATTGACGAACGCGCCGCCCCATTCGGAAAAGAGCTCGTTGAAGCGCCGGAAGATCGGATAGCAGGGGACGCCGACGAACACGAGCCGGTGCTTCTCTTCGGTGACGGTGCCGATGCCGTGCGCCGCCTTGAACGACATCTCCTCCACCAGATCGCGGAAGTACGCCGCGCCGGCCGGCGTGCCGCGAAAGCCGTTGGCGACGCCGAGGTAGACGGTGCCGTCGGAAACGGCGTTGAAGACGGCGGGCGTACTGCGATTGAGGGCAATCAACGTCCTGAAGGCCTCGCCCATCGCATTGGCGTGCGCCATCGTCTCGCGCAGCCGATCGATGTCGAACTTCCGCCGCGATACGCGTTCGAGCAGCGGGATCAGCTCCCGAATCTGCCGCTCGACGTACAGCCGATCGCGCTCGAAGTCCGGGTCCCCGGGCCAGGTCTGCGTCCCGGCGGCGCGCGTGCCGGGAACGTCCACCGTGAAGACGGGCGTTCCGTGCAGCCGCTCCCAGATCTCTCCCCACTTCAGATAGGTGTTGCACGCGTTGGTGAGGATCGCGACGTCCGGCTTCGGGATGCGCCCCATCGGATGCGCCCCCTTGCGCAGCTGCAGCGCGACGTCCGCTTTGACGTAGCCGCAGATGTCGGGCGAATAGCCGTAGTCCTCCGCCTCGTTGAGGTATTCGTGCGCGACGCGGCGCACGGCCATCTGCAGCGAGTTGATTTCGGGAAATACCGGCATCACTCCGAAGGCGAGCAGCAGCTCGTTGAAGCTGCCCATCACGAACACGTAGGCGGCCGGCTGACCGCGTTCGGGCGCCTTGGTCAACGACGCGAACCACTCCCGAAACATCCGCGCGCCTTCGGCGACGCCGCGGCCGACCGGACTGACAGCATCCATCGTGTCCTCCACGTGCCTACGCAAACAGCACGTTCTCGACGAAGGTCTCGAGCTGGATCTGGAAATGATCGAAGCTCGTCATCCTCTCTTCGAATTCGCCGACGAAGTACGGCACGCCCGCGTCGTCCAGCGCGTGCACGTACGCGACCTGCTCGTCGAGACCCGGCTCGCACATCTTCGCCGCCGTGATGATGGCGGCGTCGGCGCGCGCCGTGCGGATGCGCTCGAGGAGCATCTTCTCCTTCGGCTTGCGGAGGTCGTGCTGCACCGGGCTGTACGTGGAGCGCTCGAGATAGGCCGTCGCGAGATTCAGAAGCGGGTCGTCGCCCGCCTCGACGTCCTCCAGGATCCAGCGCAGCCCGATCATCAGATCGTCGTCGACGACGTAGACGGACTGGCCGATCGCGCGGAGCAGGTCGAGCGGCGGCTGCTCGCAGAATCCGCCTTCGAATACGACGCGCATGCGGTCCTGCGGATGCGCGGTCCGCGACCGGATGCCCGAGAGAACGGCGGAGAGCAGCGCGTTGTGCTCTTCGCGCGGGATGCGCCCGCCGACCGCCGTCAGCGCATAGGCCTCGTCGATCGAAAGCAGCCACGGCGTGTCGCGCTTGATGTCATGGAGCTCGCGCAGCAGGCGCCTGTTCTCGTTGAAGACGTCCAGCGACGCCCGCAGGTCCGCCGGTGTCACGCGCCGTCCCGCGATGTCTTCGATGACGGCGAGCAGACGCGCGTACTCGTCGCGCAGGTAGCGCGCCGAGTCGCTGGAATTGGCGTTCTGCGGCAGATACAGAATCCGGCAGGGATAGCCGACGTTCCGTCCGAAGATCGCCGCGAGGTTTCTCGCCACGTCGCAGATCGGATGGCTGACGAACAGGTCCAGCTCCAGGCGCTTCGACAGCACGAGCTCCAGCGAGCTCTTGACGATCGAGCAGAGGTAGGAGCCGAACCGCGCGTCGCCGTGCCGTCCCTCGACCGCCGCGCCGTGCACCTTGACCGGCAGCATGCCGGCCGCATGCGCGAGCTCCTCCGGGAAATACACCTGGAAGTGGCCGAGGACCTTGCCACCCGCGTCGCGCCAGCGCGCGACGGTCGGGAAGTCCGCGTTCTCCAGCGTGTCGCGCGCGATCGCGATCGCGTCGTCCACGGATCGGCCGCGCCAGGCGTCGAAGACGGGCGTCAGCATCTCAGCAGCGCCTCCTCGTATTCCGCGACCATCCTCGCGAACCGATCCGGCGGCGCGCCCGACGCGCGGTCGCGATCGACGGCATCCATCCGCTCCCGCAGCGCCGCGTCCTCGTCGGCGGTCAGATGCTCTTCGGCGTACTCCGCGAATAGATGATTTTCGAGCTGGATATGCTCGCGGAGCAGGCCGACGTAGTCCCGCGCGGCAGCCGCGAACGCCTGACACGCAATCAGCTCGCGACGGCCCACGGCGGGGAGGAGGGCGCTCATCTCGGCGACGAGGCGCCGGCCGGAGTCGTGCTGCACCTGCAGCGCGCCGACGGCGCTCGCGTCGGGCTGCAGCCCGTGAGCGGCCAGCGCAGGGAAGAAGATGTCTTCCTCCTTCGCGTGGTGGCCGGCATCGGCGAACGTCCGGCTGAACTCGAGGATGCCGGCCAGCATGCCCGCCGGCGCGCTGCCGCCGCGCTCGAGGATGCCCGCGGCTTCGTCCAGCACGTGCAGCATCCGTTCGATCAGCCGGTGCTCCTCGATCATCAGCTCGACGGTCTTCATGCATTCCTCCAGCGCGGCGTGCGCCGCTCCAGGAACGCGGCGATTCCCTCGGAGGCATCGTGCGTCCGCATCAGGCGATCCAGGTACTGCCGTTCGAGATCGCCGAGCACCGGGGATGTCGTGCGCAGCAGCGACGCACGGGCGGCCTCCGCCGCGTGGGCCAGCGCCGCCGCCGATCGGTTGAGCAGGTGCGAGGCGAACCACTGGTCGACTTCCGCATCCAGCAGCGCGGGCGGCGCCACGACGCGGTCGATCAGGCCCGCCGCCGCCCACCACGGCGCCGGCAGCGCGTCGCCGCCGAGGATCGCGCGCGCCGCGCGCGACGGGCCGACGCGCATCGGCAGAATCGCGGCCGCGGCCGGAGGAAACACGCCGAGGCCGACCTCCGGCACGCCGAGGACGGCATCGCCCGTGGCGAACACGAGGTCGCACGCGAGGACCAGCTCGAATCCGCCGCCGAGACATCGGCCGTGAACGGCCGCTATCGTGGGCGCCGGTACGCGCAGCAGGTCGAGCACGGTCGCGTGCAGCTCCGGCAGGACCTCCGCAATCCGGTCGGCCACGTGTTCTTCCACGCTGGCGCCGTAGCTGAAATCCGGCCCGGCGGCCTCGAGCGCGATCAGCTTCACGCCGCGGCCGGGCTTCACCTCGTCGAGCGCGGTCCTCAGCGCCGCGATGACCTGCGAGGTGATGACGTTGCCCTTCGGACGATCGAGGATCAGGCGCAGCCGCGCGCCGCCGTCCGTGCGTTCCACGCGTAGTCCGCTCATCGGCCCTCCCGTGCGACGCTCGCCTGTCCGGGATGAATGGCGTCGAAGAGGTCGTCGTCCCAGGTGTCACCCGACGCGAGACGGCGGCGCAGTTCGATGAAGTCCACTTCGCGCCGTCCGGGCGGGCCCTCGTTGAACGCGCGGAAGCCCGCGCGTCCCTCGGTCATCATGTTGAGCGCGAGCCAGGCCCGGTTCGTCTCCGCGTTCCGTTGCCAGTGCTCGAGCTTCTTCTTCCGCACGCTCTCGATCGTCTTGATCAGGCACTCGGGCATCGTGTAGAGCAGCCTCGTCGCCAGCGCGTCGACCGCCGCATCGAGCCGGGACAGATCCACCTCGCAGCGCTCCATCAGCGCCTTTGCGCGGCTCAGCGCGTCTCCGGTCTTGAACTCGCCGTACACGATCGCGCCGGCCTCGTCTATCCAACGGTCGGTCCAGACCGCCGGGTTCGGCATGAAGCCGCCTTCGCCCTTCAACACGGGCGTGACGCCGTTCAGCAGACCGAGCCGGTGTGCCTTGTACGCCGACCAGTGCTCGCACAGCGTGCAGCTCTCCATCGCCTGCGCGATGCCGACGAACAGGTGGAGAAAATCCGTCGAGCCTCCGTCCGGCGCGGAGCCGTGGCGCGGTCCCGCCTGGCCGAAGCGGGCAAGGTCGGACGCGATCGAGAAGTCGCACGCCATCCCGATCTCCTGTCCGCCGCCGATGCGCAGCCCGTTCACCCGGTTGATGACCGGCTTGTCGCACGTGAGGATGCCGGTGACCATGTCGTTGAACAGGCGCATGTACTGCCGGTATTCCTGCGGACGCCCCGCGTAATACTCCGCGTACTCCTTGGTGTTGCCACCGGTGCAGAACGCGCGCGAGCCGACGCCGGTGAACACGACCGCGACGGCCGCCCGGTCCGTGGACGCCTCGCGAAACGCAAGGATCAGTTCCGCGACGGCATCGGTGGTGTAGCTGTTCAACTGCGCCGGGTTGTTGAGCCAGATCCACGTGGTGTGCAGGCCGGGCACATCGTCGCCCGACGCGTCGCGCACCGGACGGCGCTCGACGAGGATGTGGCGGTAGTCGAGGCGATCGATCAGCCGGTGCGACTTGAGCAGCATGTGTCGAACTCCAGACGCTGCGTACGGACTAGGGGACGAGCACGGCGCGCCGGCTCACGCCCGCGTGGTTGGCGAACAGCGCGGCGCCATCCTTCAGATCGTGGAGGGCCACGAACGGCTTCACCTGCACGCGGCCGGACAGGACGAGATCGACGACCTCCGGATACCGTGCGGGTGCGCAGCCCCAGTTGCCGAAGGCCACGGCGTCGAACGCCATCAGGTTCGACAGCCGCACCGAAACCTTGTCCATCGTGAACCCGACGATGCCGATCGTGCCGGCCGGCGGGAGCAGCGACCACGCCAGTTCCTGTCCGGCCGCGGTGCCGCTCATTTCGAGAATGCGCCAGCGTGCGGTGCTGACGCCGCTCTCGCCGAGCAGCGTCTTTTTGATCGCGCGGCCGTCCGCGTCGCGCGGATTGAACGACCACGCGGCGCCCAGCCGCACGGCGCGCTCGATCTTCTCCGCGTCGACGTCGATGGCCGCGACGTGCGCGCCCAGCGCCCGCGCGATCTGCACGGCATAGGTGCCGATGC
>DASSOM010000089.1:0-2271 GCA_035700625.1 Vicinamibacterales bacterium
GGCGTGTCGTATCGGGCTGTCATGACCGTCACCCGACCCTCAGCGTCCCAAAATCGGGGATTGCCTCGCGCAGCGCCGCTTCGATCCCAAGATGCAGCGTGATATGCGCGGTGGCGCATCCGGCGCAGGCGCCGGTGAGTCGCACGGTGGCCGACGCGCCGTCCACGTCGATGAGCTGGATGTCGCCGCCATCCGCAACCAGGAATGGCCGGATACGCGACAAGACGGTCTCTACGCGTTCTCTCGTTACCATGGCGTGGCCTCCGTTGATGCCGCTTGGGACAGGGCAACAGACGGGCCACTTCCGGCATTCCGGCGAACCTGCCGCCAGACCGCAAATTACCGAGACCGGGACTTACAAAAAGGTAGGCGCCGCGGGGAAAATCGCGCAGTCGCGCGGATTATTCCCCGTGGCTCTCGCGGCACTCACTGGCCGTTCTGTGTGATCGTGACGACCCGATCGCGGACGGTGATGGTGCCGGTCCTCGGGCTCGCGCCGGTGTTGGGCGCAACGGTAAAGGCGACGGGATTGTCGCCCGACCGCGGCATCGGCGTCGTGACGACGATCCACGACGCGTTCGACAGCGCCGTCCAGACGCAGCGGTCCTGCAGCGCCCCGCCGCATTCCGTCGGGTCGCTCTGCTGAAGCACGTCGAACGTGCCGCTGCCGCCCGCCGCGACGAACGCGAACGACGAGCGGCTGACGCCGTATCGGCATCCCGCCTGGGACACGCGGACGTTCTGCCCCGCCGTCGGCGTCGGCCAGCGGATCATGACGGTCCCCTGACGCGGTGCGTCGTAGTTGTCGGAGAACGTAATCGACAGCCCCGTGCTGCCCGCCCCGGCGGTCGCACTGAGCCGCAGCCACGGCACGTTCACGCTCGCCGTCCACGGACAGCTCGCGGGCGTGCTGATCGTCGTCTTCACCGTCGTGCCGGGCATGCACGGCGTGAAGTCCACCGGCGCGACGGCGTACGTGCAGATGCCGATATCACCGCTCTGCCTGACGGTGAGTGTGCGATCCGCCACCGTGATGGTGCCGCTGCGCCCATCCACCTCGGTGTGGCGCGCGACGGAGTACGAGACCGCTGCCGTGCCCGATCCTGTGGGCGTCGCCACCGTCAACCATGAAGCGTTGCTGCGGGCGGTCCACGCGCACCCTTCCGGAGCGCTGACCGTGAACGTGCCGTCGCCGCCGTCCTTGCTGAAATCCGCCGTGGACGGCGCCACGTCGTACGTGCAGGCCTGCGCGGATCGCCCATGCTGCGTCACCTGGATGCGTTCCGCGCCGACGCTGATCGCTCCGGTCCTCGCGTCCGACGACGGATTGGCGGTGACCGTATACGCGATCGTTCCAGGACCACTGCCCGAACCGCTGCCGATCGTGATCCACGAATCCGTCGTCGTGGCCGTCCACGCACATCCTTGCGGCGCCGTCACGGAAATCGATCCGGATCCGCCGTCGCTCTCGAGTGTCACGCCGGTCGGGGCGAACGTGAGGGTACACGTCGGTCCGGTCGGCGATTTCGTCCCACAGCCAAAAGTGAAGGCGCCGATCACGAGTCCGAGCGCGACCAGGACGCCACCAGATAAGTGCCTTGTCATGTCCCACCTATGCAGGCTGCACGAGCAAGTGATCGGCCAATCGCACGCCACGCGTTCCCGGTGCCGCCGTTGCAACAGAGACGTGGTGAATCCTTCATGCGCGCATTAAAACCCGCGATCGCCCCCTATGCGGTGCCCGCGAGGCCGGCGGAATCCCGGCGGGCCCGACGCCAACTGCCGGAATTCCGGCAACCTGGCCCGAATGACGCGTTCTGGTCGATCGACGCGGCCGCGTTGCTGCGGCAGCTCGAGTCCGCGCCCGACGGCTTGACGGCGGATGAAGCGGCGCGCCGCCTGGAGAGGTACGGGCCCAACGAACTTCACGAGGAAACGGATCATTCGTCGCTCGGGCTCCTGTGGCGTCAGATTCGCAGCCCGCTGATCCTACTCCTGGTGTTTGCCGCGGTGGCGTCCGGCGTGTCCGGCGAATGGCTCGACGCGACCATCGTCATGACCATTGTCGCCGTCACGGCGGCCATTGGCTTCTGGCAGGAACACACCGCCCAGTCGGCGGCCGCCGCGCTGCGGATGCGGCTGCGGGCGCGCTGCACGGTGCTGCGCGACCGCCGTCCGCAGCAGATTCCGATCGACGAGGTGGTTCCCGGCGACGTCGCGCTGCTCTCCGCCGGCAGTCTCGTGCCCGGCGACGGCATGCTGCTCGACGCA
>DASSOM010000090.1:0-9907 GCA_035700625.1 Vicinamibacterales bacterium
CGCGCGATGGCGCCTGGGGGAGCGGAAAGTACGCCTCGATCGCCGCGGGCGTATTAAGCGCCGCGTCCCGTGCGTCGCCGACGACCGCGACGATCTCGTACTCGTTCTCCGGCCCCGGCCCGAACGAGAGGCGCTCACCAATCGGATTGCCGCCAGGCCAGAACTGATTCGCCATGGCCGCATTGACGATCGCCACCTGCCTGCTTCGGGCGGTGTCCTGATCGGAAAAATCTCTGCCGCGCAGCATCGGCACGCCGATCGCGTCGAAGTATCCGGGCGTGATGAACCGGAGCTCGATGATGGGCGCACGGCCGCCGAGCTGCGTCAACGGTGGGCGTCCGACGATGTTGAACGACGTGTTGAAGCCGAAATTCACGAGCGGAAGCCAGTTGATCGCGCCGGCCGCCTGCACGCCAGGAACGGCGCGGATCTCTTCGACGATTCGCTGATACGTCTGGACGACCCGCTCGTCCTGCGGATAGCGGGACTCCGGCAGGCTCAACTGGAACGTCATCACCCCGTCCGGGCGGAATCCAGGTTCCTGTGACTGCAGACGCAGCAGACTCTTCACCATCAGGCCCGCGCCGATGACCAGCACCATCGCCAGAGCGATCTCGGCGACCATCAGGGCGCGGCTGGCGCCTTTGCGGCCGGCGCTGGTCGCGCCGCGCGCGCCCGCGTCGCGCAGGCTGTCGTTCGGATCGACCTGGAAGCCGCGGCGTGCCGGCGCGAGGCCGAAGAGCAGTCCCGTAGCAATCGCGACGACGAGCGTGACGAGCAGGACCTGCGTATCGATCTGAACCGCCCGGACGCCCGAGAAGTTGTTCGGCGCGAGCGCGAGGAAGAGGCGCAGCAGCCAGCTTCCCAACAGAACGCCGGCGACCGCACCCGCGACGGAGAGGAGCACGCTCTCGGTCAGCATCTGGCGGACGAGCCGAAGACGCCCCGCGCCCATCGCGGCGCGAATGGACAGCTCGCGCCCGCGCGACACGCTGCGGGCGAGCAGCAGGTTCGCGACGTTGGCGCACGCGATGAGCAGCACGAACGTCACCGTCACCTGAAGAACGAGCAGCATCTGCTTGTTGCGCGACGTCAGATAGTCGTGCAGCAGATAGGTTTTTACGTCACGCTGCAGCTTGTTCTGCTGATTGAACGCCGCCGTCAGCGCGCGCAGGTCGTCCGTCGCCTGCTGCAGCGTCACGCCGTCCTTCATGCGCCCGACGAGACGCAGGAAATTGCTGCCCTGAAATTCCGCCGGGAGTGCGAGCGGCACCCAGGCGTCCGCCCCGGCGGGATAGTTGAACGACTCCGGCATCACCGACGCGACGACGAACGGCTGGCCGTCCACCATGATCGCCTGCCCGACGATGTTGGGATCGGCGGCGAATCGCCGCCGCCACAGGCCGTCGCTCAGTGCGATGACGTGTCCGCCGTTCGGCACATCGTCGCCGCGGTTGATCAGGCGTCCGAGCGCAGGCGCGACATTAAAGACGGTGAAGAAGTCGCCCGACACGCGGTACGCGACGACCTGCTCCGGTTCGCCGTTGCTCGTCATCGTCACGTTGCCGGGCGCGATCGCGCCGAGCGCGGCGAGCGTCCGGTTGCCGTCGCGCAGCGCGGTGAACTTCGGCCACGAGACCGACGCGTTCGGCACGGCGGGATAGGTGTCGTGCGCGTAAATCAACTGCGCCGGATTGGCGAACGGCAGCGGCTTCAGCAGGACGGCATCGACGACGCTGAACACCGCCGTGTTCGCGCCGATCCCCAGCGCCAGTGCGAGGATGGCCGTGAGCGCGAATCCCGGATGGCGGACGAGCGTCCGGCACCCGTAGCGAAGATCCTGTAACAGTTGGTCCACGAATCAGCGCTGAGTCAAGGGTCGTGCCAGCAGAAACGGCCAATTATCCCTGCATTCTCGCGCGCGCACGCGTGAGCTGTCGCGAGCGCGCGACTCCCCGTCCCACCGCTGCGAACGCCCCACGCGTTGAGCGCGTCCCGCGACCCCGCTATCATGGGCACGAGCCATGGAACCCGCCGAAGTCGTCGTCAAGCCGCGCGACGTGATGCCGGAGCAGGCGCGCACGCTGCCGGCCCGCTACTACACCGATCCCGCGCTCTTCCGCGCCGAGATGGACGGCCTGTTCGGCCGCATGTGGGTGCACGCGGGACGGTCCGAGGAGACCGCCGCGCCGGGACAGTTCATGCGTCGCGAGGTGAACGGCTGCGACATCATCGTGACGCGCAACGCCGGCGGAACGGTTCGCGCGTTCCACAACGTCTGCCGGCATCGCGGGACGCGCATCTGCGAGGACGCCGCGGGGAAGTTCAGCGGCAGCATCCAGTGTCCGTATCACGCGTGGACGTACGACCTCGACGGCCGCCTGATCGGCGCGCCGCACATGGAGGAAGTGCCGCACTTCCGCAAAACGGACTATCCGCTGCTCAACGTTGGCGCGGACGAGTGGGACGGCCACGTCTTCGTCAATCTCACGGCGGATGCCGGTTCGCTGCGCGATCAGCTGGGCGAACTCGTCGCGCGGTTCCGCCCCTGGCGCATGGAGGATCTTCGTCTCGGCCGGCGCATCACGTACGACGTCAAGGCCAACTGGAAGCTGGTCATCCAGAACTACAACGAGTGCCTGCACTGTCCGAACCTGCACCCGGCGCTCAACAAGCTGTCGCATTATCTAAGCGGCGAGAACGAACCGCTGCGGCCGACCTACATGGGCGGACGGATGGATCTGCGGCCCGGCGTGGACACGCTGTCGATGGACGGAACCTGCCCGCGCCAGTTTCTGCCCGGACTGTCGTCGGACGATAGACGCCGCGTGTACTACTACGCGATTTTCCCGAACCTGCTCCTCAGCCTGCACCCCGATTACATGATGACGCACACGTTGTGGCCGGTCGCGCCGGACCGGACGATCAACGTGTGCGAGTGGCACTTCCAGCCGTCGGAGCTGGCGCGCGACGGCTTCGACCCGTCCGACTGCGTGGACTTCTGGGACATGACGAACCGGCAGGACTGGCACGTCTGCGAGCTCTCGCAGGCTGGCATCTCGTCACCGGCATACGTGCCGGGGCCGTACTCGAATCGCGAGGATCTGCTCTACGCGTTCGACCGGTTCATCGTTGGATTTCACGAGAACCGAGGTTCGAGGAGCGAGGGTCGAGGGGCGAGGAGCGAATAAGCGATCACGCCGGGGGCGTGGCCATCTTCCGCGGGGGGTTGAAAAACGGCGTCTTCACGACCTTCGCGGGGACGCGGTGGCGAACCGCATCGACCGTCACCTCGATGTCGAGCGTCGTCCCCTCCTGATAGTGCGGCCGTTCGATTGTCGCCAGCGCGATCATCTTCTTGAGGACCGGCGACCAGGTCGTCGACGTCGCGCGGCCGACCTGGCGGCCGCTGCGGTAAACGGGTACGGCGACGCGTGATGCTGTGACGGCCACGGCGGGTGCGAGGCCCGCGTCCTCATAGATGCGCTCCACTGACGGCCAGTCGATCTCCACACCGACCACCATCTTCGCGGCGCCGCGGCGGTGTTCCTCCCGCAGCGCGCGCTGCCCGACGAAGCGTCCTTTATCCAGGCTGACGAGGCGTCCAAGCCCCATCTCGAGCGGCGTGTAGATCTGCGACGGGATGAGCGCCTTTCGGGAACTGAAGAAGTCCACTTCGATCAGGAGCAGGCCCGCTTCGATGCGGGCGACGTCCAGCGCGAGCATGCCGGCCGGCTTGATGTCGAACGGACGCCCACCCGCCATCAGCGCATCCCACACCTGCAGCGCCTTCGACGCGGGCATCCAGATCTCGTAGCCGAGATCTCCGGTGTAGCCCGTGCGCGAAATGTCGACGGCGACGCCGCTGATCTCGCCGGAGGTGACGCGGAAGTACTTGAGCGAGTCGATGTCCGCGCGTGCCACCGCGCGGAGCAGCCGTGCCGACGTCGGCCCCTGCAGCGCGAGCGCGGCAACCTCCTCCGAGATGTCGTCGATGACGACGTCGAGCCCTTCGGCGTTCTGGCGGAACCAGCGCAGGCTCGGATCCGCCGCCGTCCAACGGAACTTCTGATCCGCAAGGCGCGACACCGTCCCGTCGTCGATCACCTTGCCGTGCTCGTCGCACCAGGGCGTGTAGAAGACCTGGCCGACGTGCATCTTCGCGACGTCGCGCGTGATGAGCCGATCCACCAGCCGTGAGGCGTCGCGTCCCGTGACGAGGTACTTGAACAGCGGCGAGACGTCGATGAGCGCCGACGCATTGCGGATCGCGTTGTACTCGTGCTCGTGATGGCTCTCGTACGCGCTGACCGCGTAGTACCCGGACCACTCGCGGTAGTTGAGGCTCTCACAGAGGGCGAAGGTACGCTCGTGAACGGCGGTCCCGATCGGCATGCGAGGCATTTTAGCGTGAGTTGACACTCCGCCCTCCCGCCCGACACAATGGCCCACTCATGCGTCCGGCCGCCCGCCTCCACGCGCTCGTCATCGGGACGCAGACCCGCGCCGCCGGCCTGTCGTAGTCAGCCTCCAGCTTCAAGCCTCCAGCTTCCAGCTGGGTTCGTCAGTCGTCAATTCACTCGGCAATCGCCACTCGGCAATCGGCAATGAACTACGACGTCATCGTCATCGGCGGCGGCCACAACGGCCTGGTCCATGCGGCGTATCTCGCGCGCGCGGGACGGAAGGTGCTCGTCCTCGAGCGGCGGCACGTGCTCGGCGGCGCAGCCGTCACAGAGGAGATCTTCCCCGGCTTCAAGTTTTCGGTCTGCTCGTACGTGGTCTCGCTGCTGCGTCCCGAGATCATCCGAGAGCTGGACCTGCCGCGGCACGGTCTCGAGATCCTGCCGCTCGACGGCACGTTCACGCCCATGCCGAACGGCGACTATCTGTGGCGCGTGAACGACCACGCGAAGACGCGCCGGGAGATCGCGCGTCACTCGAAGCTCGACGCCGAAGCGTACGACGAGTACGGCAAGGCGATGGTCGACATGGGACGCTTCGTCAAGCCGATCCTCACGATGACGCCGCCCGATCCGACGACGCTGGCGCCGCGCGGGCTGAAGGATCTGCTGTTCCTCGCACGCCGCTTTCAGGCGCTCTCCCCCGGCGACCAGTACAACCAGGTCCAGCTCATGACCATGAGCGCCGTCGATTTTCTCGATCAGTGGTTCGAGACGGACGTGCTCAAGGCGACCATGTCGGCATCGGGCATCATCGGCACGTTCCTCGGCGTGCGCTCACCGGGAACGGCGTACGTGCTGCTCCACCACTACATGGGGGAGATCGACGGCGCGTTCCGCTCGTGGGGATTGTCGCGGGGCGGGACGGGCGCGATCTCGAATGCGATCGCGGCAGCGGCCCTCGAAGCGGGAGTCGAGATCCGGACCAGGACCGCCGTCTCGAAGATCATCGTCAAGGACGGGTCGGCCGCGGGCGTCGTGCTCGACAACGGCGACTACATCACCGCGAACGTCATCTCGTCGAGCGTCGATCCGAATCTCACGTTCCTCAAGATGGTCGGCACGGAACACCTGCCCGACGAGTTCGTCGAGGACGTGCGGCGCTACAAGTTCCGCGGATCCTCCGGCAAGGTGAACATGGCGCTCGACGCGCTGCCGGACTTCACGTGCCTGCGCGGCCCCGGCGCGCACCTCCGCGGCGCGATCTCGATCTCGCCGAGCGTCGAATACATGGAGCGCGCCTACGACGACGCGAAGTACGGCCACTTCTCGCGCCGCCCCTACATCGACATCGTCATTCCCAGCCTGACCGATCCGTCCGTGGCGCCGCCGGGCAAGCACGTGATGTCGTGCTTCGTCCAGTACGCGCCGTACCACCTCAAGGACGGCACGTGGGACGACCAGCGCGACGCGTTCGGCGATACGGTCGTCAACACCATCGCCGAGTACGCGCCGAATCTGAAGGACATCATTCTTCACCGGCAGGTCGTGACGCCGCTCGATCTCGAACGCGAATGGGGGCTGACGGAAGGGAACATCTTCCAGGGGGAACTGACGCTGGAGCAGCTCTTCTTCCTCCGCCCGGCGCCCGGCTGGGCGCAGTACCGCACGCCGATCCGCAACCTGTTCATGTGCGGCTCGGCCACGCATCCCGGCGGCGGCATCATGGGCGCGCCGGGAAGAAACGCCGCGATGACGGTGATCGGGGGGAGGAGTTAGGTCTCATGCCACCCGTCATCATCGGATCCGGCGTCAACGGTCTCGTCGCGGCGTTCTACCTTGCGAAGGCGGGTCATCGACCGCTCGTGCTCGAGCGGCGCGGCATCGTGGGCGGCGCGGCGATTACCGACGCGTTCGCGCCGGGATTCCGCGCGCCGGCGCTGGCGCACGCCCTGGGCCCGCTGCGCCCGTCCATTGTCCGCGACATGGAACTCGAGCGGCGCGGCGTCCGGTTCGTGCAGCCCGATCCGCGCGTGACCGCGCTCTCGCCCGACGGACGCGCGCTGCCGCTCGTGCGGGATCCGCGCCAGGCGGCGAACGCGATCCGCGCCTTCTCGACCAGTGACGCCGATCGGTACGGGGATTTCTGTACGGCGCTCGGACGCACGGCGGGATTCGTCGATCGGCTCATGGACATGACGCCCCCCTCGATCGACGCGCCGTCGAAAGGGGAACTCTGGGAGCTGCTCAAGATCGGCCGGCAGTTCCGCGCGCTCGGACGGACGGACGAGTTCCGTCTGCTCCGCTGGGGGCCGATGGCGGTCGCCGACCTCGTGGGGGAATGGTTCGAATCGGAGCTGCTGCAGGGCGTGATCGCGGCACAGGGGATCTTCGGCACGGCGATGGGGCCGTGGTCCGCGGGGACCGGCGCGGTGCTGCTCTGGCGCGCGGCCGCGGATCCCGTCCCTGGCGGCAGCAGCGTGACCGCCAGGGGCGGGCCCGGCGCGGTGACGCACGCGATGGCAGATGCCGTGCGAGACGCGGGCGGCGAGATCCGCACGAATGCGGACGTGGTCGGGATCGCCGTGCGCGACAACGGTGCGACTGGCGTCGTTCTCGCCGACGGCACCGAAATCCCGGCGAGCGCCGTCATCTCCTCCGCCGATCCGCGCGCGACGTTTCTGCGGCTCGTGGATCCGATCGATCTCGAACCGGGCTTCCTCACGCGCATCCGGAATTACCGCATGCCCGGAACGGTCGCGAAGGTAAACCTCGCGCTCGGACGCCTGCCGTCGTTCAAGGGTATGGACGCTGCGCCTGCCGGACGTCTTCACATCGGGCCGGGCATCGACTATCTCGAACGGGCGTTCGACGCGTCGAAGTATGGCGAACTGCCGGCGGCCCCCTATCTCGACGCGACGATCCCGACGCTGCAGGATCCATCGCTGGCACCCGCCGGCAAGCACGTGCTCTCGGTGTACGCGCAGTTCATGCCGTATGCGCTGCGCGGCGGCGCGTCGTGGAAAGACGCGTCCGGCACGCTCGGAGATCTCGTCATCGAGACGCTCGAACACTACGCACCCGGGTTGCGATCACTCGTCGAACACCGTCAGGTGATTACGCCGCTCGATCTGGAACAGACGTGGGGGATGACCGGCGGGCACGTCTTCCACGGCGAGCCGTCGCTCGACCAGTTGTTCACGATGCGGCCGACGCTCGGATGGGCGAAGTACCACACCCCGATCGCCAGACTCTTTCTCTGCGGATCGGGGACGCATCCGGGCAACGGCCTCACCGGCACGTCGGGGAGGAACGCCGCGCGCGAGATCGCGCGGGCGCTGAAACCATGATCACGCGCGTCATCACGTGTACCGCCGTCACGATCACCATGGCGGCCGTCGCCGGTGGCGCGAAACAAACCACCGCGTCCCTGGACGGCTTCACCGCCGCTCGCAGCGCGGTCGAGCGGCAGGCCGAGCAGCAATTCCTGCCGTCGGTCTCTCGCGATCGGCTGCGAGACGCGCATCGATTCCTCAGCGACAAACCGCATCTCGCCGGATCCGCGCGCGATCGCGAGCTGGCGGAATGGACGCGCGAGCGCTTCGTCGAGAGCGGACTCGAGGACGTGCAGATCACCGAGCATCAGGTGCTGCTGCCGTGGCCCGAGGAGGTCAGCGTCGAGATGGTCTCGCCGCGCGCCTGGCGTGCGTCGATGCGCGAGGACCCGATCGAAGGGGATCCGTGGTCCGCCGCGCCGCCGGAAGAAGTCGGGCTCCCCTACAACGCCTACTCGCCGTCCGGCGACATCACCGCGGAGGTCGTCTACGCGGGCAGCGGCAATCCCGAGAACTACGACTGGCTCGAGGCACACGGCGTCGACGTCCGCGGCAAGATCGCGCTCGTCCGCTACTCGGTGCCCTACAGCTACCGGGGGTTCAAGGCGCTGACGGCACAGCAGCGCGGCCTCGCCGGACTCTTGATTTACTCCGACCCGGCGGAAGACGGCTACGTGAAGGGGAAGGTTTTTCCGGACGGGCCGTGGGGACCGCCCAGCCACATCCAGCGCGGCGGCATTCCGTTCGACTTCATGGTGCCCGGCGATCCGCTCACGCCGGGCTGGGCATCGGTGCCGGGCGCCCGGCGGATCGATCCGAAAGACGCCGTCTCGCTGCCGCGCATCATGAGCGCGCCGATGTCGTATCGCGACGCGCGCGTGATCCTCGAAGCGCTCGGCGGCCCGGAAACGCCAGAGGCATGGCGCGGCGGCCTGCCCATCACGTACCACGCCGGCGCGGGTCCGGCGAAGGTGCGGCTGAAGCTGAAGTCCGACGACAAGATCCGTCCGATCTGGACCGTCACCGGATCGATTCGCGGCACGGATCATCCCGATCAGGTCGTCATCATCGGCAACCACCGCGATGCGTGGGTGTACGGCGGCGTCGATCCGTCGAGCGGATCGGCAGCGCTGATGGAACTCGCGCGCACGCTCGGCGATCTCGCGCGCCGGGGACACCGGCCGTCGCGGACGATTCAGTTTGCGAGCTGGGACGCGGAGGAATTTACGCTGACGTCTTCGACGGAATGGGGTGAGCAGCACGCCGACGCGCTGCGCGCGAACGCCGTCGCGTACCTGAACATCGACAGCGCCGCGTCCGGTCCGGACTTCACCGTCAGTGCGGTCCCCGCGCTGAACGCGCTTCTCTCATCCGTCGCCGATACCGTCCAGGATCCCCGGCTGCACGTCTCGATCGCCGAGGCGTCGCGGAAGCGGCCGGAAGCGCCGCGCGGCGCGCTGCCCACGGGATCGGGAACCGCGCTCGTCGACAATCGGCTCGGCAGCGGGTCCGACTACACGGTCTTCCTGAACTTCCTCGGCGTGCCGATTGCCGATCTCACGTTCGACGGCCCGTACGGCGTCTACCACTCGATGTACGACGACCACCAGTGGGTCTCGACGATTGGCGATCCCGGCTTCGCGTACCACGCCGCGCTGGTGCAGGTCGTCGGGCTGATGGCGCTGCGGCTGGCCAACGCGGACGTCCTGCCGCTGCACTACGAACCGTATGCGTCGAAGATCGGAGAGTTCCTCGCCGAGGTCCAGGCCGTGTGGCGCAAGCAAGGCGGCCATGACGAACTCGAGGCGGTCGGCCCGGCGCTGGAAGCCTTCGAGCGCGCCACGCGGACGTTCGCGGATCGGCGCGCGTCCGCGCTCGATCGCGGGGACGCCAGGACGCTCGCCGATCTTTCCGCACGCCTGCTTCGCGTCGAACGCGCGTTCACGGATCCCGACGGCATTCCCGGCCGGCCGTGGTACAAGCACCAGATCTACGCACCACAGTTCACGTACGCGCCAGAAGTCCTGCCCGGCATCGCCGAGGCGATGAAGACCAACGATGCCGCGCAGGTCCGCGCGCAGGCCGCGCGCCTCGCCCGCGCCCTCGAGCGGGCGGCGGCGGCTTTGACCCGGCCGTAGCGCGCGGGGCGCGGGACGCGGGACGCGGGTC
>DASSOM010000091.1:0-10487 GCA_035700625.1 Vicinamibacterales bacterium
CCCGCGGTGCACGACTTCATCCAGCGCCTGCCGGCGATCTGGAGCGACTTCGTGCACGATGTGCGGTCGGCCGGCTGATTCGAGCTACGGCAGCGTCGACGATCTGGTGTTCACGACGAAGCCGGAGGCATCGCGTCGGCCTGCCGATGTCGCGCACGTGGGTCAGGGCTTCAGCCCTGACCGTGCCGCAGGGCGGGCGAGGCGGTCCGCGAACGCGCAGAGCGCCAGCATGACGCAGACGCCAAGCGCGAACGACAACCACGGGTCGGCGTCGGTCCAGCTCGGGAGCCACGCCGTCCACGGCACGCTGCTGACGCCGTCGCCATCGCTCCAGAGCGTCTTCGGAAACTGCCACACGTAGGCGTCGATCGCGATCTGCGCGGCGACGAGCGCGGTGACGAGCGGCCGGCCGATCGCGTTCGCGCGCGATGCCACCGCGAACACCCCGAGCCAGAACAACGGCGCGATCGGCACGAGAAAGCGCGCCGCGGGCGCCCAGCCGCCCGTCCATCCATGCACGTTGATCATCGGGAGCAGAATCGGCAGCAGGTAGCACGCGATCACGGTCGCGGCGGCGGCCGCCAGGCCGCGCGCGCTTCTCCAGAGAACGATCAGGCCGGGACCGGCGAGCACGTAGATGGGCGCATACGCGAGCAGTCCGTACTCGCGATCGAACAGCAGCCCGGTCGCGCGCACGGACATCTCGCGTACGACCGCCGCGACGCTGCCCGCTCCGCCTATGGCCGCATGCGGCGTCGTCACGAGCCTGCTCCAGACCACGTACGTTACGAGCGTGCGTGCGGCGAGCATCGCCAGGACGCCAGCGATGAAGGCGCCGAACACCTGTACTGATATCCGGCGCTCGCGCACGGCCATCGCCGCGACGAGCACGAGTCCGCCGACGAGCCCGACGTTGCGCACGTGGATCAGCCACAGAAATCCGGTGACCACTCCGCACGCGACCGCCGCACGCCATCCCGCGATGGGTGTGACGGTCAGCCGGCGGAGCACGATGAACGCGCCCAGTGCGGTCGGGATTTCGGTGAAGAAGAGGTACGCGTGCGACAGGATGGGCGGGCAGAGCGCGAAGAGCAGCGCCCATCCGAAGGGATGCTTTCCGCCGATCGTCGTCAGCACGAGCAGCAGTTCCCTCGCCAGGAGCGCCGTCAGCAGTGCCATCACCAGGCTGATCTGGTGCCGCAGCAGAAGCGAGGCATTCAGCCGCGCGGCGCGCAGCACCGATGCCGGCAGCCGGTCCGCCAGCACGCGCGCCACCGGATACGCGACGCGGAGGACTGGGACGAACAGCAGCGGCATCCCGATGTCGTGCACGGGCCGCAGCCGTCCGTCGTGCGGGATCGCATGGTGTTCGGGCTGGAGCGCGCCGCCGCCGATCAGTGTCGCCTCACGATAGTCGTTCGTCAGATCGAGATCGCCGTCGAACGCGAGCGAGTGCGCGATCATCAGATAGTGCGGCTCATCGCCCGTGCCCGCGTAGGTGCCGTGCGTCATGAGCCCCCAGACGGCGAGGATCACGAGCGCGGCGAGCAGGCGCGTCTGGCGCATCGACTAAAGGCCGAACTGCCGGAGGTGGTGATCCATGTGGCGGTACGCCCAGCGCAGCCAGTCGGCGTTCGACAGCCGGCCGAAGACCGGGTGCGGCGGTCTCGCGGGCTGCGCCGCCGTTTCCGTCGTTTCCGCGATATCGCTGACGAGCGTCTGCAGTTGGTGGAGATCTGTGTCGAACGTCGTCGGCCGTGTGCCGCCGCGCTCCTGATCGATCTCGGGGCTCGTCGGGAGTCCGCCCGGCCACGGCACCGGCAAGTACAGCGCGATCCATTTCACGACCACGCGCGGACGTAACCGCAGCGTGGGTGTGACGCGCGTGTCGCCGCGGAGCATGCGGACGGAGTCGGCGAGATGGCAGATCATCTGGTGCGCCGACATGCGCCCCCAACGCGGCCGCGCGTCGGGCCGCAAGACGTTCAATCGCGCAAGGATCGCTTCCCGGTCGCGCGCGCGTGCCAGCGTCTTCATCGGTGAGCCGAACGCATCACAGGCCGAGCAGCCGGCCGCCGCCCGATTCCTCGAACGCCTGACGCGCGCGTGCGCGGCCGGCGTCCGCCTCGCGCTGGATCGCGGCGAACGCGGGATGCCGGCGGAGCGGCTCGAACGCGGGCGCGTGCGCGAGCGTATCGGCCGCCGAGTAGCCCTTCGCGACCGCGCGCTGCACGTACAACAAGCCCGCGTCGTGCGCGCCGGCGTCGCACAACAGCCAGCCCTCCTCGAAGACGGCCTCCGGATCGTCCTGGATCTTGAGCAGACCAAATCCGGCCATGCGCGCCATCATCTCGTCCGGCCGCCGATCGAGCCAGGCTTCCAGATAGCCGATCCAGTTGGTGAGCGAGGGCAGCCGCCGCGCTTCCTTCATCGCGGACAGCGCGCGCCGCGCCTCGTCGTGGCGGCCTCCCAGGCCCAGGCCGACCACACGAATCCCATCGTCGACGCCTTCGATCAGCGGCGGCGGTTCGACGGCGAGCAGACGATCGAGATTGCCGGTCATCAGGATCGTCTGTTCGAGACTTGTCGGCACGTTCGGGTCCAGTCGGCGAGCCTCGCCGTGGGCGGCGATCGACTCCTCGAAGAGTCCGCCATACCGGCATGCGTGGACGAGGCCGGCGAAGAGTTCCGGATCGTTGCCGCGCCGGTTGGCTTCGCCGATCAGCCGGACGAGCGCGCTGCGTGCCCGCCCCATATCGGCCTCGAGATTGGCGTAGAACTTGTGCGCGATCGACAGCCGCGGGTTCAGCGCGAGCGCACGCCGGAACGCATCCTCGGCGCGCGCTTCGCTGTCGGCGTCGGGCTCCACGAACTTGCCGATCACGCGATGGCAGCGTCCGAGCCGCGCCCACGCGGGGGCGAATTCCGGATCGCGATCGACGCACGCCTGGTAGAGATCGCGGGCGCGGCCGAGGCCGTCATACGTGCGCGCTATTTCGTTGGCACGAAGAAACAGCTCGTACGCGCGCGGATCGCGCGGCGCATCCGGGGCGGGGGACGCCACGCTGCCCGCGAGCGGCAGCGCGAGCGCCTCAACGACCCGGCGCGCGATGTCATCCTGCAGACGGAACAGATCTCCCATCGAGGAGTCGACCGTCTGCGAGGTGAGCAGCGTCCCGCCGGGCGCTTCGACGAGCTGCGCGGAGGCGCGCAGCTGATCCCCCACCCGCAGCACCGTGCCGAGGACGACGGCGTCGACGTCCGCTTCGGCGGCGAGCGTCTTCAGATCGGGCGCGTCGCCGGCGAGGCGCGCGGCGGCCGCGCTCGATCGGACGACGATCGAGCGGATCGAGGAGAGGGAGGTGGCGATCGCATCCGGCAGCGAGAACGCGAGAAAGTCCGTTTCGGGATCGGGCCGCAGCACGCGGAAGGGCAGCACGACGAGCCGCCGAAGCGTGTGGACGTCCGCGGCGGCGTCGCCGCCGGGGATCCCCGCGACGGCGCGCAGATCTTCCGCCATGGCGTCGGCTGACGCCGGACGATCGGCGGGACGCTTCGCGAGCGCGTGGCGGATGACGCGATCGATCGCGGCGATGGCCGGCGATCCCGTGAGCGCCGGCGGCTGTTCGTGGCGCGTCGCGTACAGCACGTCGGCGAGCGTCGCACCGGTGAACGCAGGGCGTCCGGCGAGCATCTCGAACAGGATCGCGCCCGCCGCGAACAGGTCCGTTCTGGCGTCGGCCGGTTCGCCGGCCGCCTGCTCCGGCGCCATGTAGCGCGGCGTGCCGAGTACGGTGCCGCTCTGCGTGAGATCGAGCGTTCGCGTCGGCTCCTCGATCTGCGCAAGGCCGAAATCGAGCAGCTTGACGCCGTGCGGCGTGAGGAAGACGTTGGTGGGCTTCAGATCGCGGTGGACGATCCCCCGTGCGTGCAGCGCGCCGAGCGCGGCGAGCATCTCGAGGCCGATGGGGACTGCCTCACCGACGCGCAACGGACCGCGCCGCAGGCGATCGGCGAGCGACTCTCCCTCGAGCCGTTCCATCGCGATGAACAGCGCGCCGGCGTCCTCGCCGATCTCGTAGATCTGGCAGACGTGCGGATGGTTGACGCTGGCCGCGGCGCGTGCCTCGCGCCAGAAGCGCCGCCGCGCCGTGTCGTCCGTCCCCATCGACGACATCGTCTTGACGGCCACCGTGCGCTCGAGCCGTTCGTCGCGGGCGGCGTACACGACGCCCATCCCGCCTTCGCCCAGCGTCTCGAGGATGCGGTACGCGCCGATCCGCGCGGGGGCGTGGGGCGTTCCGTGTTCGCCGCTCTGCGGCGGCCGGGACGAGGGATCCGGTTGTGTGTCCGCCACGAGATCGTCAATCATATCCGCACCCCGGAACCGCAGACCTCCTGGTCCGTTCTATGCGCGAATACCTCGATCAACTGCTGCTCGTGCTCGCGATCGGATCGGCCGTGGCGATCAGCGCCAAGCGGATCGCCGTGCCCTACAACGTGGCGCTCGTGGTCGTGGGGCTGTTCCTGGTGCTCACGAACGTGCTGCCCGACACGCCGATGGATCCGGGCGTCGTGCTGATGGTGTTCCTCCCGATTCTCGTCTTCCAGGGGGCGCTGTCGGCGGACGCCACGAGCCTGCGTCAGGCCGCGCGGCCGATCCTCACGCTGGCGTTTCCCGGCGTTGCCCTGTCGCTCCTCGGCACGGCCGCGATCGCGACCTGGGCGATTGGCCTGCCGTTCTCGATCGCGCTGCTGCTCGGCGCGGTGCTCGCGATCACCGATACCGTCAGCGTGCTGCTCGCGTTTCGGAGCGTGCGCGTCCCGCACCGCCTGGCAGCGATCATGGAAGGGGAGAGCCTGTTCAATGACGGAACGGCGCTCGTGCTCGTCGGCGTCGCGTCGGCCGTCGTCCTGCGCGGCTACGCCGATCCTGCCGAGGTGACGCGCGCGTTCCTCGTCGCCACGATCGCCGGCACGCTGCTGGGCGTCGCGTTCGGGACGGTCGGCGCGCAGGTGCTGCGCCGCGCGCCCGACGATCTGACGGCCGTCCTCGCCTCGCTCGTGATCGTCTTCGGCACGTCGCTCGTGACGGATCACGTCGGCGGGTCCGCGGTGATTGCCGTCGTGGTCGCGGGCGTGCTGATCGGCTACGAGATGCGCGCCCGGCTCGAACCGTCGCGCGTGCTGGCGCTGGAGGGCTTCTGGGAGACGGCCGGGTTCGTGCTGAACGTGTGGCTGTTCCTGCTCGTCGGCATGCAGCTGCGATCCGATCTGCTGCTGCGCGAGGCGTGGCCGATCCTGCTCGCGGTGGTCGCGCTGCACGCCGGACGCGCCATCGCCGTGTACGGGTGTTTCGGACTCTCGCGCCTGCTGCGGCGGGGCGGCGTCCCCTGGCGCTGGCAGCACGTCATGGTGTTCGGCAACGTGAAGGGGGCGCTCTCGATGGCGGCGGTGCTCGCGCTGCCGCAGGGGATTGCCTACCGCGAGCGGCTGATTGCCATCGTGTTCGGCGTCACGCTCGTCACGCTCGTGACACAGGCGCTGCCGTTCCGGCCGTTCCTCCGCTGGCTGGGCGTGGCGCGCGCGACCGGCGGGGAGCGCGCCGACGAGTCGAAGGCGGTGATGATCGGCGCGCGGCGCGCGCAGTCGGAGCTGGACGGCCTGCTGGCGTCCGGCCTGATCTCGCGCCGCGAACACGCGCAGCGATGGGCGGCGTTCCAGCGCGACATCATCGAGGCGGAGCGCGCGCTCAGGGTCGACCGGCGCGCGGACGCACAGGCCGACGTCGCGCTGCACGCGGTGCTGTCCGCCCGCAAGGCGGCGATTCTCGATGCCGCGCGCCGCGGCCTCATCACCGAGCACACGGCCGGCACGCACGTGGCGGCGCTCGACGCGCAGCTCGTGCGCGTGTTCGCGAAGGAGCACGAAGACCGATGAGGATCGTGATCGTGGGCGCCGGCCGCGCCGGCCTCGAGGTGGCGACCCACCTGACCGGCGCCGGCCACATGGTGACCGTGGTGGACAGCGACGAGTCGGTGACGCGGCGCGCGTCCGAGCAGCACGGTCTCGTGGCGCTGAGCGGCGACGCGACGATTGCCGCCGTCCTCGAGGAGGCCGACGTCGCCGGCAGCGACGTCGTGGTCGCGATGCTGCGGCGCGACGCCGACAATCTCGCGGTCGCGCTGCTGGCGCGGGCCGCCGGCGTGGAACGCGTGATGGTGCGGATGCGCGACAACGCGTACCGGTCCGTCTACGCGGCCGCCGGCATCGATCGCGTCCTGTCCGAGACCGACCTGATCATCGGCGCCGTGGCGACGGCCATCGAGCATGAAGCCATCCGCCACGCGATGCTGCTCGGCAACGGCAATGCCGTGGCGTTCGAGCTGACGATTCCGGACAACAGCGCCGCCGCCGGCAAGACGATCGGCGAACTGGCGGCGCTGCCCGGATTTCCGTCATCGTGCGTGTTCGCCGCCGTTTACCAGTCGGACGGCAGCGTCGAAGCCCCGCGCGGGTCGTCGACCGTGCAGGTCGGGACGACCGTGCTGCTGGTGTCGCGCAGCGACGAAGTCACGCGGGCGGTAAACCTGCTCACGCAGGCCCGGCTATAATCGCCGCGTCAACTCCGACCCACCCGTGCGAGATCCGCCTGGAGGCGGACGTGGAGGCCGACGATGCGCCGCGCCCTTGTCTGTGTCTGCTGTGCCGTTCTGACGTTGAGCGCGGGGAGCGCGCTCGCGCAGCCGCTGTTCACCACCGCCCTGCCGAAAGAGGAATTCGCGGAGCGCCGCGCGAAGCTGATGGAGAAGATCGGCGACGGTGTCGCGATCATCCAGGGCACGGCCGAAACCGGCAACGCGCTGAAGTTCCGGCAGAACAATCAGTTCTTCTACCTGACGGGCGTCGAAGTACCGCGCGCGATCCTGCTCATGGATGGCCGGACGAAGCGCTCGACGCTGTTCCTGCCGCCGCGCAACGAGCGCCGCGAGCGTTCGGAAGGGCCGGTGCTCGTGCCCGGGCCTGAAGCGGTGCAGCTGACGGGCATGGACGCCGTCGAGGTGCGCGACGCGTTCGAAGCGGCGTTGAAGGCGGCGGCGAGCGTCAAGCGGACCGCCTTCATGCCCTTCCGGCCCGAGGTGCTCGGCGGCGCGTCGGTCAGCGATCCGCGCAACCGCTGGAACGCGTCGGCGGAGGATCCGTGGGACGGCGGGAAGCCGCGCGAGACGCTCTTCCTCGAGAAGGTCCGCGCCGCGGCGCCGCTGCTCGACATCCAGGATCTCGATCCGATGATCGATGCGCTGCGCTTCATCAAGAGCCCGCGCGAGGTTGCGCTCATCCGCGAGTCCACGCGCATGGCCGGCCTGGCGATGATGGAGGCCATGCGCTCGGCGCGTACCGGGATGTACGAGTACGAGATCGAGGCGATCGGCGACTACATCTTCAAGGTCCACAACGCGCAGGGGCTCGCGTACTTCGCGCTCGTCGCCGCCGGCACGAACAGCGCGTACCCGCACTATCACTCCGCGCAGACGCAGACGAAGGACGGCGATCTGGTCCTGTTCGACTATGCGCCCGACTACAAGTACTACGCGTCGGACGTGACGCGCGAGTTCCCGATCAATGGGAAGTTCACCGCCGACCAACGCGAGCTGTACGGGATCTACCTGAAGCTCTATCAGGCGCTCATGACCTCCATCAAGCCGAACGTCCCCATCCACACGATCCTGCAGGACGTCGTCACGAAGATGGACGCCGCGATCGCGCAGTTCACGTTCCGCAATCCGAAGTACAAGGCCGCTGCGGAGCGGTTCGTGGATCGCTATCGCCAGCGGCTCAATCCGCCGCCGCCGCAGCCGGGCGATCGTCCGCGCCGGGGCGGCAGCCTCGGCCACACCGTCGGCATGGAGGTCCACGACGTGAACGCGGAGCACGGCGACATGCTCGTCCCCGGCATGGTCTTCACCATCGAGCCGGCGCTCACGATTCCCGAGGACCGGGTCTACGTGCGGCTCGAGGACGTCATCCTCATGACGGAGACGGGCTACGAGAATCTCTCGTCGTTCGTGCCGGTCGAGATCGACGACATCGAGAAGCTGATGGCCGAACCCGGCATGTTCGAGCATTACGTGCCGAAGCCGGTGACGAGCGCGGCTTCCGGGCGCTGACCGGCAGTGCCCATGTCCGCGAGATGCTTCTCATTCGTCATCGCGCTGCTCGCGTGGGTTCCGGCGGCCGCCTTCTCACAGGTGCCGGAACCCGCGGCCAAACCTTCCACGACGTCGTCCCTGTCGCCGGCCGCCTCCGGCTTCGTCATCGAACAGCAACACGTAAGGGTCACGTTCACCACGAACGGCGACGCGCGGCGCGAGCTGACATGGGCGGTTAAGGTTCTGGACGAGCAGGGCGTTCGCGCGTGGGGACAGGTCGGGCTGCCCTATAACTCCGAACTGGAAACGCTGGCGCTGGATCGCGTCGAGGTTCGTAAACCTGACGGAACGATTGTGCCCACCCCCGGCGGCGCGATTCAGGATGTCGCGGTCAAGCCATTCCCGCTGGCGCCGATTTTCATGGACGTCCACCAGAAGATCGCACCCGTGTCTGCGTTGCGGCCGGGCGACGTGCTGCAGGTCCACGCCCTCTGGACGTCGACCCAGCCTTTGTTCCCGGGCCAGTTCTCCTTCATGTACTCGTTCATGACGACCGCCGTCGTGCAAGACGACGAGCTCGTGCTCGACGTTCCAGCCGATCGCGCCGTCCTCCTCCGCATTCGTGAGGGGGCGCCGGCGGAAGCGGCGGGCGGCTCGGGCTCCGTCGAAGGCAGCCGGCGCATCTACCGGTGGCGCACGTCGAATCCCGTCGTGAAGGACACGAGCGACGATCCTGTAGACCCCCTAGACACCCCGCCGCCGGACGTGCGGCTGACGTCGTTTACCACTTGGGACGAGGTCGCGCGATGGTATCGCGGGCTGCTCCCAAAGGCGGCGGATCCTGCCGTTGCCGCGAAGGCGTCAGAGCTGACGGCAGGGTTGACGGACGAAGCGGCGAAGATCGAGGCGATCTATCACTTCGTGTCGACGCAGGTGCGCTATGTCGGCTTGTCGTTCGGTCTCGGCCGGTACCGACCCCACAAGCCCGCCGAAGTGCTGGCCAATCAGTACGGCGACTGCAAGGACAAGCAGATGCTGCTGACGGCGCTGCTGTCGGCGGCCCGCATCCGGAGCGTTCCCGTCCTCGTGAACACGACGCGTTCCGTCGACGACGACTTTCCGTCGCCGCTCGAGTTCGACCACCTGATCGGTGTCGTGCCGCGCGGAGCGGAAGCGGACTGGCTCTGGGTGGATACCACCGCCGAAGTGACGCCGGCGGGCATGCTGTTGCCGCACATTCGCGATCGCCGGGCGCTGCTGGTCGGAGACGAGGAGCTGCCGGCCAGGGTGCTGAACACGCCCGCGGATCCGCCGTTCACGCAGCTGGATCAGATCGAAGTGGTCGGCAAAGTCGATCCGATCGGGTTGCTTCGTGCGCATGTGACGTACACCATGCGCAGCGACAGCGGACCGATCTTTCGTACGCTCCTCCGAGTGGCACCGCGCGAGAAATGGGACGAACTCATCGGGAAGATCGCCTCGGAATGGGGATTCACGGGCGATGTGTCATCCGTAGACGCCAGCGATCCGGCTGACACACGATCGGCGCTGCGGCTGTCGTTCGACGTCCGGTCGTCGGGATTTCTGGATTGGGCGGCGGCATCTTCCGAGGCGAGCGTTCCCGGACCGTCGATGGAGACCGGGGGCTGGACCGCGAACGCTCGCAAGTCGATCACACGGCTGCATTTCGGCAGCCCGTCGCGGTTGGTGGTGCACGCGTCCGTGGAATTTCCCGATGGATACGAACTGGAAGCGCCCGTCGGCCTTGACAACACCGGTCCGGGCATCCAGTACGAGTCCACCTACCAGGTCGAGGGACCACGGCTCACCATCGTTCGCGAGATGCGGACGACCGTGCGCGACGTCCCGTCGGCGAAATTCAACGAATTCGGCGCGTTCGCCAGCGCCGTGGCGGCGGACGTCAAGCAGAAGATCATGATTCGCCGTGCGCACCCCGCGAGGCCCGCGCTGCCGGCCGACGCGACCTCATCGGAAATTTACGACGCCGCGCTGTCGGCCTATCACGCGAAGCAGTACGAGATCGCGGCCGACTTCTGGCGCGCGGTCACCGAGAAAGACCCGAAGATGGGAGACGCGTGGGTGTCGCTGGGGCTTACCTACGGGAAACTGGGCCGGTACGACGAGGCGGCAACCGCGATCCGCAAACAGGTAGAGCTCGATCCGTTCAACAAGCGCGCCTATAACGATCTCGGGTTCGCGCTGGAGCGCGCACGGCACTTCGAAGAGGCGGCCAAGGCGTACGAGCGGCATGCCGAGCTGAATCCGCTCAACGCCGCTGCGCAGCGCCGGGTCGGCGAGATCGACTTCATCCTTCGT
>DASSOM010000092.1:0-4825 GCA_035700625.1 Vicinamibacterales bacterium
GCCGCGCGCCGGACGGCGCCGTTGACACCGACTAGCGGCGAAGCCACAGGAGCGGCGCGTGAACCATTGACATGTCACTCACATCCGCACATGCTCGCAGCATGTCCCGGGTGGTTCAGATTCGGAACGTGCCCGAAACCCTGCACCGCAAGCTGAGGGCGCGGGCCGCTCGCGCCGGGCAGACGGTCTCTGAATATCTTCTGGACGAAATTAAGCGGTTGGCGGATCGGCCGACCCGGGACAAAGTGGTGGCGAGAATTCACCGCCGAAGGCCGGTGCGATTGAAAACGCCCGCCGCCGCCCTTGTCCGCGACGGGCGCGAAGCCCCCGCCGCGCGCCACAGGTGCATCGTCGCGTAGGCGCGCCACGGGCGCCAGGCTTCGGCGCGGCGCGCGAGTTCGCGCGGCGTGACCGGCACGCCGTTCGATGCCGCCATCTGCCGCAGGACGAGATCCGCCGCCGGGAACGCATCCGGTTCGCCGAACGCGCGCAGCGCCACGTATTGAGCGGTCCAGTCTCCCACGCCTGATAAGCGCAGCAGCGCCGCCATCACCTCGTCGGCCCCTGACGAGAAATCCAGATCGTCTGCTGCCGCGCGCGCGAGCGCGCGAAGCGTCGCGATGCGCGCGGACGTCAGGCCGATGCCATCGAGGTCCGCGGCAGCCAGATCCGCCGGTGTCGGGAAGAGATGCGACAGTCCATGGCCGCAGCCGGCGGCAGAGCGTCCGGCGCGCGCGACGAGGCGCGCGGCCAGCGTGCGTCCGCCGGCGACGCTCACCTGCTGACCGACGATAGCGCGCACGGTGCATTCGAACGGATCCCAGACGCCAGGGATGCGCAGGCCCGGACGCTGACGCACGAGCGGTCCGAGTAGCGGATCGCGCCGGAGCGACGCCGCGATGCGCAGCGGATCGGCGCCGAGGTCGAACATCCGCCGCGCGGCGGACGCGAGCTGGAACAGATCGCCGGGGAACGCCCCGCGTACCCGCAGCTCGAGCGCATGCGCGCCGACGACGGGAGCGATGCGGACAACCGCGTGGCGACCCCCGAGGGCAACCGTCCGCGTGTACCCGTCCGCATCGACGCGTTCGACCCCCGGCAGCGCGCGCGCGGCGAGAAACTCGCGCACGTGCGCCCAGTCGTAGGGCGGCCGGTACGACATCCTGAGAACGATCTCGCCGGCGTCGGCCGTCGCGGCCGATCGGAGCCGGCGCAGTTCCCGCGGCGGACGGCCGTACGTGCCGCGGAACACGTCGTTGAAGCGTCGGACGCTGCCAAACCCCGCCGCGAGCGCGATGTCGGTGATGGGCAGCGCGGTCTCGTCGAGCAGCCGCTTCGCGAAGTGCAGCCGCCGCGTCTGCGCGACGGCGACCGGCGTCGCGCCCACGTGCGCGACGAACAGGCGATCGAGATGCCGCGTGCCGATGCCCACGCGCGCGGCGAGCGATTCCACGGACTCACCGTCCAGGCATCCATCGTCGATGAGCCGCAGCGCGCGGCGGACGAGCGCGGACGTGCCGAGCCACGCGGGCGTCCCCGGCGCCGCTTCAGGGCGGCAGCGCAGGCACGGGCGGTAGCCGGCCTCGGCGGCGGCCGCCGCGGTCGGGTAGTAGCGGACGTGCGCGCGCTTCGGGCTGCGCACCGGGCAGACCGGGCGGCAGTAGATGCCGGTCGACGTGACGGCGATGAAGAAGCGTCCGTCGAATCGCGCGTCGCGGCTGACGCGCGCCCGATCGAGCGCCCGCGCGTCGAGGCCGTTGATCGGGTCCATCCCGCCACGATACGCGAGGACGGCCCCGCGGACCAGCCATTTTCGGACATCGATGTCCGCGGGTGTTTACGTCCGAAACCGGCGAGTGCCGCGGGCGCCTGACGCGTACGCTGTCCGCATGCGTGTCCGCGTGTTCCTGTCCGCGACTGTGCTGCTGGCTGTGGGGGTGATGCCCGGTGCACGGGCGCTCGCGCCGGATCCGCCCGCGCTCGCGGGCCGGTGTGATGCACCCGAGTACCGGCAGTTCGATTTCTGGATTGGCGACTGGGACGTGTTCGAGGTGGACGGCACGCGGCCCGTCGCCCACGTGCAGGTCGAACGGAGCCTCGACGGCTGCGTGCTGCATGAGTTGTATGAAGACGATTCGGGGCTCAGGGGCGAGAGCCTGAGCATGTTCGACCGCACGCGGCACGTCTGGCACCAGACGTGGATGACCAACGGCGGCCAATTGGTGACGGTTGAAGGCGACTGGCAGGAGGGTGTGATGTCGATGCGTGGACGCTCGTCCGGGAATGGCGAGGACTCGCTCGTGCGGGCGACGTGGAAGCCCGCCGGGGGGAGCGTGCGCGAGACCGCGTCGACGTCGCGCGACCGCGGCCACACATGGAACAAGTGGTTCGATCTCGTGTTCCGTCCGCGCGAGACGCGCACGAGCGAACAGGACGCGCGGGTCGTCGCCGCGTTGGACACGCAGTACCAGCAAGCCGTCAAGCACAACGACGTCGCGACGATGGCGAAGATCCTCGCGGACGACTTCGTGCTCGTCACCGGCTCGGGCAAGACGTTCACGAAGCACGATCTGCTCGAGGAGGCGCTCTCGGGCCTGACGGTCTACGAGCATCAGGAGGACCGCGAGCAGGTCGTCCGCGTCTGGGGCGACACGGCGGTCGTGACCGCGAAGCTGTGGGAGAAAGGCACGCGCGACGGCAAGCCGTTCGACGCGACGCTGTGGTTCAGCGACACGTACGTGCGGACGCCCGACGGCTGGCGGTACGTGTTCGGCCAGGCGTCGCTGCCGCTTCCGCGAAATTCGCACGCGGACGGGACGCAGACGCCGAGCGGCGGCGGAGCGTGATTACCGCACGTAAGCCGCCGCCCGTTCGGCCACGGCCCGCGCATCCTTGATGCAATCGGGGAGGCCGACGCCTCTGAAACCGCTGGCGCTCACGAACAATCCTGGAACGGACGCGAGCCGTCGATCGATGGCCGCCATGCGTTCGAGATGCCCCATCTCGAGCTGCGGCATCGCGCGGGCCCGCCGATACACGCGCGCGACGACGGGATCGCCTGTGATTCCGAGGAGCGCCCGGAGCTCTTCATGCGCCCGCGCGGCGAGCGTCTCGTTCGGCGCGTCGGGCTCGGCCTGGCCGGCCCCGTCCAGCGAAACGCGAATGAGCGCGTGGCCGGCGGGCGCCCGGCCCGGCCACTTCGACGACACCCACGTCGCCGACCGGATACGCCGGCGCTCCGACGCGGGCACGACGAATCCCCATCCCCCGAGATCATGCCGAATGCGGTCGCGCCGATACCCGAGCGCGACGGTCAGGCTCGGGGCAAACCGGATCGTCCCGCACAGGCGCGCGAGCCGCACGTCGAGTTCGGCCGTCAGCGCGGCGGTCACGTATGCCGGCGTTGCCAGCAGCACGGCGCGCGACGTGATCGTGGTTCCGTCGCGCAATCCCAGCGTGTAGGAGCCGTTCCGCTCAATCCAGGCGACCTCCGTGCCGGTGACCGGCACCTGCGGCGGGAGCTGCGCCTGCAGTCGAGCGGCGATCTCGGCGAGTCCGTCGCGCAGCGACATCGATCCGCCGCCGCCTCGCGACGCGCGGCGCCACGCGCGCGCCACGCTGCCGTGGGTCCGCTCCGCGTTGGCAAGCGTGGGAAAGAGCGCGCGAATCGAGAGGCGCGCGGCGTCGCCGCGGTGCAGCCCCGCCAGCAGCGGCTCGGCGACGCGCGTGACGGCCTCGCGGCCGAACCGCCGCCGCACGAAGCCGGCAATGCTCTCGTCGTCGATCGGCGCGGCGGCCGGGATGAGCGGTTCGGCGGCCATCCGGAGCTTTCCGCGCCACGAGAACGCCGTGGCCGCGGCCAGCGTACGCCAGCTCGTCGGCAGCCCCAGAGCGGACATCTCGGGCAGCGAACGCAACGCCGTCCGCCGCAGCACGTACGTGGTCCGGTTCGGCAGCGGCGCGACGAGCCGATCGTCGAGGCCCAGTTCCCGCACGAGCGCGAGGGCGGCCGGCTTGTGGGCGAGCAGCGTGTCAGGCCCGGAGTCGATCACGAAGCCATCCACGTGCTCGGTCTGGATGACGCCGCCGCACGCGGCCTCGCGTTCGAACAACCGCACCCGGAGCCCGTGTTCGCACAGCGTCCTTGCCGCGCTCAGGCCTGAGATGCCGCCGCCCACGATCGCGACGTCGATATCGGGCATGGTCGTCGTCTGCTGGATCGATCACCGGCCAGCGTACTGTGATCCCGCTCCGCGCCCTATGACGGCCGTCATGTCGCACGCCGCGACCGTGAGCCATAGTTCGATCAGGATCATGAGCAGCCAACCGGCCGTGACATCGTTCCAGACCGCCGCGTCGACCGGGCTGCGGCCGCGCATTCCCGTCGACTTCGCGCGCGCGCCGCTGCTCGTGATCTGGGAAGTGACCCGGGCGTGCGCGCTGGCCTGCGTTCACTGTCGCGCCGACGCGATCCCGCGGCGCGATCCGCGCGAGCTGACGACGGCGGAGGGAGTCCGGCTGATCGAGGGGGTGCGATCGTTCGGCGATCCGCCGCCGATCTTCGTCCTCACGGGCGGCGATCCGATGCTGCGGCCGGATCTTGTCGATCTCGTCCGGCACGCGACGGACGTCGGCCTGACGGTCGCCCTGACGCCGAGCGGGACGGCAGCGACGACGCGGAAGCGGCTGGCCGCGCTCAAGGATGCCGGTCTGCGACGGCTCGCCGTGAGCCTCGACGGACCGAACGCGGAGACGCACGACGCATTCCGGCGCGTTCGCGGCTCGTACGCCCACACGATGAGGATCATCGAAGCCGCCGCTGACC
>DASSOM010000093.1:0-9819 GCA_035700625.1 Vicinamibacterales bacterium
CGCGCGGCGGCCGCCGTGCTCTCGGCCGCGCGTCGTGACCAGCCGGCCTGATAGACTGCACCGATGCGTCGTCTGCTTCTTGCCGCCATCCTGCTCGCGGCCGCCCCGTCCGTGTTCGCGACGGTGCTCGTGCCCGCGAGCTTTCAGGAGCTCGTGCTCCAGTCGCCGGTGATCGTTCGTGGCCGCGTCGTCGACGTCCGCGCGGCGTGGGCCGACGGACGCCGGCGCGTCGAAACCGTCGTCACGTTCAATGCCGAGCAGTATCTGAAAGGCCAGCTCGGTTCGCAGATCGTGTTCAAGGTCCCGGGCGGACAGCTGGGACGTTATCGCACGTTCATGGTCGGTGCCCCGGTGTTCCGCGTCGGCGACGAAGCCGTCCTCTTTCTCACCCGGAACGGCCGGTCCAACCCCGTCGTCGTGGGGCTCAATCAGGGCGTCTTTCGGATTCGCGCCGATCGGGCGACCGGCCGCACCCTGATCCGCGCCCCCGCGTCGATGGCCGTCGGCCCGCGCGACGATCGCCGCCGCGAGCGTCCGGTCCTCCACGAGCCGATCGAAGTGGACGCGTTCACCGCCGCCGTCCGCCGCGTGCTCGCCGGTGCCGGAGGTGCCCGCTGATGCGCCGCGCGGCGTGCGCCCTTGCCGTGATCGCGGCCGTAGTGCTCTGCGCGCCGGCCGCGGATGCGTACCTGAAGCTCGGGACGCAGCTCGGCGACCGGCTGGTGACGCTGAAATGGGAACAGTTTCCCATCCGCTACTTCGTCGCGGACCGCGGCGTGCCCGACGTCTCGCCTGACCAGGCGCGCCAGGCGATCGGCCGTGCGTTCGCGACGTGGGATGCCGTGCAGAGCGCGACCGTCTCGTCGCAGTTCGTCGGGTTCACACAGGCGTCGCCGCTCGACGACGACGGGATGACGGTGCTCGGATTCGAGAATCAGCCGGATCTCGACCGCGTGCTCGGCGCGACGACGTTCACCGTCGACATCGTCAGCGGCGAGATCGTCGAGTCGGACATCTTCTTCAATTCCGCGTTCGCGTGGTCGGTGGCGCCGGACGGCGTGCCGGGCCGCTTCGATCTGGAAAGCATCGCGCTGCACGAGATCGGGCATCTGCACGGCCTCGGACATTCCGCGCTCGGCGAAACGGAGCAGCGCAGCGGCGGGCGCCGCGTCCTGGCCGCCGAATCGGTGATGTTCCCGATCGCCTTCTCGGCGGGCAGCACCAACGATCGGACGCTGCGCGAGGACGACATCGCGGGCATTTCCGACATCTACAGCGCGCCCGTCTTCCACACGTCCACGGGGAGCATCAGCGGCCGCGTGACGCAGAACGGCAGGGGCGTGATGGGCGCGCACGTCGTCGCGTTCGATCCGGCGACCGGCGCGCTCGTCGGCGGCTTTACGCTCGATCAGGATGGCACGTTCGTGATCGCGGGGCTCGAGCCCGGCCCGCACGTCGTGCGCGTCGAGCCGCTCGATGATGCCGACATCGAGAGCTTTTTCGACGTCAGCCAGAACATCGACACGTCGTTCCGTCCGGCGTTCTATTCCTCGCTCGTCGTCGTGCCGCCCGGCGGTACCGCGAGCGGCGTGAACATCGCGGTGGTGTCGAAGTGAGGCGTGCGGCGCCGGCGGCGGCGTTCATCCTCCTGCTCGTCGCCTCGGCGGCCGCGGCGCAGGCGCCGGCGGCGGCGCCGGCCTCCGGGTCCTGGCAGATCGACGGCGGCATCATCTGGTCGGGCGGCGTCGACCTCGGCACGCGCGCGGCGGAGCTCACGCGCAATCCCGACGTCGGCGGCGATCCGCTGCAGCTGTTTTCGACGGAGAACCGCATCGGTTCGCTCGCGGGCGTCGGCGCACGCGTCGGCGTCTACGTGGCGCCGCGCGTGTCGATCGAAGGCGGGCTGCAGTTCAGCAGGCCGGAAGTCAGGACGCGCGTGACGGATGATTTCGAAGGGGCGACGGATCTCACGGCGACGGAACGGTTGACGCAGTATCTGATCGACGCGTCGGCCGTCTATCACTTCGGCAGCGGACGCACGCGTCCGTACGCGCTGGGCGGCGCCGGCTACCTCCGCCAGCTGCACAGCGGCGATCACATCGTGGAGGACGGGCCGGAGTTCCACGCCGGCGGCGGCGTGCAGTACTGGTTCGCCGGCGTGCGCAATCGCCTCGGCGTGCGGTTCGAGGCACGCGTGTCGTTCCAGCGCGGCGGGTTCGATTTCGGCGAGAATAAGATGCGGACGATCCCGCAGGCCTCGGCGGGTCTGGCCTACATGTTCTGACGGTGAGTCAGCCCGTAAAGGGCTGACCCACAGTCCTTATCTCTGAGACCTGTGTGAAAGGTTGACCCACAGTCCTTATCTCTGAGACCTGTGTGAAGGGTTGACCCAGTACTGCTCATGTGGGTCAGGGCTTCAGCCCTGACACAATCAGATTTTCGTATTCAGAGTCGAATCATCCGCCGGCATCACCGGATCGTCGCCGTGCCCACGCTCGCGCTTCTCGTACTCCTCGCGCTCGGGGGTCTTCTGCGGACCGCCCGCGGGTGATCCGCCAGCAAGGCCGCTCGAGGTCTGCGTCGACGAGGCCGCGGTGTGTTCCTCTTCGACTCTCGTTGGAGCGCCTGCGTTCGGGCTCCGGTGTACGACGGGTTCCTGATCTTCCGGTTTCGATCGACGCTGGTCGTTCATCGCCGTTCCTCGTCCTTGCGGTGGCCGCGCTCTGGAACGGCCTCCTGGTTGTCGACCTCTTCGTCCAGTGGACGATTCGTGATGCCGCCGGCGTCTTCGCCCCGCCGCGCGTTTGCCTCGGCGGTGTCGCGATCGCCTTCCGCTTTCTCCATTCGTGATTTCCGGTTGTGGACCTCGTCCTGTGCCATTCGCTCCTCCTCTCCGGCAATCTGGCAAAGCGCGTGCCCGCTGGAGTAGAGTCGCCGCTGATGAGCGAATCTGCCCGTGAGGTGATCGCGCTGCGCGACGTGCACGTCGCGCGCGGCGGGCTGCCGGTGCTGCGCGGGGTGACGCTCGACGTCGCGGCGGCGGAAACGGTCGCGCTCGTCGGACGCAGCGGCTCGGGGAAGACGACCACGCTGAAGCTGATCAACGGACTGCTCATGCCGGCGCGCGGATCGGTCCTCGTCGAAGGACGCGACACCCGCGAGTGGCCGCCATACGCGCTGCGCCGGCGCATCGGCTACGTGCTGCAGGAGATCGGATTGTTCCCGCATCTGCCCGTTGCCGGCAACATCGCCGTCGTTCCGCGGCTGCTGGGATGGCCGGAACCGCGCATCGCCGCGCGCGTGGAGGCGCTGCTCGAGCTCGTCGGGCTGCCCGCATCGATCGCGACGCGATGGCCCGGTGAGCTGTCGGGCGGGCAGCGGCAGCGCGTCGGCGTCGCGCGCGCGCTGGCGGCGGACCCACCCATCCTGCTGATGGACGAGCCGTTCGGCGCGCTCGATCCGATGACGCGCGCCGAGCTGCACCGCGAGTTCCGCCGCATTCAGGCCAACGTGCGCTGCACGGTCATCCTCGTGACGCACGACATGGCCGAGGCGTTCGCGCTCGCGACGCGCATCGGCGTCATCGCGGACGGCACGCTGGCGGCGATCGACGCCCCCCGCGCGCTGGCATCCTCGACGGATCCCCGCGTGCGGCCGCTGCTCGAGCCGCTGTTCGAAGCGGGCGCGCTGATTGGCGACCGCGGCCGATGACGCTGTTCCGTTTCCTCTCGTCGCACCACGCCGAGTTCCTGCACCTGCTGCTGCAGCATGTGATGCTCGTCGGCTGGTCCACGTTCGCGGCGATCCTCGTCGGGATTCCCGTCGGGATCGTCGCGGCGCGGCGGCCGCGCCTCGGCGCCCCGATCGTCTGGCTCGCCAATGTCGTCCAGACGATCCCGAGCCTGGCGATGTTCGGCTTCCTGCTGCCGCTGCCGTACATCGGGGGCCTCGGCGCGCGCGTCGCGATTGTCGTGCTGATCCTCTACGCGCTGCTGCCGATCATCCGCACGACCGTCGCCGGTATCCGCGGTGTCGATCCGGTCCTGACCGAGGCCGGGCGCGCGCTGGGCATGACGCCGCGCCAGCTGCTCACACAGGTCGAGCTCCCGCTGGCCCTGCCGACGATCGTGGCCGGTATTCGCGTGGCCGCGGTCATCGGCGTCGGGACCGCGACGATTGCGGCGGCGATCGGCGCGGGAGGGCTCGGCGAGTACATCTTCCGCGGCCTGTCGATGGTGGATCCGACCGTCATCCTGGCGGGCGCCGTGCCGGCCGCGCTGCTCGCGCTCGCGGTCGACGGGCTGTTGTTCGGCGCCGAAGCGTGGCTGAAGCGCCGCCGTGCGCGCTCGAGCCGGATGCTGCCGGCCGCCGCCGTTCTCGTCATCGTCATCGCCGCGGCGTTCGCCGCCGTGTCGGCCGCGCGCCCGCCGCGGGAGGCGATTCGCGTCGGGTCCAAGAACTTCACCGAGCAGATCATCCTCGGCGAGTTGCTCGCGCAGACGATCGAGCGCGACACCGGCATCACCGTCGAGCGGCGCCTCAATCTCGGCGGGACGTTCATCGCGGATCGCGCGCTGCGCGCCGGGGACATCGACGTGTACATCGAATACACCGGCACGGCGGATACGGCGATCTTCCGGAATGCCCCCGAGACGGATCCCGCGCGCGTGCTGGATCGCGTGCGCGCCGGCTATGCCGCCGCCGGCCTGACGGTGCTGCCGCCGCTCGGGTTCGACAACACGTTCGCCATCCTCGTCCGGGGCGACGATGCGCGGCGGCTGGGGCTGCGGACGATCGAGGACGCGGTTCCCCCCGCGCGGCGGTGGACGCCGGGGTTCGGCTACGAGTTCCTGCAGCGCGCCGACGGATACCCCGGGCTGGTCCGCACGTACGGGTTCCGGTTCGCGGCGCCGCCGGTCGCGATGGATTTGTCGCTCATCTATCGTGCGCTGGCGGACCGGCGCGTGGATCTCATCGCCGGCGACGCGACGAGCGGCCTGATTGCCGCCTACGACCTCGCCATGCTGCGCGACAACCGTCGCTATTTCCCGCCCTACGACGCGGTGCCCGTCGCGCGCGCGGCGACGCTGCTGCGGCATCCGGAGGTGCGCGCCGCGCTCGAGTCGCTCGCCGGCCGCATCGGCGTCGAGGACATGAGGCGCATGAATTACGCCGTGGACGTCGGCCGGCAGGACCCGTCGGCGGTGGCCCGCGATTTCCTCGCGCGACTTGAACGCGGGCGGACGAGTAAGCCATGATCTAAAGATGGCTTCGCTCAATTCCTTCGGCACGCGCGCATCCCTCAGCGCCGCCGGCCGCACGCTCCAGTTCTTCAGTCTCCCGGCGCTCGAGAAGGCGGGGTATCCCGGCATCGCCCGGCTGCCCTATTCGCTCAAGATCCTGCTCGAGAACCAGCTCCGGCGCGAGGACGGCCGGTTCGTGGACCGGGACGACATCGAGGCGCTCGCCCGCTGGGACGTCACCGCCGGCGCGCAGAAGGAGATCGCGTTCACCCCCGCGCGTGTGCTGCTGCAGGACTTCACCGGCGTCCCTGCTGTCGTCGATCTCGCGGCCATGCGCGATGGCATCGTGCGGCTCGGCGGCGATCCCAGGAAGGTCAACCCGCTGCAGCCGGTCGAACTGGTCATCGACCATTCCGTGCAGGTCGATCACTTCATGGAGGCGAACGCGTTCCAGTTGAACGCGCAGCTCGAGTTCTCCCGCAACCGCGAACGCTACACGTTCCTGCGCTGGGGGCAGTCCGCCTTCGGCAATTTCCGCGTCGTCCCGCCCGACACCGGCATCGTCCACCAGGTGAACCTCGAATATCTCGCGCGCGTCGTGTTCAGCGAGCAGGAAGGGGAGGGGGGCGTCGCGTATCCCGATACGCTCGTGGGCACCGACTCGCACACGACGATGGTGAACGGGCTCGGCGTCGTCGGATGGGGCGTCGGCGGGATCGAGGCGGAGGCCGCGATGCTCGGCCAGCCGATTTCGATGCTCGTGCCGGAAGTCATCGGGTTCCGTCTCACGAACCGGCTGCCCGAAGGGGCGACCGCGACCGACCTCGTGCTGACGATCACCGAACGGCTGCGCAAGCTGGGCGTCGTCGGCAAGTTCGTGGAGTTCTTCGGTCCCGGCCTCGAGTTCCTCACGATCGCGGATCGCGCGACGCTGGGCAACATGTCGCCGGAATACGGCGCGACGATCGCGATCTGCCCGATCGACGAGATGACGCTCGACTACCTGCGGCTCACGGCGCGCGACGAGGCGCGCGTGCAGCTCGTCGAGGCGTACGCGAAGGCGCAGGGGCTGTTCCGGACCGCCGACACGCCGGAGCCGATCTATACGAAGTCCGTCGAACTGGATCTCTCCACCGTCGAGCCCAGCATTGCCGGACCGAAGCGGCCGCAGGATCGCGTCCCGCTCAAGCAGGCGAAGACGCGCTTCACGCAGGCGCTCGAGATCATGCTCGCGGACGGAAAGGCGGCCGCCGCCCGCGCGGCGCAACCCACGAAACCGGGCGAGACCTCGACGCCCGCCGCCGTGGCGACCGCACCCGCGGCCGTTGCCACTGCGCCGGCCGAGACGATGGCCGGCATGGAAGGGCTCGATCACGGCGCGATCGTCGTCGCCGCGATCACGAGCTGCACGAACACGTCGAACCCGAGCGTCATGATTGGCGCAGGGCTCGTCGCGCGCAACGCCGTCCGCGCGGGCCTCACCGTGAAGCCGTGGGTGAAGACGAGCCTGGCGCCTGGATCGATGGTGGTGACCGAGTATCTTCGCGCGGCCGGCCTGCTCGAGGATCTCGCCGAGCTGGGCTTCAATCTCGTCGGCTACGGCTGCACGACCTGCATCGGCAACAGCGGCCCGCTGCCGGAGCCGGTCTCGTCGATCGTGCGCGATCGGAACCTGGTGGTCGTTTCCGTGCTGTCTGGCAATCGCAATTTCGAGGGACGCATCCAGTCGCAGGTGCGCGCGAACTATCTGGCGTCGCCGCCGCTGGTCGTCGCCTACGCGCTCGCGGGGCGCATGCAGGTGGATCTCACGTGCGAGCCGCTCGGTACGGGTTCGGACGGGCGCCCGGTGTTCCTCAAGGACATCTGGCCGTCGGAGCGCGAGATTCAGGAGGTTATGCTGCGCTCGGTGCAGCAGCGCATGTTCCGCGACAAGTATGCGCACGTGTTCGACGGCGACGAGCGCTGGGCGGCATTGACCGTGCCCGAAGGGGAACGGTTCAACTGGGATTCGGAATCCACCTACATCCGCAATCCGCCGTTCTTCGAAGGCGTCACGGCAACGCCGACGCCGCCGACCGACATCCGCGGCGCGCGCGTGCTCGCGCTGCTCGGCGATAGCGTGACGACCGACCACATTTCGCCGGCGGGCTCGATTCCCGCCGACAGCCCGGCCGGCCGGTATCTGATCGCGAACGGCGTGCAGCCGCGCGACTTCAACTCGTACGGCGCGCGGCGCGGCAACCATGAAGTCATGGTCCGCGGCACGTTCGCCAACATCCGCCTCCGGAACCAGCTCGCACCCGGCACCGAAGGTGGCTGGACGACGCTGCTGCCGCAGGGAGAGGTGATGTCGATCTACGACGCGTCGGTGAAGTACCAGGAGGCCGGCGTGCCGCTGGTCGTGATCGCCGGCAAGGAGTACGGGTCGGGCTCGTCGCGCGACTGGGCGGCGAAGGGGACGCTGCTGCTCGGCGTCCGCGCCGTGATCGCGGAAAGCTTCGAGCGCATCCACCGCAGCAATCTCGTCAACATGGGCGTGCTCCCGCTGCGATTCCGCGACGGCGACACGGCCGTCTCGCTCAAACTGACCGGCCGCGAAACGTACGACATCGTCGGCGTCGCCGACGGCCTGACGCCGGGCGGAGAGGTGACGGTGCGCGTGACCGGCGAGGACGGGAAGGTCCGTGAGATTCGCGCCGTCGTGCGGATCGATACGCCGGAAGAACTCGTCGCGTATCGCAACGGCGGCATCCTGCCGTACGTGCTGCGACAGCTCGCCGCGAACTGAGCGAGGGGCGAGGAGCGAGGTTCGAGGAGCGAGGCGCGAGGCGCGAGGCGCGAGGAGCGAACTTATCGTTGGTAGCCGCGGCGGGCTGTGACCTTGCCGCGGCCCCCTTTCAGCTTCACCTCGATCGTGTGCCAGCCGGACGGCGGGACGCCGGTCGGTGCATACGTCAACAGATACCGGCTCTTGAATTCCTTCACAATTTCGACGAAGCGATCCGCGAGATCCGCCGAGCGCGACGTGGTGAAATCCGCGCCGCCGGTGTCATCGGCGAGCGTGTGCAGGAACTGCGTGGGCGAGACTTCGTCGCGAAGCCCTAGCGGCAGGCGCGCGGACGCGTCGTGCCACGGCTGCGTAATTGGCTCGGGCCGGCCGAGCGAGACGGGATAGACGACCGCGTCGCTGGCTCGCGCGACTTCGAGGACGGCGGAGGCGGGAAGCCAGCTCGACGTGTCGCGGCCGTCGCTGAACACGAGGACAGCCTCCAGCTTCCCAGCCGGCAGCTTCAACTCCCCCCGTCACATCCGACCTCCAACATCCCTCCTCCGCCGCTTCGCGGCTACGGAGGGCAAGCCCCCCTCTATAATCAGAGAGTGACCTCTGCGGACGTGAAAGCGCGCGCCGCCGAGCTGGGTTTCGATCTCTGCGGCGTCGCACCCGCGGACGACTTTCCCGAGTTGCGGTACCTGCCCGAGTGGATCGATCGCGGCTACGCCGGATCGATGCACTACCTCGGGCGCAATGCGGATCGGCGCGCCGACGTGCGCGCGATCGTGCCGTCCGCCCGCTGCGTCATCGCGCTCGGGACGGTGTACAACACCGAGCGTCCCTATTCGACCGAGCGGACCGATCCCTCGACCGCGCGGATCGCGCGGTACGCGTGGGGCGACGACTACCATGAGGTGATCGAGCGCCGCATGGACGCGCTCCTCGCGTGGATGCGCGAGGAGGCGGGGGAGCCCTTCGACGCGCGCGCGTACGTCGATACCGGACCGGTGCAGGAGCGCGTGTACGCGCAGCGCGCCGGCCTCGGATGGATCGGCAAGAACACGTGCCTCATCAACATGGAGCGCGGATCGTGGCTGTTTCTCTCCGAGATCATCTGCAGCCTGCCGCTCGAGCCGGACGTGGCCGCGCTCGATCAATGCGGCGCGTGCCGCCGCTGTCTCGACGCGTGTCCGACCGGCGCGCTGCTGGAGCCCTACGTCCTCGACGCGCGCCGGTGTCTCTCGTATCTCACGATCGAAATCCGCGGCGCGATTCCGGAGGACCAGCGCGCGGACGTCGGCGCGCACGCGTACGGCTGCGACATCTGCCAGGATGTCTGTCCCTGGAACATGGCGCCGGCGCGTTCGATCGATGCGGCCTGGCAGGCGCGGCCCGTGTTCGACGGCGTGTCGCTCGCGGCGCTGTGGCGGACGTCGGATGACGATCTGCGCCGCGGACTGAAGGGGAGCGCGATGAGCCGGGCGGGAGTGAAGCGGCTCCGGCGCAACATCGCGACGGCCGCCGGGGCGACCCGCGACGCCGACGCGCTTGCGGCGCTCGACGAATGGCATGGTCCGGCGTGCGACGATCCGCTGGTCGTCGAGCACGTCGCCTGGGCGCGGCGGCGCGGCGCCGACTGACATGGCAGGCGGGGGACGCCGCAGGCCGCGGGCCCCGGCGCGCGGAACCGCCCGGCCGGGGCAGCCGGTGCCGGAGCTGCTGCCGGATCGTCCCACGCTCCCCAGCGTCCGGGAGGCAGCCGCCGGCTGCAAGGCGTGCGACCTGTACGCCCGAGGCACGCAG
>DASSOM010000094.1:0-7479 GCA_035700625.1 Vicinamibacterales bacterium
GACGTTGCAGCCGGTGCGGCCGGGCACGTTGTAAACGATGATCGGCAGCGGCGTGCTGTCGGCGATCGCCTTGAAGTGCTGATACAGCCCTTCCTGCGTCGGCTTGTTGTAGTACGGCGTGACCGAGAGCAGACCCTGCGCCCCCGCCTGGTGCATCTCGCCGGCCGCGTGAATCACTTCCTTCGTGTCGTAGCCACCCGCGCCGGCGAGCACCGGCACCTTGCCGGCGGCTTCCGAGACGACAATCTCGACGACCCGGCGCCGCTCGGCGGGCGAGAGCGTCGGCACCTCACCCGTGGTGCCGCACGGGACGAGGAAATGAATGCCGCGATCGATCTGGCGACGCGCGAGGCGTCGGACTGCCGCTTCGTCGACGGCGCCATCCTTCGTGAACGGCGTGATGAGTGCCGTGCCGCATCCAGTAAAGGGTGTTCTCATGGTGTCTCCTATATGCCCAACACGTCGCGCATCGTGAACCAGCCGCGCCGGCCCTGAAGCCAGCGCGCCGCCTGCAGCGCGCCACGCGCGAAGGTGGCGCGGTCGCGCGCCACGTGGGTGAGCGTCACCGTCTCCGACGGCGCATCGAACCCGATGGTGTGCGTCCCGGGGATGAAGCCGGCGCGGGTCGACGACATGTCGATCGGCCGCGCGTATCCGCCGCGCGTGAGCGCGGCCTGCAGCATCAGCGCGGTCCCCGACGGCGCATCCACCTTCTTCGCATGGTGCAGCTCGTGCACCCACGCGCCGCACTCCTCCTGGCCGCCGAACAGGCGTCCAGCATACTCGACCAGCGCCTCGAGGAGCACGACGCCGGTCGAGAAATTCGGCGCGACGACGACGCCCAGGCCGGCGTCGGCGACCACCTGCCGCATCGCCGTCTCGTGCGCCTGCCAGCCTGTCGTGCCGACGACGGTGTTGATGCCGAGCCGCGCGAGTCTGGGCAGATTGTCGACGAGCGCGACAGCGGTGGAAAAATCGATCGCCACGTCGACGCCGCTCCACCGATCGGCGGTCAGCGCCTCGCCGCCGGCGTTGTTCGTCTCGTCGAGCCAGCCGGCCATCTCGAAGCCGTACGAGGGGGCGAGGCTCTCGACGATTTGACCCATCCGGCCGTGGCCGAGCAGCAGGAGCTTCATGACCGAATCGCCGCGGCCGGCGCCTGTTCGAAGAATTGTTCGTGCAGGCGATTCATCGCGCTCGCCACGTCGGCCTGGCGGAGGACGAAGGTCACGTTGCGTCGCAGCGCCGCCTGCGAGACCATCCGCAGCGGAATCCCGTCGAGCGCTTCCAGCATCCGCCCGAACGCGCGGGCATCCGATCCGAGATTCTCGCCGACGAGACAGACAATCGCCATGTCGCGCTCGCAGGTCACTTCGGCAAACGCCGAGAGCTCGTCGACGATCGCCTCGAGCCGGCTCTGGTCGTCGATCGTCACCGACACGCTCACTTCGGAGGTCGTGACGACGTCGACCGCCGTGCGCAGCCGCTCGAAGACTTCGAACAGCCGGCGAAGGTAGCCATACGCCATCAGCATCCGGCTCGAGGTGATATTGATGACCGTCACATGACGCTTGCACGCAATCGCCACCAGACCGGATGGCGGCTCATCTTCCGCCGGACGCGCGATGAGCGTACCGGACGAATCCGGCCTGCGCGAGTTCTTGATGCGCACCGGAATATCGTGCGTCACCGCCGGCAGAATCGTGCTCGGGTGGAGTACCTTGGCGCCGAAGTAGGCGAGCTCGGAGGCTTCCTCGAAGGTGAGGCGCGGCACGAGTCGCGGATTTCGCACCACACGCGGATCCGCCGTGAGCATCCCGTCGACATCGGTCCAGATCTCGATTTCGGCCGCGCCGAGTCCGGCGCCCACCAGCGCCGCCGAGTAATCGGATCCTCCGCGCCCCAGCGTCGTCGTAATACCGTCGGTCGTCGCGCCGACGAAGCCGCCGAGCACCGGAATCTTCCCGTCCACCAGCAGCGGGCGTACGCGTTCGGTCAGCCGCGTGTTGGTCTCGTCGATGAGCGGCAGCGCGCGCGTGTGATCGCCGTCGGTGACGATCGCGCGGCGCGCGTCCACCCAGGCAGCCGGCAGCCCCGCCTGTTCGAGCGCCGCGGCCACGAGCCGGCTGCTCATGAGCTCGCCGGCGGCGGCCATCGCATCCATCGATCGCGGCGACACGTCCTTGAGCACCGAGAGCGCGCGCACGAGGCCGATGAGGGCCGAGATCTCGCCGCGGATGGCGTCCAGCAAGGCTTCCCGGCGGGCGCCTTCGGTCAAGGCGCCGGCCATCTCCGCGTGTCGATCGAGCAGCGCGTAGAGCTCGGCGGTCGCCTTCTCCACGTCGCCCGCCCGCGCGGCGCCGGCAATCTCGAGCAGGCGATCGGTCACGCCGCCGAGCGCCGACACGACGACGACCGGCCCCGGCGCGGCCGTTTCCGCATCGACGCCCGCGGGCACGTCGCGATCGCGCGCCGCCCGCACGATGCCGACGAGCCGCGTGACCGCCGGCACGTCGGCGACCGACGTGCCGCCGAATTTCATCACCCTCATCCGAGTCGTCCCTCCACCTTCATCAGTTCCGCGTTCAGCACGGCGGCGCCCGCCGCGCCGCGCACGGTGTTGTGGCCGAGCGCCACCAGCTTGTAGTCGAAGAGCGGACACGGCCGCACACGGCCGACGCTCACCGTCATGCCGCCTCCACGATGGACGTCGAGCGCGGGCTGCGGCCGGTTGCGCTCCGCGAGGTACACGATCGGCTGCTTCGGCGCGGTCGGCAGCTCGCGCTGCTGCGGCAGCCCCGCGAACGTCTTCAACGCCTCGAGCAGATCGTCGACCGCCGGACGCTGCTCGAACCCGACGGACACCATCTCCGTGTGCCCATTGGCGACCGGCACGCGCGTCGTCTGGGCGCTGACCGTCAGCTCGTGCGGCTCGACGGCGCTCCCGCGCAAACAGCCGAGGATCTTCTTCGTCTCGCTCTCCATCTTCTCTTCTTCGCCGTCGATGAAGGGGACGACGTTGCCAAGAATATCGAGCGAGGCGACGCCCGGGTACCCCGCGCCCGAGACGGCCTGCATCGTCGTCACCATCACGCGCCGGAGGCCGAAGCGGCGGAGCGGCGCGAGGACCATCGAGAGGACGACCGTCGAGCAGTTCGGATTCGTGAGGATGCGTCCGGGCCAGCCGTGCGCGTCCGCCTGCGCGTCGAGGAGCGCCAGATGATCGGCGTTGATCTCGGGAATAAGCAGCGGCACGACGGGGTCCATCCGGTAGTTCCGCGCGTTGCTGATGACGATGTGGCCCGCCTCGGCAAACGCCCCTTCAATCTGGCCGGCGACCGACGAATCGAGGCCCGAGAAGATCACCTTCGGCGCGCGCGTCGGTTCGGCGGCGTCGATCACGAGCCCGCGAAAGGCGTCGGGCATCGGCGTGGCGAGACGCCAGGGCGCGGCCTCGTCGTACCGCCGCCCTTCCGATCGCTGGCTCGCGCCGAGCCAGGTCACATTGAACCAGGGATGATCGGCGAGCTGCAGCGCGAATTGCTGGCCGACCATGCCGGTCGCGCCGAGGATTCCGACTTCAATTTTTCGTGCCATTGATTGATTGCTCTCGCAAAAAAAAACCCGCTGACCGTCAAAGACCGGGTCAGCGGGTTGGCCACTCGTCTAATTATGTCTGTTTCAGGACAGCGCGAGCGACAAACGACCACCGACGCGGCGGCACCGCTTTCGAGACACGCGCTTGGCCCGCTCCGACAGAATCATGGCACACGCAGTATAGATGCGCGACACGATCGACGTCAATTGCCGGCATGTTAAGCTGATGATTCTGCCATGCTCGAACCGCTCTTTCATGCATGGGAGCGCCGGCTCGTTTCGGTCTCCAAGGATCGCACCGTCCGTCCGTTCTCGTGGGGGCTCGATTGGATTCCGTCCAACGGCGCCCCGCCGGACGCCGACCCCGCGCGCGTGCTGTGGACGTGGGTCCGACAGGTCCGGCAGGACACGGACCGGTTCTTCAGCTCGCCGCCGACGACGGCGTATCGCTTCACCGCCGATCCCGAAGACACGCGCGAGGATCCGGCGGGGCTGCTGACGTTTCCGAGCGCGTTCCCGACCCCGCATCCCGAGAACAACACCGTTTACGCGCGATACTTCCCCGCGCGCGGGCGGCGGGGCCAGCCGCCCCCCAAACGCGCCGTGCTCGTGCTGCCGCAGTGGAACGCCGACGAGGGCGGACACATCGGGCTCTCACGCCTGCTGGCGCGCGGTGGGGTCAGCGCGCTGCGCCTCAGCCTCCCCTATCACGATCGCCGCATGCCGCCCGAGCTGCAGCGCGCCGATTTCATCGTGAGCGCGAACATCGCCCGGACCGTGCAGGTATGCCGTCAGGCCGTGCTCGATGCGCGGCGCGCGATCGCCTGGCTGGCGTGGCGCGGGTACGAACGGATTGGCGTGCTCGGCACGAGCCTCGGATCGTGTCTCGCGCTGCTGACCTCCGCGCACGAACCGCTCGTGCGCGCGCAGGCGCTCAACCACGTCTCGCCGTTCTTCTCCGACGTCGTCTGGCACGGGATCTCGACGCGACACATCCGCGAGAGTCTCGATGGCCAGATCGAGCTGCGGATGCTGCGGCGGCTCTGGCAGCCGATCAATCCGCACGGCTACATCCCGCGCATCCGCCAGAAGAAGACGCTGCTCGTCTACGCGAAATACGATCTCACCTTCCCTGTCGAACTTTCACGCGCGCTCGTCCGCAAGTTTCGACGTCTGCAGATTCCGCATGAAGTGGCGGTGCTTCCCTGCGGGCACTACAGCACCGGGAAAATTCCGTTCGCCCTGATGGATGGCTGGGCGCTGGTGCGGTTCTTTCAGCGGAACCTGTAGGACTGCGGGCTTCGGTCGACGGGCCTGAGTGGGCTACAGGCTTCGGGCTACGGGCTACGGGCCGGTTATTTCTCTGCTCCAGCTCGCGCAAGCAGCACGTCTATCGCCTCATAGCCCGTCGGCAGATCGATGCCGGCCGCCGTAGCTCCGGCATCGAGAAGCGCCGCTACCGACTCCGGCGACCGTCGGGAGCTCCAGTACGAGTCGACACACGCCTTCACGGCAAGCATGAGAGCGGTTCTTCCGTCGCCGTCCATCGCATCAACGGGCGTACCCGCGGCAATCAGCGTTCTTACGACCTCCGGATGAGCTCGCCACGCCGCCACGTGCAGGGCCGTGCTCCGCGGCGCGATGCCGAAGTAGGCGTCTCCCTGCTCGTAAAGCGCCGCCGGATCGACGCCGCACTCGAGCAGCCGCCTGACGCCTACCGTGTTACCGTTTCCCGCGAACTCCGAGAGCAGCGTTCCACCCTCGGCGAGAATCGCAGCCGACAAATCCGGAGCGCTGGAGCGAAGCGCGACGATCGCCTCGTGATCGTCCAAGGCGCATGCCGCGATCAGTCGATCGTGCCCTGTCAGTGTGGCGGGCAGGCCACGTCGCTCCAACACCCTCAGCACATCGCCACGCCCTCGTCGCACGGCAATCACGGCTGAGGAACGGCCATGCTGATCCGGCAGCCTCGGATCGGCGCCATGATCGAGCAGCACCGCGATCATCCGCAGGTCGTTGTCGCGGCGTACCGCCTGATGCAGCGCCGTGTACCCCCAGCGCGTCACTCTGTTCGGATCGGCGCCGCGTTCGAGCAGCAATCGCATGCCCGGGAGATCGTGCCAGTCCGATTTGCGGACCAGCATCGTGCTAAGGCTGGCTTCACTCAGCCGACCGCTCTCCAGAAGCACCTCTAGTACGGAACTGTCGGTAGTCTCCGGGACGTGATACGGCGTCTCCTCGTCATTCGGATCCGCACCGCGCTGCAGCAGAAGCCGAGTGAGATCGGGATGCTGAGCAATGCCGGCGGCGCCATAGATGACGGCCTCGAACACGGGACGCGGATGAGGGTGATCGATCGTTTCATACCAGCCGGTGTTGGCGTTGGCGCCAGCATCGAGCAGCGCGCGCGCCGTCGCGACGAACGCGGGCGCGCGGCTTCGATCGAGACGAAGATAGCGCGAGAAACACAGATAGGTCAGCGCATCCCAACGGTACGGGCCGCCCGGAGCAGTCGCGGACGCCGCATTCCGCGCCAGTGCGGCGCGAACAGTGACTTCGTCGCCTAGCGTGGCCGCGGCATAAAAATCTTTGACCACTTCGGGATACTGCTGTCGAATCAGCTTCGCGCGCTCCAGCGTCCCTGACGTATGCGCGTCCCGCGGCACGGTTGCCGCTTCGATGAATGCATCGACAGGGTTTGCTATCGAGGCGAGGGGGCGAGCGAGGGCAAGTTGTTCGATGTGTCGCGAGAACTTCGGCCAACTTTCGAAGCCGTGCTCACGCGCGATGATGAACTGCGCATCGGCCAGCTGCAGTCTCGATCGTGGGCCGCGGTGACCGGCGGCACGCCGAAGCGCTGTCGGATCGCCTGACCTGCAGGCTGCCAGCAACTCTTTGGCCTGCCTCTTGTACTGATCCAGGTTCGGGCGCGCGGGCAGATCGTGGGCGGGCATACGAATCTCCTTTCATGACGCCTGGATGTCCGCCCAGTCAGGCTGAAAGAAGGTTCGTGCTGGTCGAGCGAATGTGGGTGGGCACAGCCCTTTCCGCGGACCGGATGCGCCCCAACGCGCTGAGGCGATTATATGCGACGCGTTCGCCGTTCAGTTCGGAAAAACCTGCAATCCTGCGAATACTCGGCGGCGAGCCCGGCCGCGCCCAGGATCTGGACCGTAGATCCGACCAGGAGCGGAGACTGTAGACCGAAGACCGGCGCCGGCCCGCAGCCAGAAGCCCACTCACAGATAACTGAGCAACCCCCGAATCGCGTTGAGGATCACGCTCGCTAACTCCCGCGCAAACGGCGTGACATTGCCCTCGTTCACCGCCGTCGCGACGGTCACCGGATCGGTGAGCATCAACCAGATCACGGCACCCGCAACGATCGCGCAGACGATCGCCACCAGGCCGAACAGGCTGACGCCGACCCGTTCGAAAGGCGAGGAAGGCATGAGGAGTCCACAGTTTACCTCGCTCTGAGGCCGAGGGCAGTGAACCGCGGTTCGAGGCAGAGCCCCGATTGATCAGGAAACGAGCGGGATCGGCGTGCCGTATGGCAGGGCGTTGAGATCCGATTCGACCACGTCGCGGTCGCCGACAATGACGATCGCCATGCGCTCCGGATCCAGATACTCGCGCGCGACCCGCAGCACATCGTCGGCCGTCACCGCGTTCACCCGCGGCACGAACTGCTCGAAATAATCGTCGGGCAGGCCGAACAGCGCCAGCTGGGCGACGGCGCGCGCCACCTGCTGCGCCGTCTCGAAGTTCCGCGCGTAGCCCTGCGTGAGCGCCGCCTTCGCCGTCCGAATCTCGTCCGCCGTCGCCGGACGCTCGCCGCGAATCGCCGCGATCTCATCCATCGCGTCGCGCAGCGCGTCG
>DASSOM010000095.1:0-3458 GCA_035700625.1 Vicinamibacterales bacterium
CCGCGACGACGGGTTTCGCATTCATGACGTCCTCCTGCCTGATCCAGAGTTCGGGCGCCCCGAACCGTTGCATCCCGGGATGCTGTAACCTCAGGAGAGCGGGGATCTCTATAAGGAATTAGAGGCGTTCTGGCGGTGGCAGCTCGCGCCCCCAAGCGCCGATCGGATCTGTTCGCTGAAGGAACCGTAGGAGCACGCCGTCAGGCACACGAAAAACGCCGCGCAGGCCTGCGACACGGTTTGGGGATGGGGGTCCCCAAACCGAGCTCGGACGACGGTAAGCCGGAGCGGCGTTTGTCCGGCGTGCGGATGACGGTTCCGGAAGCGGACAGATCCGGTCGGCGCGTTCTTCGCGAGCGGATTCTCGACCAGGGCGCCGATGCGGAGGTGGGCGTGCTTCAGGCAATCGCGCTGGAGGCGTGGACGGACACGTCGGACGAGGAGCTGGCGCGCCGCGTCCGGGGAGGCGAGACGGCGCTCTACGAGGTGCTGATGCGCCGCTACAACCAGCGCCTCTATCGCGTCGCGCGCGGCATCGTCCGCGACGAGGCGGAGGCGGAGGACGTCGTGCAGCAGGCGTACGTCAACGCCTACCTGCACCTCGAACAGTTCGCCGAGCGGGCGCGCTTCTCGACATGGCTGACGCGGATTGCGGTCTACGAGGCGCTCGGACGGCTGCGGCGCCGGAAACGATCCCCGGTGGCCGCGCAGGATCCCGCAGTGGAGGACGGCATGGATGCGATCGTGGCGCCCGGCATCTCGCCCGAACAGCAGGCGTTCGCCGGCGAACTCCGCGGCGTGCTGGAACAGGCGATCGACGGACTGCCGGACGGCTATCGATCCGTCTTCGTGCTGCGAGAGCTGGAAGGCCTGAGCACCGCCGAAACCGCCGAATGCCTCGAGGCGTCGGAAGAAGCCATCAAGACGCGCCTCCACCGCGCGAAGGCGATGCTGCGGGACAACCTCTACGAACGCGCCGGCCTCGCCGCAGGCTCGGTCTTCTCGTTCCACCTCTCCCGCTGCGACAAGATTGTCGAAGCGGTGATGAAGCGAATTGAAGCTACCAGCTTCCAGCCGCCAGCTTCCAGCTCATAAGGAAGCCCTTCCTCCTTTTAAAGCTGGCAGCTGGAGGCTGGAAGCTGGAAGCTGACTGCCGTCAGCTATCAGCTTCTATGACATCCAGCCGTTCGCGCTTCTCGTCAGGACCGAATCCCATATCGATCAGCAGCGCGGCCATCGGGCTCGTGCCGAGGGCGAACATGCCGACCGCGTGGTAGGCGGCGATCGCGAGCACGGGCCACAGCAGGCGCGAGCCGGCGGCGGCGAACCCCAGGCCGATCACGAGCGCGACGGTCAGATCGCCGAGCACCGCGAGAATGCGCAGCCGCCACACGCCGCTCGTGTCCACTGGGACCGGCGCGGTGGACGGACGTCCACCCGGCGTCTTGGCCGATGTCCTCGACATCGTCGACACCGGCGCGGCGGGCATCACCGGATCTTCGGGAGGGAACAGCTCCTCTTCGGCTCGCTTGAGGACCATGTCCGGGTCGACGCCGATCGCCTCCGCGTAGGAACGCAGGAACGCGCGCCGGAAGATCCCGCCCGGCCAGCGCGAGACGTCGCCGTTCTCGAGCGCCTCGAGCAGCCCCGTGCCCACCTTGGTCTGATCGGAGATCTGCCGGATGGAAATACCGCGCTTCTCGCGAGCGTTGCGCAGCCAGGGTCCGAGGGCGTGCAGTTCGGGCATCAGCTCCAGAGCGAGGACGAGGTCAGTGTTTTCGCAGGGACATCGCGAGTATGCGCCCATCCGATCGCCGACGCAACCCCGTTTGCCCGCTTTTTCGCGTGGTGGCGCGGTTTTTTCACCGCAGATGTTGGAGGTTGGATGTTGGAGGTGACGTACCGGATGTCGGAGGTTAGCTTGCCCACCGTAGCGCAGTGGAAGGCGCGGCGGCGGGCGCCGCCCACCCTCCCGACTTCCACCCCGTACGTCACATCCGACCTCCAACATCCAACATCCAACTGCTATCCTCGCCTCCACGCATGCTGCTGCTGCTCCTCATCGTCGCGGTCGCCGTCCCCGCGCTCGGTGCGGACTCGACGTACGTCGCGCGGCGCGCCGAGGCAGTGAAGGCGTGCGAGGCGATCGACCCGTCGCAGTCGCAGAGCGGACTGCTGTTCAATCCGGACGGCTACCGGTCCTACTACCTCCGATCGCTCTGCTACCAGCAGGCGGCGGTCCGCTTCCGCGACGCCGCGTTGTGCGCGCAGGTGAAGGAGCGGCGTTCGCTGTTCTTTTCGAGCTGGGGCTACTCGGAGCGGAACTGCCGCGCGCTCGTGGACGAGGCGTCGTCGAAGGACCGCGCGGCGCTCGAGGCCGCGCGGCGCGACTACCTCGCGGGGCACATGACGCTGGACGACTTCCGCGTCGAGCTGAACGGCAATGGCCGCGACTTCGACATTCTCCCGATCGTCTCCGGCAGCACGCCGCACAGCTATCACCTGCGGCTCGCCTCTGGCGGCGTCGAGATCCACGCGAACGGCTACTTCGTCGGCGGCGGCCAGCTGAACATCTTCGTCCGCCGTGCGGACGTCGAGCGCGCGGTCGGCGATCTCTCACGTCCGATTGAGGTGACCGCCACGATGACCTTCGCGTTACCGTCGCCACCGGGCGATGCGCAGTGGAGCGACGCGTTCGTCGAGTCGGTGTGGCCGGCCCGCGAGCGCGTTCAGAGCGTCACGAAATTGACGGGGTTTCCCTGAGCGGCTCGATGACGGGCCGCTCGTGGGGAGACTCCGTCACCTCCGACATCCAACATCCAACCTCTGACACGCGTAAGTACTAACTGGGAGGGGAAACGAGGTGAGTCATGGGTGACACACGGAGCAGCGAGCGCGTCCAGGTCGTGGTGATTGGCGGAGGCCAGGCCGGCCTTTCGGTGGGCTACGCCCTCGCGCAGCGCGGGCTCTCCTTCGTAATCCTCGAGGGACGCGCGCGGGTGGGAGATTCGTGGCGGGCGCGATGGGACTCGCTGCGTCTGTTCACCCCCGCGAGGTACGACGGCCTCATCGGGATGCCGTTTCCCGCCGCGCCGTATACGTTCCCGACGAAGGACCAGATGGGGGACTACCTCGAGAGTTACGCGCGACACTTCAACCTGCCGGTCCGCACTGGCGCCAGAGTCGATCGCGTCACGCGGGAGGGAGTGCGCTATATCGTCGAGACAGGAGGTCATCGATACGACGCCGACCACGTCGTCGTCGCCATGTCGACGTTTCAGGTCCCGCGCGTGCCGGCGTTCGCGCGCGATCTCGACCCGACGATCGTCCAGCTGCACTCCAGCGAGGACAAGAATCCCGCGCAGCTCCGGCCGGGCGGCGTGCTGCTCGTCGGCGCGGGCAATTCCGGCGCGGACATCGCGCTCGACGTCGCGTCATCGCACCAGACGTGGCTCTCG
>DASSOM010000096.1:0-3259 GCA_035700625.1 Vicinamibacterales bacterium
ATGCCGTACTTGCGGATGATGATTTCCGTGTCGACCCCGGGCTCGTCGATGTCACCGAGCACTTCGACGACCCGGCCCGCCGGACCGCGCGTCGGCGTCGGCCACCGCGTGATCTCCACGACCACCATGTCGCCCGGCTCCGCCCCGCCGCGATCGGCGTCCGCGATCTGCACGTCGACCACCACGCGCCGGTCGAACGGGACGACGTAGGCCGTGCCGGCCTCGTCGCGATCGTAGCGGCCGGGGATCAGCGCCGAGCCGCGCTCGAGGATCCGGAGGATGCGCCCCTCGGCGCGATCGCCGCGCGTCGCCTCGACCCGCGCCACGACGCGATCCCCATGGACCGCCTGATTGAGGTTGCTCCCGGCGATGTAGAGGTCGCCGCGGATCCCCTCAATCGGACGGTCCGGGCGGACGAATCCGAAGCCTCGCGGATTCGTCTCGACCCGTCCGACGACGAGATTCATCCGGTCGGGCAGGCCGTATCGGCTGCCGCGCGTCTGAATGAGCTGACCGCCCTCGACGAGGCCGTTGAGCAGCCGCTTGAAGGTCGCGCGCTGTTCGCGGGGAATCTGCAGGCGCTGCAGCAGTTCGCGCGTGGTGGCCGGATGGCCGACCCGGTCGCGAATGGCGGTCAGCAGCTGGTCCGCCGTCAACATGAGCGCGGCCACGGAAAAACACTGAAAAACACAGGGGATCGCCACGGAAAAACACTGAAACACACTGAAGGCCGCCGCGGAAAAACACTGAAAAACACTGAAGGCCGCCGCAGAACAACACTGAATGGCCGCCACAGAAAAACACTGAAAAACACAGACAATCTCGCTTTCACAAACACACAGAACTAAACGCTTTCACACCGTACACGATACCCCACGCCCGTGCCCCCACCTCGCACCCCCGCACCTCGCCCCTCGAACCTCGATCTTTCCCAACCAACGCCGCCGTGCAGCCCTCTATTAACGGTGTGACGTCGGCCGAGGCCACCGACGCGGCCGAACTGGCGTTGATTCGCCGGGCGCAGGGCGGCGACCGCGATGCATTCGGCGAACTCGTCGAGCGGCATCGCCGCGCCGTGTTCCGGGCGGTCGTCGCGGCGCTCGGGTCACAGATGGAAGCCGACGACGTGGCGCAGGAGACGTTCGTGATCGCGTTTCGGAAGATCGGCGGCTTTCGCGGCGAGGCGCAGTTCCGCACGTGGCTGCTGACGATCGCCTGGCGCCGCGCGCTCGACCGCCGCCGGTCGGTCGCCCGCTGGGCGCGGCGCCTCGTGACGTCGGGGCCATCCCGCGACGATGAACAGCAACACGTGGTCGACGTCGCGCCGGCGGCTGGAGCGTCGCCCGAAGAACAGCTGCTCGCCGTCGAGCGGCGCCGGCGGATTCGACAGCTCGTGGCGCGGCTCCCGAAAAAGCTCCGCGAGACGCTGCTGCTCGCCGGCTCGGGCGACTACGCGTACGACGAAATTGCCGCGATGCTGCACGTGCCGATCGGGACGGTCAAGTGGCGCGTCTCCGAGGCGCGGCGGCTCCTGCGGGTGAAACTGGCCGTCCTGGAAGGCAGACATGACTGACGAGCCGCGTCCGGTCGACGAGGACATCGATCGCGTTGTCCACCAGATGATGGACGTGGATGCGATGCGCGGATTCCGCGGCCGGGTGCTCGCACGCCTGGACGATCGTCCGCGTGCCGTGCGCCGGTGGTTCGCTCCCGTCGCTGCTGCCGTGATGGCGCTGGTCGTCCTCGTCGTCCTGCTGCCGCGTCATCGCGAGCCCGCGCCCTTGCCCGCTCTTGCGACGACCGTCACGTCCGCGGAGCCGCCGGCACCATCGACGAGGCCACTGCCCTCGCCGGGCGCACCGGAAATCCCGACGGCGCGCGCGTCAGCCCCGCAACCGCTTGGGCGAGCCGCCGCGCCAGTCGTGCGCGCCGCCGTCACGGACATCTCCGAACGCACCGTCGTCATTCCCGCGTTGCCCGCGCCCGATCCAATCGCCGTCGCGCCCATCGAGCCGGCGCCGGTGACGATTCCTGTGCTGGAGACGCCGCCGCTCATCGCCGTGCCACCGATCGACGTTCCCCCGCTTCCTCCGCCTTCCGGGCGGAATTGAGGAGACCATGCCGAAGAGGATTTTGACCACGTTTGCCATCATCGCGACCGCCGCCACGATGACGTTCGCCCAGACGAAGCCGCCCGCGCCGAAAACCGGTACCAAGCCAGAGATGATCACTCAGAAGATCGCGGCCGCACCGACGGGCAAGGCGGTCAACATCCGCGTCGAGCTGGCCATCAACGACCAGGTGGCTCCGGCATCGCCGGGGCGCAAGGTCGTCACGATGATCGTCGCGGACGGTCAGATGGGGAACGTCCGCAGCCTCGCGAACGTGCGGTTTGCCGGCGACCGCTCCCGCACGATCGAGATCAACGCCGACGCCCACCCCATGATCATCGCGGGCAATCGCATCCGGCTGGATCTCGGACTGGAATACCAGCCCACGACCGGGAATCCCAATGAGACCGGACCGGAGGGGATGGCCCGGATGTCGCAGCGGCTGTCGTTCATTCTCGAGTCAGGAAAACCGCTGCTGGTCGCGCAGGCGGCCGACCCGGCCTCCGAGCGCAAGGTCACCGTCGAGGTGACCGCCACGATTCTCGAGTGATCACTTCGACGTGGTGGCCGTCTGGATGGACGTGAGCGCCTGGCCGGCTTCCCCGTTCGCCGCGGGATCGAGCCGGCTGGCGAGGCGCTGCGCTTCTTCGGTGTGCGCGATCGCAGCGGCCATCGCCTGGGCCGCGGCATCGGCGCCGTCCGCTTCGTATCGCGCGCGCGCGCGATTGAGCGGCGCCTTCGCGTCGGCGAGCTGGCGCTGCGCGTCGCCGAAGTTCACGTTGTAGAGGCTCACGCGCGCATCGAGGATCCGTCCGCGCGCTTCCGCCAGATCGAGCTGCTGCCGCGCGTCTTCCAGCGCGTGCTCCGCCGCGCGGCGTCCGGTCGCGCCCCACACGAATCCCGCCGCCAGCGCGACGAGCAGCGCCACCGCCACGCCGAGAGCGATCTTGATGCGTCCGGACATGGCTGGAAGTATATCCGTCCGTCAGGGCTGAAGCCCTGACCCACACGGCAGCATGTCAGGGCTAAAGCCCTGACCCACACGGCATCATGTGAGGGCTAAAGCCCTGACCCACAGGCAGGTTGCCAGGTGTGTCAGCCCTTTATGGGCTGACAGACTCTTCAGTGATACTGCTGCGGATCGTTCC
>DASSOM010000097.1:0-11645 GCA_035700625.1 Vicinamibacterales bacterium
GTCGGCGCGCGGCGCGCGTCGCCCATGACGGCCCGCCTGACCGATCCGTGGCCGATCAGCAGCGCGATGTTCGGCCCGACGCCTCCCTCTTCGAGTGCGGTTCGCTGGGCCGCCAGGTCGACCGGTCCGCCGCCGTCAGGATTCGCGACGAACGTCGTCACGCCCTGGGCCAGCAGCGGCTGGGCCTGCCGCAGCGCGGGGTGTCGAATCCCGTCGGCCGCGTGCGAGTGGACGTCGATGAACCCCGGCGCCACGATCTGACCGGCCGCGTCGATCGTCCGTGCCGCCTGCCCCTCGACTCTGCCCATCGCGACGATCCGATCGCCGCGGATGCCGAGGTCGGCGGCGATCCACGGATTGCCGCTGCCATCCATCAGACGACCGTTGCGAATCACGACATCGAACGCCGGCGGTTGAGCCTGCGTGACGAGGGTCGTGGAGAGCAGCAGGCATAGCAGAAGGGCGAGTGACCAGCGCATCCGGCGATTGTATGCGCCGGGCACGCGTTGTGCACTTCCCGGCGCCGGGAAGGAGCCCGATGGCGGACTCATCGAAAAACCTGATCATGGAGCGCGGACAGCCCAGCGTCTGGGATCGGCCGCGCGCGACGCTGCCGATGGACGGCACCGATCAGCAGCGATGGCTGACGGCCTTGTGGGGATGCGCGCTGGCGGCCGCCGGGGCGCGGCGGGGAGGCGTCAGCGGCGGGCTGATCGCCACGTTCGGCGCCACGCTCGCCGTGCGTGCGGCGATGGGACATCACGACGCGGCCGTGGCCTGGCACTGGCTCGAACGCGCCGCTCGCGAGCGCGGCTGGCGCGCGCGCGACGTCGTCGTCGATGCGTCCGAGGAATCGTTCCCGGCCAGCGACGCCCCTTCCTGGACCACGCGAGACTAAGAGAAGAGATCGAGACACCGATGAACATGGAACTGACGTTTCCCGAAGATGCCCGCGAGGCCACCGTCCGATCGGGACGCAACATCAGCGATGCGGAGCGCTGGGGATCGATTGCGGGCGGCGCCGCGCTGGCCACGATCGGGCTCGTGCGCCGTGGACTCGGAGGCTGGCTGATGGCTGGTCTCGGCGCCGCGCTGCTGCAGCGCGGTTTCACGGGGCACTGCAACGTCTACCAGGCGCTCGGTCTGAACACCGCGGGTACCGGCGACGACACGCGGAGCGCGCTCGGCGGGTCAGCGGGCGTCAACGTCCGCGAAATCGTCGTGATCAATCGTCCGATCGAGGAGCTGTACCGCTTCTGGCGCAACCTCGAGAATCTGCCGCGGTTCATGGAACACCTCGAGTCGGTCGAACGGCTCACCGACACCATCTCGCGCTGGCGCGCGAAGGGGCCGGCCGGAACGGTGCTCGAGTGGAACGCCGAGATCAATAACGAAGTGGCGAACAAAGTGATCGGCTGGCGATCGCTGGAGGGGGCCGACGTCGTCAGCGCCGGCTCGGTGCACTTCGACGCGATGCGCGACGGCAGCGGCACGCGCGTCACCGTGCGCCTGCAGTACAGCCCGCCCGCGGGCAAAGTCGGCGCCGCGATCGCGTCACTGTTCGGACGCGACGCCGCGACCGAGATCCGTCAGGATTTGCAGCGCTTCAAGCAGCTCGTCGAGGTCGGCGAACTGTCATCCGACTCCTGACCGAACCTCGATCCTCGATCCTCGAACCTCGATCCTCGAACCTCGCCCTTCACACCTCGTTGTTCGCCACCGCGGCGCGGTCGCTCAGCCGCGTCGCGAGCGACGGGGCCCACCGCGACTCGCTTTCGCGTCCCTTTCTCATCACGTCTCCCGACATCCCGGTCGGCGGCGGCAGCAGCCGCGACACGATCGCCATCGCCCGCGCCACGGCGCCTGGCGCGACGGCATTGGCCATCACCGCCAGCTTCGCCTGCGGCGTGATCGTCAGCTCCGCGTCGCCGTGCCGGCACGCGTCGAGGATCTGCGACGCGGCACGCTCCGCGTCGATCGACAGCCCTGGAATCGAGTCCGCAATCGCAAACCACGCGTATTCGGCGCGGTGCCGCCCTTTCATCTGCGCGTTCATCGGGGAGCCGGTCCGCATCAGCCCTGGTGCGACGGTGGTCACACGGATGCCGTGGCGCGAGAGCTCGGAACGCGCGGAATCGGACAGGCCCACGAGCGCAAACTTGCTCGCGCTGTACGGTCCCAGGTGCGGCACGGCAATGCGCCCTCCGATCGACGAGATATTGACGATGCGGCCGAAGCCGCGATGGCGCATGATGGGCACCACTTCGAGCATGAGATTCAGTGGTCCCCAGAAATGGGTCGCCATCGCGTTCTCGAAATCCTCATGCGTCATGTGCTCGAAGGGGCCGACCTGGATGACGCCGGCGTTGTTGACGAGCACGTCCACGCCGCCCCACTGCTCGACGATCGCGTCCACGGCCGCGCGGACGTCGCCGCGCCGGCGCACGTCGCAGCGGACGGTCATGGCCGCCGCGCCGCGCGCTTCGAGCTCCTCGCGCGCACGCAGCAGCTCACCGGGGTCCCGCGCGAGCAGGCACAGGCGGGCCCCCTCGTCGGCGAACTGGCGCGCGAGCACGAGGCCGAGTCCCCGCGATCCTCCCGTGATGACGACGACGCGATCGGTGAACGCGATCGCCCGCCGTCCACGCATCATCCGCGCGAGGGCGGCGGCCCCGGCGACGCCGGCGACGATCCCGATCGCCAGCCGCTGCTGCTTGTTCATGATCCTTCCTCCATCAGCCGCCGCAGCGTGAGCGCATCGCGCGGAGCATGTCCTCCGACGTCATTGTTGAAATAGGCGTACACGTCCGCTCCCGCGTCGCGCTGTGCGTCGAGCCATTCGGCCCACGCACGCAGCCGGGGCTCCGGGTACCCGCCGCCGTACTTGCTCGTCGCGCCGTGGAAGCGGACGTAGACGAACGGGCCGACGCGCTCCCGGCCGGTCGCGGAACCGGGCATGTCGTGCAGGCACAGCGCGACCCGATGGTGGGTCAGCAGATTCCGTGTCTCGTCGCCGTACCAGCTCGGATCGCGGAACTCGATCGCGTGGCGGACGCCGCGCGGCAGGATCGACAGGAACCGGCAGAGGCGATCGAGATCGATCCGCCACGACGGCGGAAGCTGATAGAGCACGGGGCCCCGATGCGCCCCGAGCGGACGCATCCGCGAGAACAACCGCTCGAGCGGCTCCTCCGGATCCTTCAGCTTCTTCATATGGGTGAGAAACCGGCTGGCCTTGATGGCGAACTCGAACCGGACCGGAGCGCGCGAAGCCCAGGCCGCGAATGTCGCCGCCTCCGGCAGGCGATAGAACGTGTTGTTGATCTCGACCGTGTCGAACACCGATGCATAGTGCTCGAACCACCGCGCGGCCGGTAGATCGGACGGATAGAAGTTGCCCCGCCAGTGCCTGTACTGCCAACCCGAGCAGCCGACGCGGGCGCGGCCGCGCGCCATCGAGGAGAAAATCAGCAAACGGCATGCCGCGAGATCTTGTCGAGCTACCGCCACATCGCGGATGATGTCGCCGTGATCACCTATCAGGACTTCGATCGCGTCGACGTGCGCGTCGGACGCATCGTCCGCGTCGAACCGTTTCCGGAAGCGCGCAAGCCGGCGCTGAAGCTCACGATCGATTTCGGCGCGCCGCTCGGCCTTCGGAAATCATCCGCGCAGGTCACCGCCCACTACCGTGCCGACGATCTCGTCGGCCGCCTCATCCTTGCCGTCGTCAACATGCCGCCGAAACAGATCGGGCCGTTCATCTCTGAAGTGCTGACGCTGGGCGTGCCGGACGCGGGAGGCGAGGTGGTGCTGATCGGACCCGATCGGGATGTGCCGGTCGGTGGACGGATGTTCTGACGCGGCGGCGCGTCAGAGCACCGGAAGCTGGCGGGTTTGAAAAGGCCGCTGAAACGCGCCTTCCGGCGTCAGGGCCAGAAAGCCTTCGGCGACGAGCGCGTGCAGCACGCGTTCGATCGTCTCGCGTTCGACGTCGAAGACGAGCCGCGCCTGTTCGGTCGTGAGCGCGAGCCCCGGCAGCGCCGCGAATTCCCCGCGGATGCGGCTCGACACGGAAGGGCGCGTGGACTCCGTCCGGTGAGCGTTCTGACGATCCGACACGAACGTCAGGCGCGGGCGGCGCGGACGCTGCGGCCGCCTGGCCAGCACGCGCGTCACCTCGCGCAGCATCGCCTGCGGCAGGCACGGCTTCAGGAGCACACGCTCCACGCCGGCTTCCACGGCCCGACGTTCGAGATCGGGCGCCGCGTACGCCGTCACGACGACGACGCGCACGGCCGACGTGCGTCGATCCTCCTTCAGCCGTTCCGCAAGCGTGAAGCCGTCGATGTCGGGCAGGATGAGGTCCGTGACGAGGACGTCGGGAACGGTCTCGATCGCGGCGGCCAGCGTCTGGGAGCCGGTCTCCGCTTCGGCGGTCCGATAGCCGTCGAGATCGAAGCACGCGCGGTACAGCTCACGCGTATCGCGGTCGTCGTCGGCGATCAGGACGGCACGCTCGCCGGCGGCTGCCGTTCGGAATCGTGGAAACATGTGCGCGGCGTTACTCCTGTCGATCGCGTTGGCGGGCCTGCAGCTCGCGCTCGGCCTGGAACCAGTCGTCCTGATCCAGCCCATCCATGCCGCCGCGCGCCAGGTACAGCTCGTACGCGCGTGCGGCAATCCGATCGGGATCCACGATGGGCCGTTCGGCAGCGGTCATCTCGTCAGACATCGTCTCGTCAGGTGTCGTCGACACTGCTTCGGGAGCGGGGGTGTTGACGTGATTCATGACGGACGCACCCCCAGCGTCCGCGCGCTTCCTCGATTTCGCCATGCCGGTCTGGGGGGCAACACGCGTGCCATGGCGCGTGCGTCAACTTCTGGCGAGAGCCTCCCCGGTCGTCAGCGAAGGGCGACGCGATTCCATACGAGCGCCGCATGCATCGAGGTCGGCAGGTGGACTAGGCGTAGCGCCGGACCTGCCGCGCACAGAACTCCGCGAACGGACGCACATCGCGCGGCGGGCTGGTGTGGTGCGGGCGGACGCCCTCGTGTTCGGGCGTGAAGCAGAACGTCAGCGTCACGCGAAACGGCTCCAGCGCGGTCATCTGTCGATCGAACCAGGCCTCGGCGCCTGGACGGAAGCTGTCGGCCCAGCTCAGGCCGGTGCGGATGTAGGTCACACCGAGATCTTTCATCCAGCGGACGGCGTCGTCGAGACGGTGATCCTCGAAGTGGAACCACTGACAGATGCCGAGCGCGGGCGCGAATTCGCGGAAGTCGCGGAGCGCGAGCTTGGGCGTACCGTCCTCGCGCAGCAGCCCCATATAGAAATGACGGTAGTACGACGACCCCTCCGCCTCGCGATGGCGGGTGGTCGCTGGCCAGGCGCGCGGCAGATCGTAAAGGCTGTACCAATGGATGCGCTCGGATTTCCCCGTCAACAGCTCCGCCGTCCGCCGCAGGCCGAACTGCTGCACTTCCTCGGCGCCGAACGTCGACACGCCGACCTCGGATACCCACACCGGCTTCGACGTGACCGCCTGAATCTCCGCGAGCTTGTCGGGCCACTCGTGAATCTGCCAGTGATTCCAGTCGAGTGGAAAACCATGGACGGCGACGACGTCGACGGCATCCAGCACGCCGGCGGCGTCGAGCGTGCGCACGAAGTTCGGATCGATCGGCGACATGCCGCCGAGCACGCGCGGCAGCGACGGCCGTTCGGCGGCGATCGCCTGCGACGCGGTGCGCACGAGCGCCGCGAACGTGCGCCACTCCGGATCGATCTCGAAGTCCCAATGCGACAGATTATTGGGCTCGTTCCAGATCATTGCCGCTTCAAGCACGCCGCCAGCTCTCCTTCGCGCAGCTCCGCCATGACGCCGGTCTCCTCGCGTCGGCGGCAGATGAAGACTTCTTCCTCCGGGTGCTCGATGATGTCGAACCCGGCGCTCCGCAGCATGGCCTCCGCGCAGGCGCGGTTCGGGATCCACCAGTTCGTCGGATCGTGCGCGTAGCGGTGCTCGACGAAGTACATGAGCGGATACGCGGGGTCGCCGAACTGTCGCGTCTGCGTGAACTCGTAGTCGCGCTCGGTTGGATGGACGTCCGGGCTGCCGCGCAGCATCGACTGGAACACGAGCAGGTCGCGCGCGACGAAGCGATGCAGCAGGTCGAGCGCGAGCAGCGGGTGTCGCAGGTGGTACAGCACCCCCATGAACAGGACGACGTCGAAGCGCTCTTCGAGCGACGGCAGCTCGTAGACGGACATCTCGCGGAACTCGATGTCGGCGCCGGCCACTTCGGCCGCAAACCGCGCCTGCGCGAGATAGCGGCCGTCCGAGTCGACGCCGACGACGCGCGCGGCCCCGCGCCGCTTCATCTCGATCGCGTAGAAGCCGGCGTTGCATCCGACGTCGAGCACGCTGCGTCCGGTCAGGTCCTCCGGGATCGAGCCGGCGAACTTCTCCCATTTGATCGCGGGGTAGTCGCCGAGGAAGTGATCCGGTGCGGTCTGCACGCCGCGAAGGTTGATGTTGTGAAACCAGTCGCCGAGCTCGCGCACGCGCTCGCGGATGGATTCGGTGGTCAGGTCCGTGACGCTCATGATGCGGCCTCTTCGATGGCAATCCCGGCGGGTGCGGCTGCCGCAGGCGTCCGGCCGCCCGCGTCGGTCACGTAGGATTCCAGCTGCGCGGCGCGGTGCCGGGACGTGTGCGCGCGGAGCACGCGGTCGCGCGCGCGGAGCCCCAGCTGCCGTCGCTCGTCGTCGGGGATCTCCCGCAGGTAGCGCAGCGTCTGCGGCGCGTTGGCCGACAGCAGAATCTCGGCCGCGGGTGTGAAGAAGCGATCGAGCCCCTTCCAGGTGTCGCTGATGATGGGCGTGCCGCAGGCGGCGGCCTCGAACAGCCGCACGCTCGGCGAATACCCGGCGCGCACCATGTCGCGCCGCGTCACGTTCAGCGTGAATCGCAGCGCGTTGTAGAAGTGCCGGTGTTCGGCCGGTGCGAGGTGCATCGTGCGCTCGACGTTGCCAGGCCAGCGGATGACGTCCGGATATTGCGGACCGGCGACGACGAACCGCCCCGATGGCCAGCGTTCCGCGGCGCGCAGCATGAGGCGGTCGAGCACCGGCTGACGATCGCCGCTGTACGTGCCGAGGTAGCCGAGATCCCACCTTGGCTCGAGATCTTCGGGATAGTACAGCTGCGGATCGACGGAGCAGTACAGCGGCCGCGCGCACCGCGCGCCGAACCGGCGCCGCAGCCGTTCGAGCGTCGGCCCTCCCGTGAACGACAGGTAGAGGTCGTACCGGGGGATCTGCGCGCGAGACAGGTAATCCACGCGATCGCGCTCGAGGCCGGCGAGCGTCACCGGCGTGTCGATGTCGTAGAACGCGGTGACGCCGTCGGCGAGGCGCTGGACGAGATCCCCGACTGCAATCCCGTCCGGCACGTACGAGCCGACGAGGACGAGATCCGCCGCACGGATGTCTGCCGCGGCCTTCTCCCGCAGCTCCTCGACATTCCCGTACACCATCGTCCGGCAGTAAGGCGGCGACGGCAGATCGCGGTTGTCCTCGTACCAGGGAGCGTTGCGCTCGAGGAACAGGATGTCGTGCCCGCGCGCGGCAAGACCGCTCACCAGCGCACGGTAGGTCGTCGCGTGGCCGTTGCCCCACGAAGACGTAATGGAGAGTCCGAGGATTGCGATTTTCATCGTGTCAGCATCCGTTCCGTCGTCGTCGTGTCGACGCCCAGGTCGCGGCAGATCGCCATCAGCTCGTCGACGCGGTGGGCGCACGTGTGGCGCGCGAGAATCGTGCGCCGGCCGTGGCCCGCGAGCGCGGCGGCAAGCGCGGGATCCGACAGCACGTCGCGGAGGTGCCGCTGCATCTCGTCGGGCGTCCGCGCGACGAGGTAATCGGCGCCGGGCGCGAACAACCCTTCGCGATCGTCCCACCAGCACGAGACGAGCGGAATGCCGCACGCCAGCGCCTCGAAAACGCGGATGGTGGGAATGCCGGGCAGCGCCTCGACGTACGGGCGGCGCGGCACGTGGACGGTCGCGCGGTAGGCCGCGAACACCTCCGGCACGCGATAGTTCGGCAGCCAGCCGGCGTACTCGATCCCGGCGTCTTCCAGTTCGCGTCGGGCGGCCGCCGGAAAGCGAACGCCGTGCACGCGCGCCCGCAGGCCCAGCGCGCGAACCGGTGCGAGCAGGTAGTGCCGGAGTTCTTCGGTCCGTTCGTCGTCTCCCCAGTTGCCGATCCAGACCAGATCGCCGTCTCGGGTCGTGATCAGCGGCCGGAATACGCGTGAATCCGCGGCCTCGTGCCACGTCCAGGCGCGCCGCGCCCAGCCCTGTGCGACATAGCGTTCGCGGATGACGTCGCCGAAGGCGAGGACGCCGTCGTACTCCTCGAGCGGGTAGGCGGCCATGGCGTCGGGATCACTGACCGATCGATGGTGCGTGTCGTGGAACAGCAGGCTGAAGCGGCCGGTCCGGCGACGCTCGCCGATGGCGCGGACGAGATCGCGATCGTTCCATTCGTGCACGAGGACGAGATTCGCGCCGTCGAGCGCCGCGTCGAGATCCAGCGCGTCGAGGTCGTACATGTCGCTGCTGAGCGCCGGGTACGCCGCACGCCAGTCCTCGAGCGCCGACGGTCCGGCATCGGCGACGAGATTCGCCGCGCTCCAGCCGCCGCGCGGCTCGAACACGCGCACCTCATGGCCGCGCGCGATCAGTTCGGTCGCGACGCCGCGCAGAAAATGCGCGTTGCCGTGGTTCCAGTCCGACGCCAGCGAGTGGCAGAAGATGACGACTCGCATCTCAGGTCTGATCCTCCACTTCGCGCTCCTGGAGCTGGCGCGCGAGCCGCCGATACAGAGCGCTGCTCCCCATCAACTCATCGTGTGTACCCTCGGCGACGACGCGTCCCTTCTCCATGACGACGATCCGGTCGGCGTCGCGCACGGTCGAGAGCCGATGGGCGATGACGAACGTGGTGCGTCCTTCGCGCAGGCGGCGCAGGCCGCCGAACACGGCGCGCTCCGAAATGCTGTCGAGCGCCGCCGTCGGCTCGTCGAGGATCAGGATTGGCGCGTCCTTCAGGAACGCGCGCGCCATGCTGAGCCGCTGCTTCTGCCCGCCCGAGAGCCCCGCACCCGCCTCCCCGAGCACCGTCGCGTACCCAGCGTCCAGCTCGGTGATGAAATCGTGCGCGTTGGCCGCGCGCGCCGCGCGCTCGACATCGGCCGGCGTCGCGTGCAGCCGGCCGTACGCGAGGTTCTCGAACACGGTCCCGGACATGACGACGGCCTCCTGCAGCACGATCGCAATCTGCTCGCGCAGCTCGGCGTGCCGGAGACGCGCAACGTCGAGACCGTCGATCAGCACGCGGCCGGAATCGGGCTCGTAGAAGCGCGGGACCAGGCTGAGAAGCGTCGTCTTGCCGGCCCCGGATGGACCGACGAGCGCGATCGTCTCGCCAGGGCGCGCGGTGAGCGACACATCGATCAGCGTCGCACGCCCTTCGTAGCTGAACGACACGTGGTCGAAGACGACTTCCCCCCTGAACGGCGGCGGCACAATGGCGCCGGCGGCGTCGGCAGCCTCCGGCGTCAGGGCGAGCGTCGCGCGGACGCGGTCCGCGCTGACGAGCGCCTGATGCACCGTTCCGGCAGTGTTGGCGATCGCCGCCAGCGGTCCGTACACGAACCCGAGATACGCGAGCGCCAGGAGCAGCGTCCCGATCGTCAACACGCCCTTCAGCGTCAGGAGCCCTCCGACGATCACGACCAGCGTCGTCCCGAGAATCGTGAGGTCGCCGACGACGACCGAGAAGAGCGCTTCACGCGTGCTCAGCTCGACGCGCGCGCGCATCGCTTCGTTCACCACGCCGGTGAACCGCTGCGCCTCGTACGGCTCCCGTGCGAAGCTCTTGATCAGCCGGATGGCGGCGAAGCTCTCGTGCACGCGCGCGGTCAGGCGGGACTCCAGCATTTTCGTCCGCTCGGCGCCGGGGCGGAGACGCCGGGCGGACCACTTGATCCACACGAACAGAAACGGCACGACCGACAGCGACACGAGCGCGAGCGCCATGTTGATGCGCCAGAGGATCGCGAACATCACGATCAGCGTCAGCGCCGAGAAGACGGCCGGGAAGGCCGCCCGCAGCAGCAGCTGCTCGAGGCAGTTCGCGTCCGCCTCGAGCCGGTAGGCCGACTCCCCCACCGGCGTCTTCGTGTGATGGCGCAGCGCGAGCCCCTGGATGTGCATGAACAGCCGCTCGCGCAGATCGCGCGTCAGCAGGTGACCCGTAACGCTGAACATCCTCGTGTGCAGCAGCATGACTCCCTGATGCGCGAACTGCGCCCCCATCCCGATCATGGCGATGGCGATGAGCAGCGACGCGCGGCTGCCCGTCACGCCCGGCAGGTGCAGCAGCCACGCGGATGGCGCCTGTGCGCCGAGCGCCTGATCGACGATGGCCTTCATCGGCCACGGCAGGATCACGCGCAGCGTGACTTCCGCGAGCGACAGCAGCGCGAGCACCGCAATCCGGCCACGGTAAGGGCGCAGGTGCGCGGACGCCCAGGCGAGCAGTGATGACCTCCTTCAATCACCTTACGGCCGGGCGTGTGTCAGCGCACCTTCGTCGGTGAGCAGCGCGACGGCTTCGCGATAGCCGCGCACGGTGCCCACGTCGACGTACGACTCCCCCGCCCGCACGCCCACGGCTTGTCCCCCGTCGGCGAGCCACGCGTTGACGAGCGTCCCGATGTACTCGTCGGCGCGGCCGCGAGCGACCCAGAGATCGAACAGCGCGCGCAGCGTGGCCCCCGGCATCTTGAACGCACCCCAGATCCACCGCGACGCGGCATCCGCCCGCTTCACCTGAATCTCACGCACCCGATCGCCGTCGCACACGACCGCGTCGAACAGCTCGGGGCGTTCGACCGGGAACAGCAGGAAGGACAGCTTCCCGTCGGGCAGCGCGGTGAGGCCGTCTTCGGGGAACCAGATCGTGTCGGGCAGGCCGACGAGGACCTGCTCCTCGGGGGCGATGAGCGGCACCGCGCGGAAGACGGCGTCGCACAGGCCGCTCGCGTGCGGCTGCACGCTGTAGAACACGCTCGCCGAGAACACGCCGCCGCCGTAGTACTCCAAAATGTCCGACTTCCCCGGCGAGATGACGAAACACAGCTTGTCGGCGCCGCCGAGGACGAGCCGCTCGACGAGGTACTCGCTCACCGCGCGCGGCCGCTCGCGATCGCCGTCGCGGCGGCTGCCGACCGGCAGCAGTTCCTTCGAAAACGCGAGCGGCTGCATCCGGCTCCCCTGTCCGGCGGCCGGCACAATCCCCCACATATCTGCTCCTTACAACACCGACGGTGACAGGCGGCGATCGGCCGTCCCGGCCGCCGCCCCCTCCACGATGTCAATCAGTTCATTCGCGCGCCGCTCCGCCGTGTGCGTCGCGAGCGCGCGCTCGCGGGCGGCGGCGGCCATGTGCCGCGCCCGCGAGAACGCCGTGATCGCCGAGTGGTCCGTGCCCCCTGAGATGTTCCCCCGCGTGCGCACGAACGCGCGCACCTCCAGCGGCACGCCCTCCGGCAGCTGCTCGACCGTGAACT
>DASSOM010000098.1:0-14162 GCA_035700625.1 Vicinamibacterales bacterium
GAAGATCACCTCGAGCGCGCTCTTCTTCGTCTTCGGATGTTTGTCGACGGGAATCCCGCGGCCATCGTCCGCAATCGTGATCGAGTCCCCCTCCTCGTGCAGCGTGACGGCGATCGCGGAGGCGTAGCCGTTCATCGCCTCATCGATCGCGTTGTCGAGAATCTCCCAGACGAGATGATGGAGTCCGGTGCTGCCGACGCCTCCGATGTACATGCCCGGACGTTTCCGGACCGGTTCGAGGCCTTCGAGGACGGTGATGTTTTTGGCGGTGTATGACACTACAGCGGGTTCTTAGGGTTCCTAAGGTTCCTGGGGTTCCGATGGTTCTGGTTCTAGGTTCTTTGGGTTCCTATGGTTCCTCGGGTTCCTGTTCGAGTGCGTTCAGTATCGCAGAAACTCCGGCGCCTCACGACAACCTTTGTTTCCGATCTCACATGCCTCCGCGGACCGCGTGGCTGAAACATTGGCAAATCAACGCGGCACGGCCAATGCTTGTTGTCGTCACATGGCAGGTGCGCGGCGGTTCGAAGATCTGATCGCATGGCAGCTATCCGAGCAGGCCAAGGAAATGGTATTCCGTCTGACCTCGAAAGGGCCGGTCGTGCGCGACCTGGAGTTCTGCGAGGAAATCCGGCAGTCCGCGCGATCCGTTCCTGCGAATATCGCCGAGGGATTCGGATGGTACGAACCGCGGCCCAACGCTCGGCACGTGTCGATCGCCAAGGCGTCGCTCGACGAAACGAGAAACCACACGCTCGATGGGTTCAAGCGCAACTACTTCGACCGAGCCGAACGCGACGAACTGCTGAATCTCCTCAAACGGGCAAGAGTCGCGACGACCCGGCTGCTCCGATACCTGCGATCGTGCAAGAACGCGCCGCCAGGTAAGCCGTACACTCCAAAATCGCAAGGTTCGGCCGAACCCAAGCACCCGAAGCACCCCAGGAACCCGCGGAACCCAGAACCAGAACCCTAGGAACCTCAGGAACCCAAGGAACCCCGGAACCTCCTCGGGGCTCAGATCTCGACTAACAGCGCCCCCGGATCCTCCACGAGCTCCTTGACCCGGACGAGAAAGCGGACCGCCTCGGAGCCGTCGACGATGCGGTGATCGTACGTGAGCGCGACGTACATCATCGGGCGGACGCTCACCTGGCCACCGATCGCCACCGGGCGCTCCTGGATCTTGTGCAGGCCCAGAATCCCCACCTGCGGCGGATTGAGGATCGGCGTGCTGAGCAGTGATCCGAAGACGCCCCCGTTCGTAATCGTGAACGTGCCCCCCTTGAGATCGGCAATCGAGAGCGTGCCGTCCTCGGCGGCACGGGCGAACTCGCGGACCTTCTGTTCGATCGCCGCGAACGACATCGCGTCGGCGTCGCGGAGCACGGGGACGACGAGCCCCTCGGAGGCGCCGACGGCGATGCCGATGTCGTAGTAGTGCTTCAGCACCATCTCGTCCCCCTGGATCTCCGCGTTGATCCGGGGGAAGTCGCGCAGCGCGCCGATCGAGGCCTTCACGAAGAAGGACGTCAGTCCGAGGCCGACGCCGTAGCGCTCCTTGAACGATTCCTTGTGGCGCGCGCGCACGGCCATCACGGCCGTCATGTCCACCTCGTTGAACGTGGTGAGCATCGCGGCGGTCTGCTGCGCTTCGACGAGGCGGCGCGCGATCGTCGCGCGGCGCTTCGACATGCGCTGGCGTTCTTCGTCTCGTGCTCCGGGCGTTCGAACGGTCGGCTCGGCGGGCACCCGAGCCTGCACGGGAGCAGCCCGCGGCGGTTCTGCTGCCGGACGCTCCGCGGGTGCGGGCGCAGGAGATTTCGCCGCCTGTTCGACGTCGCGACGCATGACGCGACCAGCATCGCCGCTGCCGCGAACACTGGCGAGATCGACTTCGTGCCGCGCCGCCGCCCGGCGCGCCGCGGGCGTTGCCCGGGTGCGATCCCCTTCAGGCGCGGCGACAGCCGGCTCCGCTTTTCCTTTCGCCGGAGCGGCGGCCGCAGGCTTCGCCTCGGCGGGCTTCGCTTCCGCCGGTGCGGACTCGGCCGCCGGCTTCGCGCCGGACGCAGCGGCACCCGCGGCGGCTTCGTCGATCGTACCGAGCACGTCACCCACCTTCACGTCCGCGCCGTCCTGATGCGCGATCCGGCTCAGCACCCCCGCCTGGGGCGCGCTGACCTCGAGGTCGATCTTGTCGGTCTCCAGTTCCACGACGGGATCGCCGACGGCGACGACGTCCCCTTCCTTCTTCAGCCACTTGGCGACGCGGGCGTCGACGATCGACTCTCCGACTTCGGGGACCACGATGTCTGCGGGCATGAGTCTCCTTGCTGCTGCTACACCTTGACCGTGCGCTCGGCGCCGAGCGCGGCCTCGACCAGCAGCTGCTGCTGCCGCGCGTGGCGGGCGGCAGACCCTTCAGCGGGGCTGGCGCCGCGCGGCCGCGCGATGTGCCGGACGGGACGCCCCCCGGACACGTCGACGAGATGCGGACGGATGAAATCCCACCCGCCCATGTTCGCCGGCTCCTCCTGCACCCAGACGATCTCCTCCGCGTTCGGGTAGCCGTCCAGCATCGCGCGCAGATCGCGCATCGGCACGGGATAGAGCTGTTCGAGGCGGCAGATCGCGATTTCCGGATGGCCGCTGCGCCGGTCGCTCGCGACGAGATCCACGTACATCTTGCCGCTGCAGAGGATGACGCGGCGGATCTGATCCGCCCGCCCGCGCGCCTCCTCGTCGTCGAGCACCATGTGGAAGCGGCCTTCGGCGAACTCGCGCGGCGTGGACGCCACGAGCGGATGCCGCAGCAGGCTCTTCGGCGTCAGCACGATGAGCGGCAGCGGATCGACGAGCAGGAGCGCCGCCTGCCGGCGCAGCAGGTGGAAGTACTGCGCGGCCGTGGTGCAGTTGGCGATCCGCATGTTGATGTCGGCCGCCATCTGCAGGAAGCGTTCGGGGCGCGCGCTCGCATGATCCGGTCCCTGGCCTTCGTGCGCATGCGGCAGCAGCAGCACGAGCGACGGCTTCTGGCCCCACTTGACGCGCGCCGACACGATGAACTCGTCGAGCATGACCTGCGCGCCGTTGACGAAGTCGCCGTACTGCGCCTCCCAGATGACGAGGCGCGACGGATCCTGCACGTTGAAGCCGTACTCGAAGCCCACGACGGCGTTCTCGGAGAGCGGACTGTTGTGGATCTCGAACGCGGCGCGCGCCTGCGGCATCGCCTGCAGCGGCACGTGGCGGTTGCCGGACGTGGTGTCGTGCAGGACGGCGTGGCGATGGCTGAACGTGCCGCGCTCGACGTCCTCCCCCGTCATGCGGATCGGGATCCCGTCCTGCAGAATCGTCGCGAACGCCAGTTCTTCGGCGGCCGCCCAGTCGACGCTGCGCTCGTCCGCTGCATCGAAGATGCCGACGCGCTTCTCGCGAAGCCGTTCGAGCTTCCGGTGAATCGCGAATCCTGGCGGCAGCTCGAGCAGCGACGCGTTCAACTCGCGAAGGCGATCGAGCGGCACCGACGTCTGCGCGCGCGACGCGGCGCCCGGCGGCGCCGGCTCCGGGTGAGGCTCGACGTAGTCCTTCTCCGGCTTCAGCGAATCGAGCGCCGACTGCATCTCGCCCGTGTACTTGCGGTTCAGCTCCTCCACGGCCTCGTTCGTGATCGTGCCGCGCCGCACCAGCGTCTGCGCCCAGATCTCACGCACCGTGGGACGGGCCGCGATCTTCGCGTACATCAGCGGCTGCGTGAAGCCGGGTTCGTCCCCCTCGTTGTGTCCGTACCGCCGATAGCCGATGAGGTCGATGAGAAAATCCCGCTGGAACCGCCGACGGTACGCGATCGCGAGCCGCGCCGCTTCCACGCACGCTTCGGGATCGTCCGCGTTGACGTGGACGATCGGAATCTTGAAGCCGCGCGCGAGGCCACTCGCATACGACGTGCTGTAGGACTGCCGCGTGCCGGCCGTGAACCCGAGCTGGTTGTTGACGATGATGTGGATCGTCCCGCCGGTCTGGTAGCCGGGCAGACGGCTGAGATTCAGCGTCTCGGCGACGACTCCCTGTCCGGGAAACGCCGCGTCGCCGTGGATCAGGATCGGAAGACTGCGCGCCTCGTCGAACGTCGGCGCGCCGCCGTGATCCATCGCGGTGCCGGCCGCGCGCGCCATCCCCTCGACGACTGGATCGACGGCCTCGAGATGGCTCGGATTCGGCGGCATGGAGATGACCAGCTCCATCTGGCGGCCGCCCCGGATCGCGCGCCGCGCGCCGGCGTGGTACTTGACGTCCCCCGTCCACGCCATGTCCTCGCGGAACGTCTTCGACGAGAGCGGATCCTTGAACTCGGCGAGGATCTGCGTGTAAGGCTTGCCCAGCACGTGCGCCATCACGTTGAGACGGCCGCGATGCGCCATGCCGAGCAGGATGTGCCGCGTGCCGTGCTCCGCCGCGTCCGCGATCACTTCGTCGAGCACCGGGACGAGCATGTCCAGACCCTCGATCGAGAAGCGGGTCTTGCCCGGAAACGTCCGGTGCAGGAAGCGCTCGAAGGCCTCGACCTGCGTGAGGCGCTCCAGCAGCGCGAGGGGATCGATCGGATCGGCCGGTGCGCGGAAACGGCCGAGCTCGGCCGCCTGCCGGAGCCAGTCGCGCTCGGCCGGAACGAACACGTGTGCGTAGTCGTAGCCGGTCGTCGAGCAGTACACGCGGCGCAGCGCGTCGATCGCATGGAACGCGCTCGGACGATCGGCGAACGGGCCGTCGATGAGCGACGCGGGCAGCTCTCGGAGTTCCGCGTCCGTGACGCCGTGCGTCTCCGGCAGCAGCGACGGATCGCCCGCGGGATGCGTGCCGAGCGGATCGAGCTGCGCGGCGAGATGCCCGTACCGCCGGACGGACTCGCCCAGCGTCACCGCGCCCACGATTTTCTGAAGGGGAAGGCCCGCCGCTCCGCCGACGGCCGTCGATTCCGGCGTCGGCGGCGTCCAGCCCTCGAACAGGGCCCGGGTCTCCGGGTCGACCGAGGCAGGATCCTGACGGAACCGGTCGTACAGTTCGAGGATGTACCCCCTGTTGAGTCCCGTAAATCCCTGCCAGCCGGACATATCCTTATAATCCTACCCCATGCGACAACTCCGATCGGTCGTCGTCACGTGCCTCACGTGCGCGGTTTTGCTCGTCTGCGCACGCGGTGTCCTTCACGCCCAGGCCGTACCGCCGCCGGTCCCCGCCGCCGCGCAGGGACCGCAGATCGATCCCGAGACGGCGACCCAGGCGTATCTCGCCACCATGCCGCCGGATCGCCGTGCCCGCTCGGACGCGTATTTCGAGGGAGGCTACTGGCTGCAGCTCTGGGGCTTTCTCATCAGCGTCGCGATCTTCGTCGCGCTGCTCCACTCGGGCCTCTCCGCGCGTCTGCGCGACGTCGCCGCGCGCCTGTCGCGGCGCACGTGGCTGCAGCCGGCGCTCTACGGCGTCGCGTTCGTACTGATCACGTGGGCGGCGTCGCTCCCGTGGGACATCTACACGGGCTTCATCCGCGAACACCAGTACGGCCTCGCGACGCAGAATTTCGGCGGCTGGTTCGGCGACGCGCTGAAGGAGCTTGCGATCTCGGGCGTGCTGACGGCGATCGTCCTCGCGATCTTCTACGCCGTCCTGCGGCGCACCGGGCGCACGTGGTGGCTGTGGGGATCGCTCGTGACGATCGCGTTCCTCGTCTTCGTCGCGACGATCGGGCCGGTCTACATCGCACCGATGTTCAACACCTACACGCGGCTGGGCGACAGTCCGATCCGGACGAGGATCCTCAGCCTGGCGCACGCCAACGGCATCGAGGCGAATGACGTGTTCGAGGTGGACGCCTCACGCCAGTCGACGCGCGTGAGCGCCAACGTGAGCGGCATGTTCAACACCATGCGGATCACGCTCAACGACAATCTTCTGAAGCGCGCGTCGCCGGCGGCCATCGAGGCGGTGATGGGGCACGAGATGGGGCACTACGTGCTCAATCACGCCTACAAGATGCTGCTCGCCTTCGGCGTCATCATCGTCGTGGGCCTTGGACTGATCGCCCGGAGCTTCGATCGGCTCGCCGCCCGCTATCGGGCGCGATGGCGTGTCGAGAGCGTCAGCGATCCGGCGGGGCTGCCGCTCATCATGGTGCTGTTCACCATCTACATGTTCCTGCTCACACCGGTCGTGAACACGATCGTCCGCACGAATGAGTACGAGGCGGATCTGTTCGGCTTGAACGCCGCGCGGCAACCCGACGGCTTCGCCGAAGCGGCGCTGCTGCTCAGCGACTACCGCAAGATGAGCCCGGGCCCTCTGGAGGAGATCATCTTCTACGACCACCCGAGCGGCCACACGCGGATCTTCACGGCCATGCGGTGGAAGGCGGAGCAGGCGAACTGCGGAGCGGCGGTGCCGCCGGCGGCGAGCTTTCCGGGAATGACTGCGCCCTGCGGGCAGTGAGGTAACGGGGGTGACGGAGGGAACGGTCAGAAACGAACGAAGGACCGGAGGTAACGAAGGAAACGGAGGGGCTCCCCCTTCGTTCCCTACGTTAACTTCGTTGCTTCGTTACTTATTGACCGTTCCCTCCGTCGCCTCCGTTTACTCCGTCCGGAGGGCGCGAAGCGGATCAATCCGCGTCGCGCGGCGGACCGGGCCGTAGGCGGCGAGAAGGGCGACGAGGGCAAGAACGCCGGAAACGGACGCGTACGTCACCGTGTCCGTCGGCGACACGCCGTAGAGAACGCTCGACGACAGGCGCATCAGGATGGCGCCGCCGGCAAGACCCAGGGCGGTGCCGATGGCGAGCAGGACGAGCGTCTGCCCGACGATCAGCCGGCGGACGTCGGCCGGCAGCGCGCCGAGCGCCATCCGGACGCCGATCTCCCGCACGCGCTGGCTCACCGAGCAGGAGATCACGCCGTAGAGGCCCGCCGCCGCGAGCACCAGCGCGAGCACCGCGAACGATCCGAACAGACCCGTGACGATGCGGTTGCTCGAGATCTCGCGTTCGAACCCCTCCGCGATCGTCTGCAGCTCGGAGACGGGGACGTCGCGATCGGCGGCACGCAGCTCGTCGCGAACCGCCGCCTTCAGTTCCGCCGCGCGATCGCTGCGCACGACCACCGCCATCGCACGCTGCGGATGCTGCAGCGCCGACAGGTAGATCTGCGGGTTGGCGCCCGACAGATCGGCGCGCATGGTGTTCTCGACGACGCCGACGATCGTGTAGGAAACCGGCTCCCCGGGACCCGCGGCGATGGATAGCCGGCGATCGAGCGCGGCGGTGGTCGAACCCCAGTACCTCTGTGCCATCTCCCGATTCACCACCGCCACCCTCGCAGCGCCGTCATCGTCCGACGGGTGCAGTTCGCGTCCCTCGAGCAGAGGAATGCCGGCCGCGGCGAAGAATCCCGGTGAGGCAATCACAGGCACCGTCCAGGCGCGATCCTCGGGGCGGGCGGCCGCGTGGCCGTCGATCTCGACCGTGCGCGGCGTTTCGGGACCGAGGACCGGCAGGCGATCCACGATCGCGACGCCCGTGACGCCGGGCAGCGCGCCGAGACGCGACATGAGGCGCGCGTAGAAGGCGCGGACCGCGTCGTCCGACGTGTAGCGCCACTCGGGCAGGTCCGTCTGCACGGTGAGCATGTGCGGCGCGTCGAACCCGAGCGGCGCCCGGCCGTACGCGATCATCGAGCGCACCAGGAACGTCGAGACGATGAGCAGCGTCAGCGCGATCGCGATTTGCGACACGACGAGCACGGATCGGCTGCGGCGCCCGCGAATGCCCCCGCCGGTGCGCACGGCCGCCTCCTTCAGCGTCTCGCTCACGTCGGGGCGGGAGCTCTGGAGCGCCGGGAGGATCGAGAAGAAGACCGGCGCGGCAATCGCCAGCACCGCCGTGAACGCCATCACGTTCCACTCGAGGCCGAGCGACTGGAAGAACTGTTCGTAGGACGCGGCGCGAATGCCCTGCAGGCCGATCCAGGCGATCGCCAGACCGAGCACCCCGCCCGCGATCCCGAACGTGAGCCCCTCCGTAATCACCTGCCGCACCAGACGGCCGCGGCTCGCGCCGAGCGCCGCGCGCATGGCCATCTCGCGCTGCCGCGTCGTCCCGCGTGCGAGCACGAGATTGGCGATGTTGGCGCAGGCGATCAGCAGCACGAAGCCCACGACGACTCCGAGCAGCGCCAGCACGGGCCACGTGTTTTCACTCACGAGCACCTGAGCCGTGCTCATCGCGCGCGCACTCAGACCCGCGTTGGTGCGGGGATGCGCGTTGGCGAGCCGCTGCGCGGTGTCGCGTGCCTCCGCCGACACCTGCTCGACCGTCGCGCCAGGCTTCATGAGGGCGACCGCGCGCAGGTCGCGACGATCGCGCGGCGCGGCGGGATCGAGCGTGAGCGGCGTCCACAACTGGACGTGTTGATAGGTGCCAATCTCGAGGGCGTCGTTGAGCACGCCGACGACGACGAAGGGGCGTCCGTTCAGCGTGATGGGCCGGCCGATGATCGCGGCGTCGCCGCCGAACCGGCGCTGCCACAGCTGATGGCTCAGCACCACGGCATCGGGCGCACCGGGACGATCGTCGCCGGCGACGAACGCTCGTCCAGCGACGGCGCGCACGCCCCAGATGTCGAGCAGGTTCGCCGTCACCCGTTCGGCGCTCAGCCGCTCGGCGTCTCCCGCACCCGTCAGCGTGTACGTCGCCGGCGAAAACGCCCCGATGGCATCGACGGACTGAAGGCTCTCGCGGAAATCGGTCAGCTCTGGAACCGTGAGGGCGCTGCGCCGTCCGCGCTGCTGCACGTCGACCATGCGGATCCAGGCGAGCCGCTCCGCGTTGCGGAACGGCAGCGGACGCATGATCAGGCCGTTGGCGACGCTGAAAATGACGCTGTTCGCCCCGATGGCGAGGCCGAGCGTCACGATGATGATGGCCGAAAATGCCGGCTGCTGCCGCAGAATGCGGCCGCCGTACCGGAGGTCTTGCAACAGGGTTCGCATGGGGGATACGCCGAGGCGCCGGCGTCATTGTAGCGCGGCGTCCGGCGCGGCGATCAACGTTTTCGCGCGGCGGTGCCCCGTTTCGGCATGCTGAGTGTGCGCCACTGCGATCCGCGCAGATGCTTCGCGAGAAAGACGATCTGCCCGACGTGATAGGCCAGGTGCGTCACGGCACGATCGAGCGCCTGCACGACCGTGTGCGCCTCGCCGCGGATGTACACGGTCCGGCCGAGATCCTCCAGCGTCAGCGCGTCCACCGCGCCGAGGAGCCGCGAAAATCCGAGATCCCACCGCGCCATGATCGTTTCGCGCGTGGTGCCCTCCGGGATCTCGAATTCGGAATCACGATCGCGATCCGGCTTCTCGCCGTCGGACGTGAGGAAGTCGGTGAAGCGCGACCGCAGGTTGCCGGCGACATGGCGCATGATGATGGCGAGACTGTTCGATTCCTCGTCCACCGCGCGGAGGAGATCGTCGTCGCTGATCTGCGCAATCGCCTTTTCGGCGAGCTCTTTGTACTTGCGAAACTGGATGCGGATGTCGTCGAGGTAGTGCGCCGCGATGTCCATGCCCAATTATTACCCCGAGTAGATGTCGGAGGTCGGATGTTGGAGGTGACGGTCTCAAAGGCGGCGCCCACGACCGTGAGATCGTCACATCCAACCTCCAACATCCGACATCCGACATCCGACTCGTCACCTCCAACATCCGACATCCGACATCTACTCATATCGCAGCGCTACCATCGGGTCGATCCGCATCGCGCGGGCGGCCGGCACCCACGCGGCGAGCACGGCGACGAGCGCGAGCGTCGCGGCGACGGCCGCGAGCGTCACGGGATCGGTCGGGGCGACGCCGTACAGCATGCCGCCAAGGGCGCGGCCGCCGGCGAGTCCGATCGCGAGGCCGATCAGCAGGCCGGATGTGGCAAGGCGGCCGGCCTGCGCGAGCACGAGGCGAAGGATCTCCGCGCGGCTTGCGCCAACGGACATGCGGATGCCGATCTCCTGCGTCCGCGCCGCTACCGAATACGACATCACGCCGAAGATCCCGACGGCCGCGAGCAGCATGGCGATCGCGGCGAAGACGGCGATCAACACGGCCGCCGTCCGCTGCTGGAACGACGAGTCGGCGATCGCCTGCTCGAGCGACTGCACCGCGTAGATCGGCTGATCGGCATCGAGGCTGCGGACTGTTTCGCGCAGGGCCGGCATCAGCGCCGCGGCTCCGGTGTCGGCGCGCGTCAGGACGAACAACTGGTTCCAGAGCGTCTGCTGGCGAACCGGCACGTAGAGCTCGGGCTGGACCGGCTGCGTCAATCCGGCGTTCCTGACGTTCGCGGCCACGCCGACGATCGTCCACGGGCCGCCCGCCGCATCGCCGATCTGCAGCCGGCGTCCGAGCGCGTCGGATCCCGCCAGGTAGCGATCGACGAACGCCCGGTTGACGATCGCGACGCGCGGCGCGTCGAGCCGGTCGGTCGCGCTGAATGCGCGGCCGCGCCTGATCGGCACGCGCAGCGTATCGAAGTACGCCGGGCTGGCAACCGTGACCATGGCCGTCGGAATGTGGCCCGTCTCGGACGGCGTCCCGTCGAGCGTGAACGGCGTCGAGAAGCTTTCGTCGGGCGGGAATTGCGAGGCGGCGGCGACCGCGCGCACGCCGGGCAGCGCGCCGATGCGTTCGACGAGACGGTCGAAGAAGGCGTTGGCCTTCTCCCCTTCGTACCGCTCCCGCGGCAGCGTCAGCCTCATCGTCATGACGCCGTCGGCGTCGAAGCCGCGATCGACGCGCTGGATGTTCGCGAACGATCGGAGGAACAGGCCCGCGCCGAGCAGGAGCACGGCCGAGAGCGCAATTTCCGCGACCACGAGCGCCGCTCGCAGGCGGGTGCCCGATCGCGTCCCCGCGCCGCGCGCGTCGGCCTTGAGCGCGTCCTGCGGATCGGTCCGCGTGGCGCTGAACGCCGGGATGGCGGCGACGAGCGCCGCGGAGACGACGGCCAGTGCCGCTGTCCACGCGAGGACGCGCGCGTTCACGTGCGCTTCGAGGCCGAACATCGTGAGTTGCGCCGGCAGCAGCGCCACCGCCGCCTTCAGACCGGTTGAGGCGAGCGCGAGCCCCGCGGCTGCGCCGGCGCACGCGATCAGCGCCGCCTCCGTGAGCAGGTGGCGCGCGATCCGCCAGCGCCCCGCGCCCAGCGCGACGCGAACCGCCAGTTCACGCTGACGGGATGTCGCCCGCGCGAGGAACAGGCCGGCGATGTTCGCGCACGCGATGAGCAGCACGAGCGCCACCGCCCCGACGAGCAGGAACGCGGCCGGACGCGCATCACGCATGATCGCGCTCGCGAACGGGGTCGCGACGAGACGCCAGCCTTCGTACTCCTTGAACGCCGCGCGCTCCCGCTGATCGACCGCGGCCGCGATGGTCGCCAGCTCCGCGTTCGCCTGCGCCGCGCTGACGCCCGGCGCGAGCCGCGCGACGACATTGAACTGCCGCACGGTGCGCGGCATCGCGGCCGGATCGCCCCCCCACGGCAGCCAGAGGTCGGTGCCGGCGACCAGAATTCCGGGGGGCATCACGCCAACGACCGATGCGGCGTCCCCCGCGATGCGAATCGGCCGGTTCAGGATGTTCGGATCGGCGCCAAACCGGCTCCGCCACAGCCGATCGCTGATGATTGCCACCGGACGGCTGCCGCCGGGCGCGAGCTCGTCCCGCGTGAAGCCTCGTCCGAGCGCCGGCTTGACCTGCAGCACCGGAAACAGATCGTCGAGGAGCAGCGCCGTGAACACACGCTCCGGCTGATCGCCGCCCGACAGATTCCGATTCCCGAGATCGAACGCGCCGGTCGCCGCGAACGAGCGCGCCGTGCGGATGTCGAGATAATCCGCCGGTGAGAGGACCTCCAGGTAGTCGACGTTCGACGAGAGCTTCGGGAAATTGACGCCGATCGACATGAATCGATCGGCCTGCGGGTACGGAAACGGATGGAACACGAATCCGTCCACCAGTCCGTAGATCAGGCTGTTGGCGCCGATGCCGAGCGCGAGCGAGAGCACCGCCACCGCCGCGAATCCCGGACGCCGGACGCATTGACGACTCGCGTCGCGCAGGTCCTGCAGAATCGTGTCCATCTCGGATCTCCTCGGGAAATCGCCGGCATCATCCGGCACGACTGACGACCGCCGCTGGCGCCACGCGCCGACAACCAGGTCCACGATGATGTCGAACCAGAATCGGCCGGCGCCGAAGCGTCCGCGGTACCGCGCTTCGCGCCGCGATTCCAGGAACATCCCCTCGAGCTCCGCGCGATAGCGTTCGCGAAACCCTTTCGGATACAGGCGCAGCAGCAGGCGGAAGAGGCTCACGGCATCAGGCCTTGCGCAGCCGCGGATTCGCGCGCGCGAGATCGACGATCGCGCCAAGCTGAGCGACGTCCGCCCGCAGGGCGGTCCACCCGCGCGGCGTCAGACGGTAGTACCGCCGCTGCGCCTCCTGGCCATTCGCGGGATCGGCGGCATCGGCTTCGTCGATCAGGCCTCCGGCCTCGAGCCGCTGAATGGCTTCGTACAGCGTGCCGGGGCCCAGCCGGATCGCGCCGTGCGTGCGCGATTCGATGTCCTGCTTGATCGCGTACCCGTGGCGCGGCCCGTCAGCCAGCGCCAGGAGGATATGAAGGACGGGAAGGGAGAGCGGACGCCGTCTGGGCATAACGTATCGTTAGACGATACGTCTCGGGATCTGGTTCTGATATCACGGTCAGCCCGTAAAGGGCTGACCCACAGACCCGCCTACTCTTGTGGGTCGGGGCTGACCCACAAACCTGCTCTGTGGGTCAGGGCTTTAGCCCTGACAACTCATCCCAGCGGCTCCGGCGCCGCGGGCATCGGGACGATGACCCGGGTGAACTGGCCGCGCTGCAGCAGTTCGCGCCCCTTGCCGCCGCGGCTGGTCACCTCGTACTTCGCCGTGCTGATGGTCTGCTCGGCGCCGCGGCTCGTCTCGACGGTCATCAGATCGCGGTCGCCTGTGGACGCGATGAAGCCAAGGACGCGGTCGTCCTTGGAGGTCAGCTTGATCAGGATGACGCCGCGGCCTGGCCCTGAGAGGAAGTTCACCTCGTCGGCGCGACACAGCAGCGCGCGCGCCTCGCGCGTCGCGGCAATCAGCGTCTCGTCCCCGGACAGCTTCGCGACGCCGACGACCTCCGCCCCTTCCGGCGTCCGCGCGTAGCGGCGGCCCGCGCGGGTGCTCGGCTCGGCGAACGGTTCGAGGCTGAACCGCAGGCTGTACCCGTCGCTCGTCACGGCGACGGCGTGCACCGGAGGCTCCGCGCCTTCTTTCTTCGGGCGAATCTCGCCGGCCGCGCGCGGGTCGAGGCTGAGCGCGGCGACGATCCGCTCGCGATCCTTCAGCTTGAACAACCGCTGAATCGGCTCGCCGTACCCGGTCGAGGCGGGAACGTCCGCGATGCGCGCGGAATACGCCACACCGAAGTTGCTGAAGAAGACGACCGACGCGCGCGTGCTGCCCGGCAGTACGGCGAGCACTTCGTCGCCTTCCCGCAGCCTCGTCGCGGCGACGTCCTTCACGTCCTTCTGCCGCTTCACCCAGCCGTCCCGCGAGACGATGACGACGTTGTCTTCCTCGACGATGAAGTCCTCAGCGGTGTATTCCGCCTCCCCCTCATCGCTCGCGATCGTCGTCCGGCGCGCGTCGCCGTACTGCTTCTGGAGCTGCTCGATCTCCTCGCGCACGAGCGCCCACCGGCTGTCCTCGTTGCGCAGCAGCGACCCGATCTGCCGCGCGCGCTTGCGCTTCTCCTCGGCTTCCTTCCGGATCACCAGGATCTCGAGGCGCGCCAGACGGTAGATCTTCAGCTCGAGGATCGCGTCGGTCTGCTCGGCGTCGAGCGCGAAGCGCTTCATGATCTGCTGCGCGGCGTCCTGCTTCCCATCGGACTTGCGCACGATCTTCAGAATGTCGTCGAGCGCGTCGAAAACCTTTTCGAACCCCTCGAGAATGTGGATCCGGCGCTTCAGCGCGTCGAGCTCGTACTCGAGCCGCTTCGTGACGACGTCGAGGCGGAAGTGGAGGAAGTGCCAGAGCATCGCGTGCAG
>DASSOM010000099.1:0-3219 GCA_035700625.1 Vicinamibacterales bacterium
TGAAGCACGTCCATCTCCGATACGCCGGGGCCGAGGACCGTCAGGTTCGGCCTTCGTCCGTGCTCGTGAATCAGTGCGAACGCGTCCACCAGGTAGCGAATCCCTTTCATGTGATCCCAGGTGGCGCAGAACAGCAGACCCGAACCGCGGGGTGCGTGCAGCACCGCGCAGTCGCCGAGGTACCTCTCGTCGACGCCATGCGGCACGACGTCGATGCACTCGGCGCGCTTCCACCCGCGTGCGATGGCAAACGCACGATCGGTATCGGTCAGCAACAGCAGACGGTCGGACGCACGCGCGGCACCCGCCACCTGCGACAGCCGGGATGCGGGGTACCACACGCGGCGCCACCACGCCTTCGTCGTGAGACCCACCCGGGCGTCGTCCAGCATCCGCGCGTAATTCAGGTGTTCGAGGCCGTTCGACCGGCAGATGCAGGCCGTCCGGAGCGCGCCGGCGCGCCGCGCGAGCGCGACCCACAGGCCCTCGGCGCTCGCGGCGTCGATCACGTCCACGGGAGATTGCTGCATCCGCCGTCGAATCGCGCGGGCCGCCAGCGCCGGCGCGACGAGCTGCCGAAGCTGCCGGCCGGCCGGACGTGCGCCGAGATCGGACGCCGTGATCGTGTCGCACTGATGCCCCATCGCGCGGAATTCGCACTGCAGCTTCGCGAACACCTTCGCCGATCCCAGACGGGGATCGTCCGGATAATCGCCGGCGAGAAGAATGCGCAGCGGCGTCTGCATCACGCGCTCGCGCGCACCGCGGAGGCGTGCGTGAGGCGATCGAGCGTCACCTCGAGCGCAAATTCGCGGGCGTACGTTTCGCGCCCGCGTGCCGCCAGACCGCGGCGTGCGCGCTCGTCGTCCAGCAGCGTCGAGACGAGATCCGCGAGCGCCGCCGGATCACCAGGGCGCACGAGCGCCACCGCGCCGGTTTCGCGCCACACGCCCTCCGTGAGCGCACCATCGGTCGAGACAATCGGAACGCCGTTCGCCAGGCCCGCCATCGCTGACGTTCGTCGCGTCGTGACGCCGTCCGGATACGGCTGCACGAGCAGATCGCAGGCCTGCAGCGCGGCGGACGCATCCGCCGGGTCCAACCGTCCGGTGGAGATCACGCGATCCTGCAGAGCGCGATCGCGCAGGCGGAGATCCCGTACGAAGCGATCGCTGCCGTCGCCAACGCCCACGAACGTCAGGCTGGGCTCCTGCAGGAGCAGCTGCCGCAGCAGGGGCAGCAGCTCGCGCGCGACGTCCGAGCCGAACGTGCCGAAGTGGCCGGCAACGCGCGTCCCGAACCGCCCACGCCACCGCCGAAGGCCTGCCTCGTCGGCCACACGTGGAATGGACGACGGGATCGGAAGGACGTGCATGGACAGGTCGGCGGGCGCCCAGGGCTCGAGATAGCGCCGCCAGGTCGCCGTCGAGAGGTACGCCTCCGAGGACGCGCGCAACAGTTCGCGTGCCATTCGCCGCTGCACGATCGCGAGCACGTTGCGCCAGGGCCGCCGCCACCCGAAGTAGAAGTACGGCTCGTGGAACATCACGCGAACGTCCGCGCCGGCCTCGTGCTGCTGCCGCAGCCAGCGGCAGAAGCCGATGTTCATGCCCCGCCGGCCGAGCGCGTTCGCCACGTATTGCACGAGGAGCGTGCCCGGCTGCCGGCCGAGCGTCTGCGCGAGCGCACGGCACGTCGAGGCGCCGAACAGATCCGGCAGCGGATGAACGGCAACATCCAAGGTCGGCGCGAGCGGCGCAGGCGCATGGACGTGCACGTCGGCGCCGCGGGCCGCGAGTCCGGCCGCGACCTGCGCCGTGTAGTCCGCGACGCCGGCGCCGGCGGGCGGATACTCGCCGCTGATGATGTGCCAGCGATCAGGTGCCATGGGCAACGGGAATCATCGCTGCGGTCTCGAGCACGCGCTCGAGATGAGACAAGTGGCGATCGAGCGTGAACTCGCGCGCGACGCGCCGCGCACCCTGACGAAGCGTCTCGTAACGCTGCGCGTCGGCGAGCGCCGCGACGACGGCGTCACCGAGCGCCGTGGCATGCACGTCGGGGACGAGGATGCCGTTGATGCCGTCGTGCAGCCACTCCGTGATGCCGCCGACCGCGAAGGCGACTGCCGGTACGCCGCGCGCCGCCGCCTCGAGGCCGGTCAGCCCGAACGGCTCCGGCCAGCGGCTCGGCACGGCGAGCAGCGCGGCCTCGCGGATCAGCCGGTCGCGAACAGCGCCGCTGACCCATCCGGGGAACTGCGCGTCGACTCCGCACGTCCGCGCCAGCGTGCGCCACGACTCGAGCGATGGCCCGACGCCGGCCATGACGAGCCGGAGCGAACGTCCAAGACGGTCCTGCGCGCGCGCCACGGCGCGCACGAGCAGATCGCCCCCTTTGAGCGGCGTCATGCGACCGAGAAACAGGACGGTTGGCGGATCGGCGGGCGGCGCGGGTTCGACGTCTTCCGCCGGTGGTGCAAAGAGCGGAATCGTGTGGACGGGCACGCCGGGCACGTGCCGCGCGTATTCACGGTTCATGTGTCCGCTCGCCACGACGATGGCGCGATAGCGCGGCAGCAGCGCGTGCTGCGCCGCCGCAGTCCTGTACTGATCGAGCATGACGCCCGGACGCCACTGTCCACATCGCCGCGGGAGATAGACGGCGAGACATGCGGGGCCGAACTCGCGCGTGCACGGCCGCCGTGAGGGCACGCTGAACATCTTCTGGCCGCTGACGCACGTCCCCGCGTAGCCGTGCATCATCTTGACCACCGGCCAGTGCTGCAGCAGGCCGCGCTCGACGTCCATCGCGCGCATGTTGTGGGCGAAGACGACATCGGGCTGCCACGCGGCCGCCTGCGCAAGCGCGGCGTCGAGCCCTGCGTCGGCGACGCCGAACGCGGGGACGTCTTCCGGCGCGATCCGCAGCGGCGCCTGCTGCGCGGCCGGATTCAGGTGCAGCACGGCAGCGCGGTGGCCGCGCGCCACGAGCGCCGGGATCACGGCGGCAAGATAGCTTTCGACGCCGCCGCCGCCGACGAGCGCTTCGTTCGCAATCAGGATCTTCATGATCGCGGCGCGCGGCCGGCGCCCGCGCGCTCCATCGCGCGCCCCGCCATCCGCGACAACGTCGCCAGCCATCCGGACGGAGTCGCCCGCCGCCGCCAGTGCCGGCGCGGCCGCGGATGCTCGCGCGCGATCACGGCGTCCCATCGCT
>DASSOM010000100.1:0-2075 GCA_035700625.1 Vicinamibacterales bacterium
ACGATTTCCCGGCAATGCTCCGCGCCGCGATCTCCGAGCACCGCGTAAGCGCGCTCGCAGGGGCGCTCAGATCCCCGCTCGTGCAGTACCGGTTGCTGCTCGAGGCGTTGCCTCGCTATCGATCTTTGGCCGCGGAATCTGCGACCACCATCGCCGGGCAGCGTGTTCGCCAAATCGAGCTCGGGCTCGAGCGCCTGCGCTGGCTGCCTGACCTTGGGAGCGGCCCGCTCATCGCTTTGAACATCCCGATGTTTCGCCTTTGGGCGTGGGACGCCGTCCCGTCGGAAGGACCGCCCGCGGTCGGAACGGACGCGATCGTCGGCCGTGCCCTTCGCACCGAAACACCGGTGTTCGCGGAGGAGCTGCGCGAGGTCGTCTTCCGCCCGTACTGGAACGTGCCGCGATCGATTCTGCGCAACGAGGTGCTGCCGGCGATCCGCCGGGATCCCGACTACCTTCGGCGCGAGGATATGGAGATCGTTCGCGGCGCGGGAGACAACGCATCTCGCGTGGGTCTGACGGCTGACGCGCTCGCCGAGCTCGAGCGCGGCACGCTGCGCGTCCGGCAGCGGCCGGGGCCGCGCAACGCGCTCGGCCTCGTCAAGTTCGTCATGCCCAACAGCGAGAACGTGTACCTCCACGGCACGCCGGCGCAGGCGCTGTTCGCCAGAAGCCGCAGGGATTTCAGCCATGGGTGCGTCCGGTTGGCTGACCCGATCGCCATGGCGGAATGGGTACTGCGGGACCGCCTGGAATGGACGCGCGACCGCATCGTGGCGGCGACGCTCGGCAGGGAGACGATTCACGTGACGCTGCCGCGGCCCATCAAGGTCATTCTGTTTTACACGACGGCCGCGGTGATGCCGGAGGACGGCGCCATCCGGTTCGCCGACGATCTGTATCGTCGCGACGCCACGCTCGATCGCGCGCTCGCATCGCTTCACCGCCTGCGAACGCGCGCGGCCGTGGAAGTCAATTCCCGAGAAGTGGAGGTCACTCATGACTGACAGGGACTTGAAACAGCACGTGCAAAGTGCCCTTGACTGGGATCCGAGCGTGGACGCCACCGACATCGGCGTCTCGGCACACGAGGGCGTCGTCACCCTGCGCGGATACGTTCGAACGTTTGCCGAAAAGCAGACCGCCGAGCGGGTCGCGCTCCACGTATTCGGCGTGCAGGGTGTGGCGAACGATCTCGACGTCCGTCTGCCGACGTCGTACGAGCGGACCGACACGGAGATCGCCCAGGCGGCGCTCACCGCGCTCACGTGGAACTCGGGCGTTCCGGCGGGCTCGGTATCGGTAACGGTGGCGGATGGTTGGGTGACGCTGAATGGCACCGTTCCCTGGCAGTACCAGAAAGACATCGCGGGGCGCGCCGTCCGCGATCTCTTCGGTGTCAAAGGGGTCATCAACAGCATCGTCGTCGAACCGAGAGTGAAGCCGACGGACGTGCGAGAGCGAATCGAAGCGGCGTTCAGACGCAGCGCGGAGGTTGACGCGCGGCGCATCAACGTGAACGCCAGCGACGGGAAAGTCGTGCTCAGCGGCAACGTGCGTTCGTTCGCCGAGCGGCAGGAGGCCGAACGCGCGGCCTGGGCCGCGCCGGGCGTGACGCTCGTCGAGGATCGACTTCTGATCGTTCCCTAGGCCGTGTCCGGTCGACCGCCGACGAACGGCAGCGCGGAATTTTCCGCAGGGCAGCGGGAATATTCCGCGCGCGCGGCCGCCCGGGATCGCGCGGTTCGACTCCGTCTCGGGCGACGCGCGGCACGCGCAAGGAGTGGAATGTTGATTGCTGTTCCTGCTGCATGGGGCTTTCAATCGCCGTTCCGGTGGGAGCACGCTCCGCGAGATCCGCCGAACAGACGACGTTCGCCGACTGGTTGTGCCGAATTCGCGCGGAGTATATCGAAGTGCCCGGGTTGAGTCTGACACGTGCGCAGGCGAAACGGTTGTGGGGCCTTGACGATGCGACCTGCGACCGTCTGCTGGCGTCACTAATCAACGCCCGCTTTCTGCGGCTCAGCGCATCGGGCACCTACGTCCGCGCGGACTGACGGCAGTTGCGTTCG
>DASSOM010000101.1:0-34520 GCA_035700625.1 Vicinamibacterales bacterium
CTTCACCGCGATCGTGCCGCCGAGATTGCCCCTCTCGTCGAGCCACCGTGGTTTCGGCGACTGCCAGATCGGGCGCACGGGTCCGCCGGTGTAGTCGATGTCGGGCCGTTGCAGCAGCGGGCCGATCGCCTCGCCGAGCCATTCGGGCGGCACGCGCACGTCGTCGTCGGTGAACGCGATGATGCGGCCGCGGCTCGCGCGCAATCCCGTATTCAGCGCGTTGGATTTGCCTTGTGTCGGCTCGAACAGGTACCGCAGCGGCACCGGATACCCGTCGACCTTTGCGAGCACCGCCTCGCGGGTCTCGTCGGTCGAGTTGTTGTCGACGACGAGGAGCTCCCACGTGAATGAACCGTCGGTGCGCGTCCGCGCGAGACTGTCGAGCGTGTCGCGCAAGTCGTCGGCGCGGTTGTAGCTGCAGATGAGCACCGTCGCGTCCACGTCTGCGGGGCCGGGAAGCGGAGGCACGAGCATCGTCTGGCTCACGACGTCGTTCATGACGGCACGAACGATGTGCAAGCGGCGCGCCGTAGAGCCGGATCGTGGTTTGCAGCCGATCTCGACGGTAATGCCGACCCTCGCAACGAGACGGCGTCCGGGCGGGCGCTGGCGCCGCGCGGTCCACCGCATGGACCACGCCGTCGGTCGCCTGGGTGGACGGCGAAGAGTGCTCATCGAGAGCCGCTCGCCGCTCAGCTTGGGCGTCCTGCATCCGCTGGTCGACGTTCTGCGTCAGGATCCGCGCATCGAGCTGCTCCTGACGCACGGAGGGCGCGACGATGCGGCGCGGATGCTGGAGCGGTCGGACCTGCGGCCGTTTGCCGTCGATCCAGCGAAGGTCACCTGGATGCGCATCGACCTGCACGTCAACGCGGACCCGTGGTACCCGGTACCGCTGCGGCGCGTCGGGGCGCGTCTGAATCTGTTTCACGGCGTCGCGGGCAAATACAACCTCGACCTGCCGCCGCGCGAAGCCGGGTTGTTCGATCCCTACGATCGCGTCGCGTTTGCCAACGAGGATCGGCTGCGCCGCTATCTCGACGGCGACGTCGTGCGGCCGGAGCAGGCGGTGCTCGTCGGCTATCCCAAGCTCGACGCGCTTGCGTGCGGCGCGTACGATGGGCTCGCCATACGTGCGTCGCTCGGCCTCGACCCGCGGCGGCCGACGGTCATGTACGCGCCGACGTGGTCGCCTGCCTCGTCGCTGCACGTCGCGGGGGAAGAGATCATCGCGGCGCTGCTCGGCCGCGGTCTCAATGTGATCGTCAAGCTGCACGACAACTGCTATCTGCTCGATGCGCGGTTCGCGGCCGGCGTGGACTGGCGGCAGCGGCTCGCGCGATTCGACGGACGGGAGGGGTACGCGCGGGTCGAGGCGCCCGATGCGTCGCCGTATCTGGCCGCGAGTGACCTGCTCGTCACGGATCACAGTTCGATCGGGTTCGAGTTCCTCGTGCTCGACCGGCCGCTGGCCATCTTCGATGCGCCGGACCTCGCGCACGTCGCGCGGATCAACCCCGAGAAGATCGCGCTGCTGCGGTCCACGGCCACCGTCGCGCGGACTGTCGAGGAACTCGCGAGCCAGGTGGAGGGCGCCTTGACGAACCCGGAGGAGCGGTCGGTCGAACGGAGGCGAGTGGCGTCGGCGATGTTCTTCCGGCCGGGGAGCGCGACGGCCAGGGCGGTCGCGGTAGCATACGAGTTGATGGAGCTGGCGCCCAGGCGTGTTGCACACGAATCCCTGATCACGAATCCCTAATCCCTGATCCTTCAATCCCTGATCCTTATCCCGAATCCCCCATCCTCGATCCCCAGTCCCAATCCCGCATCCTTCATCGCGAATCCGGAATTGTCGATCAGCGATTCGGGATGACGATCGGGGATCCGCGATCAGGGATACGGGATAAGGATCAGGGATCCGAGGATCAGGGATGAGGGATTCGTGATCAGGGATTCGTGGTCAGCGAAGACCGCGCCCCTCTTCCCGCTCCCCGCGGCGGCCGGTGGCCGTCCGCCCACCGCTGACGGACGACGCCGGCGAAGAACCAGAGCCAGAGTTCCTCTTCGAAGCTCGCGACGGCGTCGCCGCGGAGGGCGGCGCGGACGCATCCGGCGGCGCTGGCGGCGGCGGTGCGGAACAGATAACGCGGCACGCCGAGCAGATGCGGAACGGTTGCGGGGTCGAGTGCGGGCTGCTCGGGCGACTCCATGTCGAGGCCGGCGCGCTCGTAGAGGCGTGCGCGGCTGATGCCGCGCCAGTAGAACCACCGTCGGAAGTACCCCTTGCGGAGGCGCGAGGCCGGAATGATGTGGTGGACCGTCATCTCCGGCACGTAGAAGCCGCGGACCCCGGCGTTGCGTGCGCGGATGCACCACTCGCGCACCTCCTGGCCGAGCAGCGTCCCGGCTTTCCGCCCGGTGTGCGGATCGAACAGACCCGCACGATCGAACGCGTCGCGCCGCAACGCCATGTTGACGCCGAGCGGCACGCGACGGCCGAATTCGATTGGCTCGTCGCCGTAATCGAGCAGCGCAATCACTGCCCAGTGGCGCCCGCCGCGATTCGACAGCCATGCCGGGGGCTGACGCTGCCAGATCGGGAGCACGCGTCCCCCCACGTAATCGCAGTGCAGCCGCTCCAGTGCGGCCGACGCGCCGTTCAGCCAGTCGGCTTCGACGCGCACGTCATCGTCCGTCGTGGCGATGATGGCGCCAGACGCGAGACGGATGCCCGCATTTAACGCGGGGCTTCGGCCCTGCTCGCGCTCGAACAGGTAGCGCAGCGGCGCGGGGAATGCCGGTCCGGCGCTCTCGACGACGGCTCGCGTGTCGTCCGTGGAATTGTTATCGACGACGATCACTTCCCAGTCGCCGTCAGGCTGGAGCCCGGCCAGGCTCTGGAGCGTCCCGCGCAGATCCGCCGCGCGGTTGTACGTGGCGATGACGATCGAGTACTTCATTGCCGATTGGCGACTGCCGATTGAGTGGCGATTGTCGATTGGAATCGCCGGTTGCCGAGTGCCGATTCAGCCGGTTCGAGTTCGAGCGCTTCGTACAGCTCGCGAACCGCGCGCGCGGTGGCGGCGCCTGGCTCGTGAAAGAGATCGGCGGCGACGGCGCGCCGGACGTCCGAGCCGGCATCCGGATCGGCGATCGCGCGGTCGACCGCGGCGACCGCGGTGTCGACCGACTCGACCGACGTCGATACCGACGCGAGCAGCGCGACGTAGTCGGCGTGCACGTTGGCGAGCGCGAGCAGGCTCGGGCGATGGATGCGGACGAGCGGCCGGTCGCGCAGCAGGAACTCGAACCCGGCGGAGCTGTGATCGGTGACCATCACGTCGGCCGCGACGAGGTACGGCGAAATGTCGTGTCCCGGCGCGAGCGCCGCGCGGCCGGGCGGCAGCAGCGGACGCAGCTGCGCCACCCAGTCGACGCCGCCCGAGTAGCGCGGCCGGAGATCGCGCGACCGATCGTGCAGCTTCACGATGACGTTGACGGGCCTGCGCACGAGCTCGCGAATCAGATCGACACCCATCGCGTTGAGCGACGATTCCGGCGACCACGTGGGTGCGTACAGGACGGTCGGCCGCTCCGGTTGCAGACCGAGCGCGGTGATCGTGTCGTCGCGCGCGAGGCTTCCATCGACGAGACAGTCGACCTTCGGCATTCCGACGAGCCGGGCGGCGGGACTGTCCGGGTCGATGGCGCCGGCCAGGACGAAGTTGCGCAGGCGCCGATCGTTGACGAAGAACAGCCGGTCCCACTGCCGCATCGACGTGGTCGGCGCGTCGAAGCCGTATTTTCCGCCGACGCCGTGAAAGATCTGAATCCGGCAGGTGCCGCGGGGCAGCGGCGCCCACATGAAATCGGACGCCACGTACGCGTCGAAGCGCATCAGCGCGGCGCGCGCCGGATGGATCAACCGGATGCCCGGCGCCTCGCGGTAGATGGCCCGCAGGCGCGACGGCTCTTCGCTCGCGGTGAAATAGAACAGGACGCGGTCGTCGCGCGACATCGCGCGATAGACGGGCGCGATCATCGTGAAGTTGACGGGCGTGCGCGCGTCGACCAGGATCCGGCGCACGCCGTCGCGGCGCGTCAGCGAGCGATCGACGGCGCGCAGGCGCCTGATGGCGCGCGGCAGCAGGCCCGTGGCCGCGCGGGAGTGCACGAGCCCCTCCGCGCGCAGGCGCCGGTGCGGGGGCGTCATGCCCGCACCGCCTCGAGCCAGGGCCCGGGCCGCTCGGTGGAGGCGCGAGCATCGGCGGGCGCGCGCAGGCGCGCGGCGAGCAGATCGCGCGGCACCGCCGCCAGCGCCAGCAGGTAGTAGAACGTCCAGCTGTAGGCGACCGACGCGAAGAACGCGCACACGATCCAGCCGACGAGCGACGCGGCCATCGCCGCGCTGTGGGCGTCGAACAGCTCCCGCTCGTCCGGCGTCAGCGTCGCGACCGGAGCCGCCCGGGATCCCTGACCACCCGGACCCGCGCGATGGCGGCGGCGCGCGGCGCCACGCTCCCGCCGCAGCATGATCCGGATGTCGCGCACCGACAGTCCCCATCGCGCGATCAGGAACATGAACACCGCAAAACCCGCAATCCCCATTTCGGAGGCGACCTGCAGGAACACGTCATGGCTCTCGCGCCATGGCACCTCGCGTCCCTCGGGATCCCAGTTGACGAACTGTCCGGCGCCGACGCCGGTGAGCGGATTTTCGACGAACGCGCGCCACGACTCGCGGAACAGCGTCTCGCGCGCCTCGCGCGATCCGGTCTCGTCCTTGCTCGCGTCGGTGATGCTCTGCAGGCGCTCCCAGTACGATGCGGGCAGGAACGGCAGCGAGATCACGAGCGCGAGCGCGCCCGCCGCGACGGCGCCGGGGCGTCGCCGGACGGCGAACGCGGCCAGCACGAACATCATCGCGGCCAGGCCGACCGTCCCGCTGCGCGAATGCGATGCGACGATCGCGCCGAGCATCACCACCGTGCACGCGAGGGCGAAGAGACGGTGCGACGTCTTCGTGCGGCGCATGGCGAAGAAGATGGCGAGCGGCAGCAGCGCGACCATGTTCAGCGCCATGTCGTTCGGATTCTGGAAGATGGTCGTGAGCGCGCCCTGAACGCGTCCGTTCTCGATCAGGTTCACCCCCCGGACGTAGTCGAGCACGGCGCGGAATCCGATGTAGCCGCACGCCGCGACGAGCAGCCACGTGATCGCCTCGAGCCGCTTCGGCGTGTTCACCGTGTTCACGATGAGCACGTAGACGATCATGACCTTGACGAATCCGTTCCGGAATTCGCCGATCACGCCGCCGGGCCACACGGAGAACGGCGCCGTCGCCAGCATCACCGCGCCGAACGCGACGATGCCGACGAGCTCCGGCGTGATCCGCGTCACCGGCTGCCCGCGCGAGATCCGGGACATGACGAGCGCGATCGTCGCGCCAATCGCGCACAGTTCCGTCGGATGCAGCGCCTGGAGGAGAGCGAACGAGTTCTGCGGCCGCAGGAACAGGAACACGGTGAACCAGAACAGCAGGGTATACGCCCAGTCGCGCGTGCGCGCGCGGTGAACGACGGATGCCGTGGCCTCCGGCGCGTCGGACGAATCGACGGACGGGCTCCCGATTGCCGGTGCGTCCATGCGGCCGCCCCGGCGTCCGTAGCCGAACGTCAGCCGCTCGCTCACCGCCACACCTCGCGGCCGCGGCGGAGCGCGGCCAGGCCGGTAATGGCGCTGAGGTTCATCACCACGAACGTGAACGCGACGCGCGCGATCCGGCGGAGCATCATCGCGTTTCACCCAGCGGAAACTTGATCTTCATGGTCATGCGCTGCCCGTCGCGGCGATCGAGCCAGGCCCCCAGCGCCGCGAGTCCATAGAAGAGCAGCTGCAAGACCAGCGCCGCGGCATACAGCCAGCCGTCGTTGGCCAGCGCCGCGCTGGAAATCAACAGCCCGATGAGCGCCCACGGCACCACGAGCCGTCCCACCTTGTGGGACACGTACTGCAGCCAGACCGGGTTCACGAAAGGGAGCAGCAGCCGCGGCTCGAGCGCGAGGATCTGATAGTTGCCGGCGAGCGTCCGCGTCTTGCGCCGCGACTCCGTCGCCGCATCCGTGGACGCGCGATCGTAGGCGACCGCCGTCTCGTCGAACACCACGCGAAAGCCGGCGAGCACCGCGCGCATCGGCGCGAGCACGTCGTCGAGCAGCGCGGTGGCGGGCAGCGGCTGCCACAGCGAGCGCCGCAGCGCGTAGATCGCTCCGGTCGCCCCCATGGTCGACCAGATGCGGCTCTCGGCGCGGCGGAGGCGTTTCTCGTACTTCCAGTAGAGTCCGACCCCGTCCCCGACGGACGGTGCGGCGGCCGGATTGAGTTCGCAGTCGAGAATCAGTTCGCCCGTGGCGCCGCCGACCTGCGGGTCTGCGAAGTTCGAGGCCAGTTCGATGAGCGCGCCGGGGGCGAAGCGCTGGCGCGCATCGGCGAACACGAGCACGTCTCCGCGCGCCGCCGCGACGCCGGCGTTGAGCGCGAGCGGCTTGCCGCCGGAGGGGACCTCGATGAGGCGGACGCGCGCGTCGAAGCGCGCGAGCGCGCGCGCCGGATCATCCGTCGATCCGTCCGAGACGACGATGATTTCGCGCGGGCCTGGATACTCCTGATCGAGCAGGTTGGCGACGCGCCCGGGGAGCCGGGCGGCTTCGTTGCGCGCCGCGACGATGATGGAGAGGGTGGGCCAGCTCCCTGGCTCGAACCGCCGCTTGCGCGGCCGGCGGTCCCGCGTCTTCCCCCAGACGGCCGCGAGCAGCGGGTAGCCGGCGTAGACGTACAGGACGACGAGCGCAGAGAGCCAGAACACCCACGTCATGCGAGCGCGACGTTCTCCCCCTCGGTCGCCGCGCGCGGGGCGCCGAGCTTGAAGACATTGGGATGCGGCCGGCGGATCGCGTTGCGCGTGTCGACGATCACGTCGACCTCGTTCAGCATCGCGTCGTAGTCGAACGCCTTGTGATCGGTCACGATCACGACGCAGTCGTAGCCGCGGAGAGCGCCGCGCGACATGTCGGCGGCCTTCAGGTCGAACCGTCCGGACCATTCACGTGCGGGGACCTCGGCGATGAACGGATCCGCGTAGGCGACCTTCGCCCCCTTCGCGTGCAGCAGGCCGAGGACGTCGAGCGCCGGAGACTCGCGCACGTCGTCGATGTCGCGTTTGTAGGCCACGCCCGCGACGAGGATCGAGGATCCATTGATCGCCTTGCGCCGCGTGTTCAGCGCGTCGGCCACCTTCTCGATCACGTAGTGCGGCATGCCGGCGTTGATGTGTCCCGCCAGCTCGATGAAGCGCGGGTCGAAGCCGGTCTGCTTGGCCTTCCACGACAGATAGAAGGGATCGATCGGGATGCAGTGGCCGCCGAGGCCGGGGCCGGGATAGAACGCCATGAAGCCGAACGGCTTCGTCTTGGCGGCATCCACCACTTCCCAGACGTCGATGTTCATGCGGTCGCACATCAGCGCCAGCTCGTTCACCAGGCCGATGTTCACCGCCCGGAACGTGTTCTCGAGCAGCTTCACCATCTCGGCGACGCGGGTCGAGCTGACCGGCACGATCGTCTCGATCGCCGCGCCGTACAGCGCCGCCGCGAGCGACGAGCACGTCGGCGTGACGCCGCCGACGACTTTCGGCACGTTGTGCGTCTGGAACGTCGGGTTGCCGGGGTCGACGCGCTCCGGCGAGAACGCCAGGAAGAAGTCCACGCCGGCTTTCAGCCCCGTCGACTCGAGCATCGGCTGGACGACCTCGTCGGTGGTGCCGGGATAGGTCGTCGATTCGAGCACGATCAGCATCCCCGGGTGCAGGTGCTTCGCGATGCCTTCGACCGCCGAGACGATGTAGGACATGTCCGGGTCCTTCGTCTTGCGCAGCGGCGTCGGCACGCAGATGTTGATGGTGTCGAGCTGTCCAACGGCGGCGAAGTCGGTCGTCGCGTCGAGGCGCCCCGCGGCGCGCAGCGCCTGGACGTCAGCGGTGGCGACGTCCGGGATGTACGATCGTCCGTCGGCGATCGCCTGGATCTTGCGCTCGTCGAGATCGATGCCGGTCGCGTGAAATCCCGCCTTGCCCAGTTCGACCGCGAGCGGCAGCCCGACGTAGCCGAGTCCCACGACGCCCGTCCGCGCGCGGCGGGTCCGAATCTTCTCCTGCAGCGTTTCCGCGATGCCTGACATGACCGCTCCCTTGTGTGATCAGTTCTTTTCCACCGCCGGCTCGGACCCTCCGAGCATCACGCGTTTGATCCAGGCCCACGCCCCTTCCGGCCGGGCGGGCTCGAACCGGGCCGCCGGTTCGCCGAGCCGTACCCGGACGTGCCGCACGGTTCCCCGCGGATCGGTCGACACCGGCGCGGGCGCGGCAGGAGCCCGGCGGGCGCGCAGCAGACGGTATTCCTCGGCGAGGACCCGACGCTGTTCCGCAAGCTCCCGTTCACGCTGCCGGATGGCTTCCTCCCGCTGATCGAGCAAGGCCGCACGCCGATCGTCCGACAGCGCCGCCGGGACGGGCGACGGCTGCCAGGACGGGACGGTGCCGCGGGTCGCCGAAGCGAGCGCGGCGGCCGGCTCGGGTCGTACGGCCGCCATCGCCGGAGTGGGCGAGTCGGCACGGACGCCGTCGGCTGGCGCCAGCACGCCCGTCGACTCGAGTTCCTTGAGAACTTCCTGGATCAGGCCGCGGTCGACGTGCCGGCGCTCTTCAGCGTAACCGAAGACGAGCGCGGCATCGCAGATAACATTGATGACGCGCGGCACACCACGGCTGCGGACGTGCACCAGGTCGGTCGCTTCGCGCGGAAACTCCAGGGGAGCTCCAAGCGCCGCCCGGCGCAGACGGTGGTTGATGTAGTTGGCGGTTTCCTCCTGATCGAGCGGCTGCAGGTGATAGCTGACGGTGACGCGCTGGCGGAGCTGTTCGAGCTCCGGCGCGGCGAGCTGCTCGCGCAGATTCGGCTGGCCGATCAGCACGATCTGCAGCAGCTTCGACTTTTCCGTTTCGAGGTTCGAGAGCATGCGCAGCTCTTCGAGCGCGGCGGGGCTCAGGTTCTGCGCCTCGTCGATGACGAGCAGCACGAGGCGGCCGGCCATCCGCTGATCCACGAGGTACTGCGCGAGGTCGCGCAGCATGAGCGGCTTGGTGCGCCCGGCGGGCTCCAGGCCGAAATCCACCATGATCGTTTCGATCAGCTCGCGCGGATCGAGCAGCGTGTTGACGATCCGGCCGACGGTCGTCTGGCTGTCGAGGCTGCGCAGCAGCGCCTGCAGCAGCGTCGTCTTGCCCGACCCGATCTCTCCCGTGATGACGACGAACCCCGCCTGGCTCTCGAGCCCGTACCGCAGATAGTCGAGCGCCTCGCGGTGCACGCGGCTGGGGTACAGGTAGTCCGGGTCCGGGCTGAGCGCGAACGGGCGCTCGCGCAGCTCGTAGAAACGTTCGTACATCTCAGAGGCCTCCGACCTCCGTCCGGCGGCGCCACGCGCCGAGCTTGCCCTGCGCGACGGCCGTGAGCGCCGACGCGAGCCGCTCGGGGTGATGCCGGATCTTGCCCGCAGGGTGCTCGGAGACGAGAGGCACGCCGATCGCGCGGACGCCGAGGCCTTCGAGCACCTTCAGCTCGAACGCGCCGGTCGCAATCGGCGCGGCGCGCCGCGCCGCATACGCGGAGGCCAGCGGCTCGGGAACGGCCTGCGTGTTGTAGATGACGCAGTCGAACAGCTGGCGCTCCAGGTGGCGCTCGATGGTCAGCAGGTGTTCGAGCACCGAATAGTCGTCCGTTTCTCCCGGTTCGGTCATCAGGTTCGCGACGAGGATCCGCACCGCCGACGACGCCTGGATCGCATCGGCGAGATCCGGAACGAGCAGCGGGGGCAGGATGCTCGTGTACAGGCTCCCCGGCCCCACGACGATCACGTCGGCGTGCTGCAGCGCCGCGATCACCGTCTTGTGGCACTGCGGCCGCGGCGGCAGCAGGCTCAGGCGATCGATCGCGCCGCCGGCCGCGGCGATCGCCGTCTCGCCGCTCAACACGCGTCCGTCGCGGAACTCCGCGACCAGCGTGACGAGTTCCGTCGTTGCCGGCAGCACGGTGCCGCGGGCGCCGATGACGCGCGCCGCAATTTCGACGGCGCGCCCGAAGTCGTTCGTCACGTCGGCCAGCGCGGTCAAGACCAGGTTGCCGATCGCATGACCGCTCAGGCCGTCGCCGGCGCCGAAGCGATACTGAAACAGATCCGCGATCTGCGATTCGTTGTCGGAGAGCGCCGCGAGGCAATTCCTGATGTCCCCCGGGGGGATCACGTGGAACGCCGCGCGCAGCCGTCCGGAGCTGCCGCCGTCATCCGACGTCGCGACGATCGCCACCAGGCGATCCTGCGCTGCGGCCGGTTCTCCTTCGAGCAGCGGGCGCAGCCCGCGCAGCACGTTGGGGAGCCCCGTGCCGCCGCCGATCGCGACGATGCGCGGAGGATGGACGCTTTGCACGTCGGGCGAAGCCGGCGTGGCGGCCGATCCGACGCCGGCGGACGGAGACATGCCGGGCCTCATCACGCGTCGGTGCCCGTGGCCAGCCGCGCGGATTCGCGAGCCGGCGCCATGCGTGCCCGCGGCATCGCGTCCTGCTCGAACGGATCGCCGTCGATCGCAGGCAGCACGTCGTTCACCGCCCGCTGGTAGTCTTCGGGGAAGTCGATCTCGATCCACGGATAGCCGCGCGTGCCGATGGCGTGCAGCGGCTGCACGCGGGCCAGTTCGCCGAACGCGCGCGGCGCCCAGGCGCGCACGTCGCCGGCGCCGACGAGCCGATCCATGATGTGCACGAGCGTCGGCGCGGCGTCGGGGCCGATCTTGACGATCCCGACGTTCTCGCCGTCCGCCTCCTCGGCCGCCATGTGCTTCGACATCGCCGTCACGCGTCCGCAGCGGACATGCACCTTCATCTCTTCGTCCCCATACGGCGGCTCGCCGGCGTCGCGATAGGCGAGCAGCAGCGCGTTGGGATGACGGGCGCTCAACAGGTCCCGCAGGAGCACGGGGTGGAAGAGCACGTCACAATTCATGACCACGAACCCCTCATAGAGCAGAGCTCGTGCCAGCCAGAGCGAGTACATGCTGTTCGTTTCGGCGTACCGGACGTTCTCAACGTAGGTAACCCGTTGCCCACACACCGCGCGGACGCGCGGGGCCTGGCAGCCGACGACCACGACCACGTCGTCGATCCCGGCCGCTTCGAGTGAGTCGATCTGGCGTTCGATCAGCGTCCGTCCGCCGGCGGTGACGAGACACTTCGGCTTGTCGCCGGCCGTCCCGTTCAGCCTCGATCCCTTGCCCGCCGCCAGAATGACTCCCCGCATCGATGGTCTCCCTCCTTCGCTCACGCCGCGGGCGCGAGCTGCCGGTCGCGGCCGAGCAGCCGCCTCAGCCGCGCGATGTACAGCGTTCGATCCACGCGGCCGATTGCGATGAAGAAGAACAGACCGAAATAGAGCACCGCGGCCGCCCCGGCCTGGAACATCACAGCCAGAAGCGTGCCGGATGAGATCTGGCGGGAGCCGAGCAACGCGATCGCCGCCACGGCGGCGGGCCACATCGCCGGCCAGATGGCCTGCCGGAGGCTGCGGCTCAGCGGTAAGTCCACACGGCGGCACGCGGCCGGATGGAGCACGCACGTGGTCGAGATGGCGATCGGAATCAGCGTGCCGACGGCGACGCCGATGAGGCCAAACGCGTGGATCAGCGTGGCGCTCAGGGCGAGATTCGCGAGCCCCGTCGTGATGTTGACGGCCGCGAGATAGCGATGCCGCCCCGACCCCTTGAGCAGCGTGGACCCGGTGGCGTTGCCGACGCGGAGCACGACGGCCACCGCGAGGATCTGGATGATCGGCGCGCTGCCGATCATCTTTGCGCCCACCCACGAGCGGACCAGCGGATCCGCGAGCACGATGAGCGAGACCGCGATCGGCAGCACCATCGCCAGCGACAAGCGCGTGCCTTCGAGCAGCAGCCGCTGCAGCCGCTCGGGACGGTTGCTCGCGTCGGAGTCGACGACCACGGGGAAGAGCACGCCGTTCAACTGATTCGTCAATCGCTGCGTGCCGGAGATCACCCGTTCGGCGATCGCCCAGACCGCGACCGGCGCGCTTCCCATGAACGCGCCGATGACGACGGCGTCGAGGCCGTAATTGAGTCGGTTCGCCCAGTCGATGAGCGAGGAGTACACGCTGAACCCCGTCGCTTCGCGGAGCCGGCTGCGCCGGAAGAGCGAGGGCGAGATGCGCAGCGGAGGATACACGCGCAGCGCGTTGCGACGGTAGATCAGATAGGTGAGCAGGCGCACCGACGTCGTGGCCGCCACGAGCGGCACGAGGCCGAATCCGCCCAGCAGGATGGCGACGTTCGTGAGCGCCACCGCGATGCTGCTCGCGATCGCGGTGAGGCTGTTGGCGTCGTAGCGCTGGAATCCGCTGACGACGCCGCCGTAGACGCTGAACGGAAAGTTCAACGCGACGTTGAGGCCGATGATGAGCAGCAGCCACTGGCCCGTCTGCGCCTGCGCGGCCGAGATCCGGAACAGGTGGTCGAGGTTGAACGCGAGCCCGGCCGCGATCGTGTAGGCCGTGACTCCCACCGCGGCGAAGACGAAGAACAGCGTGCTCGCAATCTCGTTGAGCGCCTGCGGGTCCCGGTGCGCCCGGTACTGCGCCACGAACTTGACGAGCGCGCCGCCGTACCCGAGGTCGAGGATGGAGACGTGGATGGTGACCGACGCCGTCAGCATCCAGAGCCCGTACGCGTCCTGCCCCAGGTGGTGCAGGTTGAACGGGAGCATCAGGAAGCCGATGAGCATGTCCGCCGCGATCGCGAGGTACCGCGTCGTGACGTTTCTCGCGATGACGGCGACCTGCTCCCGATCCTCGGTCGCCCAGGCGTAGCCCTCGCCGTCCGGTGGCGGGGGCGCCGTTCCGCTCATGCGGCCCCCTTGCGGAACAGCACGACTTTCACGGTATCGAAGACGATCGTGAGGTCGAAGAAGATGGAAAGGTGCTTCACGTAGTACAGGTCGTAGCGCAGCTTCTCCATGGCGTCTTCGAGGGACGAGCCGTAGCGGTACTTGACCTGCGCCCAGCCGGTGAGCCCCGGCTTGACGGCGTGGCGCTGCTGATAGAAGGGGATCGCGCGGGAGAGCGCGTCGACGAAGTACGGCCGCTCCGGTCGCGGGCCGACGAAGCTCATGTCGCCGCGCACGACGTTCCACAGCTGCGGCAGCTCGTCGAGCCGCGTCGTGCGGATCACGCGGCCGACGCGCGTGACGCGCTCGTCGCCGTCGCGCGCCCATATCGGCGTGCCGGTTTCGGCGTCGTGGCGCATCGATCGAAACTTCGACAGGACGAACGTCTTGCCGTTCTCGCCGACGCGCTCCTGCCGGTAGAGGATGGGGGACCCGTCCTCCAGCCACACCGCGAGCGCCGTCAACAGCATCAGCGGAAACGTCGCGAGCGCGAGCGCCAGCGCCAGCGTGAGGTCGATGGTTCGCTTCATCAGACGCATGACGCGCGACACGCGGAAGCCGTCCGAGAAGATCAGCCAGGACGGGCGCAGGTCGTCGATCAGGATCTTGCCCGTCACCCGCTCGTACGTCGTGGTCGCGTCCTCGACGCGAACCCCGGCCATCTTGGCCCGCAGCAGTTCCTCGAGCGGGAGCTTGCCGCGCCGGTCCGACAACCCGACGACGATGCGGTCGATGTGATGCTGCTGGACGAGGCGGTCGATGTCCGCCGGCGTGCCCACGATGGCGGGATTGACGATCCGCTCCCCGATGCGCGACGCGTCGTCGTCGATGAAGCCGATGATGCGGTAGGCGAACGCGCGCTGGTCCAGCACCTGCCGCGCGACCTTCCGTGCCGTTTCCCCCGTGCCGACGAACAGCACACGCTCCTCGAGCCGGAGCGATCCGGTGAGGCGGTTGAATGCCAGGCGCCACATGAGGATGGCCACGAGGAAGACGAACAGCGACGAGACGAAAATCCCGTTGCCGATCATCAGATCCGGCACGACGAAGTACATCACCGCGAGCACGATCGACGCGGTGCCTCCCGCCTGCAGCAGCCGGACCACGAGCTCGCGGCTCGTCTGGACGGCGGTCAGATCATAGAAGTCGTTGTAGTACAGGCACAGCTGGCAAATCACGGTGACGACGGCGATCTTCCACAGGTTGCCCGGGAGATCCGGGGTGTTCTGCAGCGACGCGGCCAGCGCGACCGATCCGAATATCAGCAGCAGCTCACCGGCGAAGACGGTGAGACTGCGCGTCGAGACGTATCGGTTGAACAGCTGCATGACCCGGGACCGTTCCTATCCGGCGATGTATCCATATCCTTCGTAGCGTTCGTTGGTGCCGTCCCCGCCCGTTTCGTTCAGGACGAGGCCGAGCACGCGCGAGACGTCGAGCCCGGCGAGCGCGCGCTCAATGGCCGGCTTGGGCGTCATGCCGGCGCGGACGATCATGAGGACGCCATCGACGAGGGGGGCGAGGATGTTGACGTCCGCGAGCGGTTCGACCGGGGGCATGTCGAAGATGATGCGGTCGAAGCGCGCGCGCAGCGTCTCCATGACGCGGCGCATCGCGGCGGATCCGAGCAGCTCCGCGGGCCGCGTCGCGGGCATGCCGGCGGGGAGGACCGTCAGATGCTGATCCTCGATCGCGATCAGCGCGGACTCGAGCGTCGAGGCGCCCATCAGCACGTCCGTCAGGCCCGCGACATCGCCGAGCCCGAACAGCTCGTGCTGCGCCGGCCGCCGCAGGTCGGCGTCCACGAGCAGCACCCGCTGTTGAAAGTCCTCCGCCATCGTCAGCGCGAGATTGGCGGCCGTCAGCGTCTTGCCGTCCCCTTTGCCCGGACTCGTGATGATGATCGAGCGCAGGCTGCGGCCGGCGGCGGCGCGCATCAGCCGCGTGCGAAGCGAGCGGTACTGCTCCGCGGCGAGCGACTGGGGTGCGAGCGCCGCGACGAGGCGCCGATCGATGCGGATGTCGATGCCGGCGGTGTCCTCGTCCGGGGCGGGCGCGACCGGCGGCGGCACCCACAGCGGCGCGTCTTCCTGCGCCGGCGTCGTCTCGGCCACCGGCGGGGGCATCGTCGCGGCGGCCGACTGGCCGTCGCTGATGGGGCGCGTGCGGCGCACGCCCCCCTCGCGCTCGGCCTTGTTGAGAATGTCCTGAATGCGGCTCATGTCTGCTCCACGGAAATGGTCTGTGCCAGCTTCATGCCGTGATGTGCGGGATCTCGCCGAGCACGGGCACTTCGAATTCGCTCTGCAGCGCGCGCACGTCGTGCACGGACCGGTCGATGAACTCGCGTCCGACGGCGAGCACGCCGCCCAGCACGAAGCCCACCGCGAGGGCGAGGCCCATGATCTTCAGCGGCTTCGGTGAGATCGGCGTGTCCGGCAGGCTGGCGGGATAGAGCACGCTGAAGCGTTCCCCTCCCTGCTTGCGCGTCAGGTCCTCGGCCATCTGCGCGTTGTTGTACTGCTTCGTCAGATCGGAATAGCGCACCTTCTCGAGGTCGTACTGGCGCTGCAGCGACGCGAGCTCCTGTTCGACCATCGGCGCCGCGTCCACGCGCGACTGGTAGGTCCCAATCTGCGAGCGCGCCTGCGCCGAAGCGCGCTGGAGGTCCCGGACGCGGAGCCGCGAGGCATCGCGCTCCTGCAGGAGCTGACGGAACGCGGGATCCGCCTGGAGCAGCTCATCGCGGTCGTCCGGGTTCTGCTTGCGCAGCGCGCCGAGATCCGCGCGCGCGCCGGCCAGTTCGGTCTCGAGCCGCTGAATTTCCGGGTGCTTGTCGGTGTAGACGCTGCGCGCCTGCGCGAGCTGCTTCTGCAGCGCGAGCACGCGCGCCTGCGCGCCCTGAATGGTCGACGTCGCGGCAGACGTCATCGCGACGGCGCCGGTGCCCTCCCGCATCGCGTCGAGCCGCGACTCGATGAGCGAGAGCCGGTCCTGCTCGCCACGCAACTGGTTCGAGATGGACTCGAGCTGGCTGCGCAGCCCGTTGACCATCTGGACGTTGGCGTTCACCTGGTCCGGAAGGCGGCCCATGTAGGCCTCCTTCTTCTGCCGCAGATCGTCTTCGAGCTTCGTCAGCCGATCCTGGCTGGTCCTGAGCTGCTGGCCGAGCACCTCGGACGTGTTCTCCGCGCGCTCGGTCTGCCGCTTGGAGTTCTCTTCGACGAAGACGTACGCGAGTCGGTTCGCGATACGCTGCGCGCGCTGCGGATCGCTGTCGGTGTAGCCGAGGATGAAGCTGTCGAGCCCTTTCGAGCCGCTGTCGGTGCGTCCGATCGGGCGTGGCACCGAGATGTTCTGCTCCACGTTTCCGCGGAGCCACGCGGCGACGTCTTCCACCGGCTGCGCGGGCCGGATCTTCTCCTCACGCACGACGCGCTGCAGCACGGCGGGGCTGAGCAGCTGCTGGGAAATCGCGCGCTGACGTTCCACCTTGTCGAGCGAGCTGACGCCGCGCAGCAGCTCGGGCGAGAGCGTCGGCGCCGCGACGCCGATCTGCGCCTGCGACAGATACGTGCGCGGGAGGAACAGCGCGAACAGCGCGCCGATGATCACGCACGCGACGAGCGGACTGACGAGCCACCACTGGCGGCGGCGCAGGACGGAGACGTAATCGAGCGGATGGACTGAACGTTCCTCAATCATCGGAGCCTCATGGGTTGAGCGATGACAGCCTGGATCCCCGCGCGGTGACGGCCGATCAACCCGCCGAGCTGCGTCTCCTGGCGCGTGAAGTGGTAGAAGCCTTCGAGATGCAGCCATCGCGACAGCGAGTAGCCGACGGTGGACTGCAGCCGCAGCGTGTCGAGCTGCAGCTCGGTCGCAATCAACGGGTTCGAGCGCCGCCAGGTGGTGGTGCCCTGCACGTACATCCGGCGTTCGATGGGCATGCGGATGAAGCCTCGCACCTCCTGCGTCCGCGTCGTGCCGCCGAAGCCGAACGACGGGACGAACGTCCGCTCGAACGCGCCACCGACGGTCGCGTACTCGAGTTCCTGCGTGATCGCTCCACGGAAGTACGGGCCCGTGCGGGAGGCGTCGAACTGGGACGCCGAGACGAACGCGACCCCTGCGGCCCCGTCGATGCTGGTATGCGGACCCGTCTGCACGTGGATCGTGCCGCCGGCGTCGTGGAACGTGATGTCACGGGCCCCGTCGTCGAGCCGCGCGAGGCGCAGCCGGTATTCGCCGCCGATCGAGACGTGCGCCGCGATCTTGTGGTTCATGGTGCCCACGACGCCGTGGACGTAGCCGCCGTTGAACCCCGGCGAGTCGCGGTCGAACGCCACCGACGTGAGGTCGTACCGCGCCGAGACGGACGTGAACGGCCCGACCTGCGCGTCGATCCCGGCCTGAACGTCGTTCTGCCGCGACCCGACCCGCGAGAAGGGCACGCCGTTCAGCTCGAGTTCGTCCGTCGTCGGCGACTGCGTGTAGCTCTCACTGGCGTAGAACGTGACGTGCCGCGTCGCGCGACGCCGCAGGCTCACGATCCCGCGCTGGTCATAGCCGTTGAGCGCCTCGAAGTCCTCATATCGCCGGAGGTATCCGCGATACCCGGCATCGAAGTTCGTGTACTTTCCGTTGAAGACGAGCTGCGCCGAGGGCTGCACCAGGAACTGGCGATCTCCCTCGTTTCGCGCGTCGCCGACCGGCTCCGACGCGAGCCCCACGTTCGAATCGAACAGCGTGCCGATCGTGACGCCCGGGATGAACGACCACCCGGGAATCGGCCGGTTGCGGAGCTCGTCCTGCTGCTGCGCAGGCGCCGTCACGCTCCAGGTCAGCAGTGCGATCACGATGACGCCGCGCGCGGCGATGCGCTGTCGCATGACGCGGCTCCTCACGGAACGATGACGGTGTCGCCGGGCTGCAGGAGCACCGGCGATCCGTTCCCCTTGACGGCGTCCTTGTAGTTGAACCGCAGCCGCTGCACGCCCGTGAGCGACTTGCGCAGGATCGTGATGTCCCCCGTGTTCGCGAAGTCCTTGAAGCCGCCCGCCATCGCGAGCGCCTGGAGGACCGACAACGGGCCGCGCATCTGCTGCGGCCCCGGCTTGTTCACCTCGCCCATGACGTAGATCGTGGGCGGCGTCGCCTCGACGACGATGACGGTGACCACGGGGTTGGTGACGTATTCCTTGAGCGAGCCCGCGAGCGAATCGCGCAGCTCGGTCGGCGTCTTGCCGGCCGCCGCGACGTCGCCGAGCAGCGGCAGCGTGATCTTGCCGTCGGGACGCACCTGCAGCGACTGGGAGAGCTGATCGTCCTTGTAGACCTCGATCCGCAGCTTGTCGCCGGGGACGAGGCGGTAGTCGGCGGAGACGGGCGGCGGTGCCGCGGCGGGCGGCGTCGCGGGAGACGACGACCGCGGCTCCTGTGCCGCACCGGCCGTGCTCAGCAGAATCAGGAAACAGAACGCCGTCAATGCTGATCTCATCATCGGGAACCGTCCTCTATTGCGCGTTGGAGGCGCTGCCGCGAGGCTCGCGGCGCGGATCGACCTGGCGGCCTTCCGCCACCCGCCGCAGCGTCTCGGCGTCGACGCCATGGGTGGGACAACACGCCGCCCCGACCTCGATGGCCAGCGGCGTTGGAAATTCGTAGTGTTCGAGACGCGCGACGAGCCGCTCGATCACGCGCATCGAGTTCTGCAGATCCGCGTCGAGCAGCACCATCGCGAGGCGGCCGTCCTCGGTCGTCGACAGCAGATCGGTCTCGCGGATCTCGCGGCTCACGAGCCGCGCGATCTGGCGCACGGCCTGCGGCCGCGGCTCCATCCCGGCTTGCGGCTCGACGAGCACGAGCGTGAGGAAGTTCTGCGAACGCACCGCGCGCTTCAGCTCGTTGTTCAGAACGAAGTCGAAGGCCTCGGGGGTGAGCACGCGGAAATCCTCGTGGACGAATGGATCGGACGCCATTACGACGCTTTGTCCAGCTCCGCATCCTTGATCTTGTAGAGCAGCGCCTTGTAGCTGATACCGAGGATCTCCGCGGCCTCGCGGCGGTTCCAGCGCGTCTGCTGGAGCGTCCGGAAGATCAGCTCCCGCTCGGCCTCGCGTGCGGCAAGACGCGCGATGTCCTTCAACGATCCGGTCAGTTCGCGGGGGGGCGCGGGCGCCGTCGCCGCGGCTTCCGCGGGCGGTGCCGCCGGCGCGGGGGGAGGCGCCGCCGGCGGCGGCGTTGTCGATTCGAGCGCCGGAATCGGTCCGACACGTCCCGCGCGGCCGGCGATCGCGTCCGCCAGATCGCGGCGGATGGGCGCATCCGTCCCGAGGATGACCATCCGCTTCACGATGTTCTCCAGCTCGCGCACGTTGCCCGGCCAGTCGTGTTCCGCGAACAGCCGCAGCGTGTCGGTGGCCAGCGCCAGCGCGGGCTTGTTGTAATGCTCGGCGTAATACCGCAGAAAGTGATCGGTGAGCGCGGGGATCTCGTCGCGGCGCTGACGCAGCGGCGGCAGCGTGATGCAGACGACGTTCAGCCGGAAGTACAGATCCTCGCGGAACTGCCCGTCGGCAACCGCGGACTCGAGATCGCGGTTCGTGGCGGCGACGACGCGCACGTCCACGCGGACGTCATGGCGGCCGCCGAGGCGTGCGAACTCACCGTCCTGCAGGACCTGCAGCAGCTTGGCCTGCAGCGCGCCGCCCATCTCGCTGATCTCATCGAGGAACATCGTTCCGGAGTTCGCGAACTCGAACTTGCCGGGTTTGTGCTGGATGGCGCCCGTGAACGCGCCGCGCTCGAAGCCGAACAACTCCGATTCGAGCAGCTCGGCCGGCAGCGCCGCGCAGTTCACCTTGACGAACGCGCGGTCCCGGCGCGGCGACGCAGCGTGCACCGCGCGCGCGACGAGTTCCTTGCCGGTGCCGCTCTCCCCACGGATGAGGACGGTGACATCGGTGTCGGCGACGCGCGCGATCAGCTCGCGCACTTCACGCATCTTCTCGCTCGACCCCAGCAGGTCGGCGCATGCGCGGCCACGGACCTCCTCGACGGATCTCGACGCCGGTGCGTCGTCGTCGGGACCGTCACTCGCGCGGGAATCTCGAGTCGTGTGCACGTCTGCAGTCGAGCAAGCGTGATGCCACGAGTGAACGCCGTTCCAGAAATTGGGGAAATGACGGGAGATGTGTCGAGCTGGGCGCGGCGTCGAGCACAGCCGCAACGGCAACAGCGGGTAATGCGATGCCTACTGTGAGCCTGTCGATGCTGAATGCGGAATGCGGAATGCCGAATGCTGAAGCTGACGACTCAACGGGAAGGCGCGTGGTCGCGCCTCTGCCATTGAGCGCTCAGCATTCGGCATCGAGCATTCAGCATCGAGAAGCGTCAGACCCTCGTAATGCCGCACTCCTTGATCTTGTTGAGCAGAGTCTTGTAGCTGACGCCGAGCATCTGCGCCGCCTTGCGGCGGTTCCAGTGCACCTGCCGGAGTGTCTGTTCGATGGCCGCACGCTCCGCCTTCATCGCCGCCGCCTTCGCGACGGTCGCGAGCGATCCGCCGCCGGTCTCGGCCACGTCGTCGCTCGGCGCTCCGGGCTCAGGCGCAGGTTCAGGCTCGACCGGTGCCGCGGCCGGTATCGCGGGCGCGCCGTACGCGGCGGCGCCGATCGGCATACCCGCGGCCACGGCCAGCGGCGCCACCGCCGCGGCGACGGCCGCGGTGCTGGGGAGCGCCGCCGCGGCCGCACGCTGCATGTTGCGTTCGATCTCGCGCACGACGAGGTGCTCGTCCTGCAGGATCACGATCCGCTTGATCATGTTCTCGAGTTCGCGGATGTTGCCGGGCCAGTCGTATTGCAGGAACAACTGCCGCAGATGGTCCGACACGGGCCGTCCGGGGCGGTTGTACTTGCGCGAGTAGCGTGCGACGAAGAAGTCCGTCAACGTCGGAATCTCGTCGCGCCGCTCGCGCAGCGCGGGCACGGTCAGCTCGATCACCTTGAGGCGGTAATAGAGGTCCTCGCGGAAATCGCCGCTGAGCATCATTTTCTCGAGGTCACGGTTCGTGGCCGCCACGACGCGGACGTCCACCTGGATGCGCTTGTTGCTGCCCAGCTTGGTGAACTCCGCGTCCTGCAGCACGTGCAGGAGCTTGGCCTGGAGCGCGGGCTTCATCTCGCCGATCTCGTCGAGCATCAGCGTGCCGCCGTCCGCCTGCTCGAACTTGCCGATGCGGGTGGTGGCCGCGCCGGTGAAGGCGCCGCGCTCGTGGCCGAACAGTTCGCTCTCGAGCAGCTCGGCGGGCATCGCCGCGCAGTTCACTTTGACGAACGGACGGTTGCGCCGCGTCGATCGCTGATGAATCGCCCGGGAGACGAGTTCCTTGCCGACGCCGCTCTCGCCGCGGATGAGCACGGTGACGTCGCTGTCCGCCACCTGTTCGATGACGGTGGCAATGGCGAGCATCTTCTCGCTGTTGCCCCAGACCGATCGGTCTTCGTCGTCGCTGAGCTGCTGACGCAGCTCGCTGAGCTCGGACACGAGCCGGTTTTTCTCGATGGCGTTCTTGATTGCGACATCGAGAGCAATTTCGCCGAGCCCTTCCGGGTCGTCCGGTTTGACGACGTAGTCGGCCGCGCCGAGCCGCACCGCCTCGACGATGGTCGACGCCTGATTTCGGCCCGATAACATGATCACCTGGGCCTCGGGGCGCGACGTCTTGAGCGCGCGCAGGGTGGCCAGCCCATCGAGACCCGGCATCATGACGTCCAGCAGGACGACGTCCGGCGCTTCCTGCTGTTTCATCGTCGCCAGCACTTCGTCGCCGCGCGCGTAGCAACGGGCTTCATATCCGCGAAGGGAAAGGAACGTGCGGAGATACGCGGCGAACGCCGCGTCATCGTCCACGATCGCAACATAAGGCTTTTTCATGATCTCCCGCGCGCGGCGTCGCGCCGCGCAAGTGCATTAACCGGCTGCACGAACGCACCGGTGTCCATTTCTTTTCCCACTCTATTCAAGACTTGTACCTCGACAGATCCGCCGTGCTGGCATCGACGACCCAATCTGAGCACCGCGTTGCCGCTTTTTCGACCATGAGTCCCCGCAAACCCGTGGCACAACGATTGATATCTCGTCGTTACCAGGAAACGCGTGATGGGACCAGAGGTGAAGCGGTTCGGACGGTATCTCGAGGTGATCGCGCTGACGATCGGCATCTTCGCCGCCTCGTCGGCGATCGGCGCCCCGGCCAGGGTGGAATCTCCTGCGGAGGTGCGTGCGGATCATCCGACGGTAGCAGTGCAGCCGGCTCACGGCGTCCGTGACGAAGCGGCCATGGTCGTCGTCGGTGCGGCATTGATTGGATTGGCCTCGGCGGTGCGGCGCGCCGCCTGAGCCACAACGTTTCGAGCCGTGGCCGGCGCGCCTGCGGCGTATGTCCGCATCCTCCGCCGGCTGCGTTTCGAATGCGGGCCCGCGGACCGAACCTCCGCGGGCCCTTTTTTCGGCAACTCGTGACGATCAAACACATGACGCTTCTGATCGCGGGCATGCTCGTGCTCGGCATCGCGCCGACACTCGTCACCGCACCGGTCGATCCCCGCACCATCGACGTACCGGCGAACGGTGATCTCCAGGCCGCGCTCGACGCGGCGCGTCCGGGCGACGTCGTCGCGCTCGCCCCCGGTGCCATCTACACGGGCAACTTCGTGCTGCCCGCGAGCGCGGGCGACGGGCCCATTACGCTGCGGACCGGCGGCGAGCCGGCGGTCGGCGCCGACGTCCGCATGACGCCCGCGCGCGCGGCGTCCCTCGCCAAGCTGCAGTCGCCCAACCGTCAACCCGTGCTTCGCACGGCTCCGGGCGCACACCAGTGGCAGCTGGTGCTGCTCGAATTCCGCGGCAACGCGAACGGTGTGGGAGACATCCTCCTGCTCGGCGACGGGTCGTCCCGGCAGCGCAACGCCGACAACATTCCGCGCGGTCTCGTCGTCGATCGCTGTTACATCCACGGCGACCGACAGGTCGGACAGAAGCGCGGCATCGCGCTCAACAGCGCCAACACGGCCATCCGGAATTCGTACATCTCGGACATCAAGTCGCGTGGTCAGGACAGTCAGGCCATCGCCGGCTGGAACGGTCCCGGTCCGTACACGATCGAAAACAACTATCTCGAGGCGGCGGGGGAGAACATCCTGTTCGGCGGAGCCGATCCCGCGGTGTCGGGCCTCGTCCCCTCCGACATCGTCATTCGCCACAACCAACTGACGAAGCCGGAGGAGTGGCGTCAGCAGGGATGGGTCGTGAAGAACGACCTCGAGCTGAAGAATGCGCGCCGCGTGCTCGTCGAGGAGAACCTGATCGAGTACTCGTGGGTGGACGGCCAGGCAGGCTACGCCGTGCTGTTCACGCCGCGCAACCAGGACGGTGCCTGCACGTGGTGCACCGTCGAGGATGTGACCTTCCGGCGGAACCTCGTGCGCCACGCCGGCGGCGGCGTGAGCATCACAGGATCGGACGATGTGCACCCGAGCGGCCCGGCGCGGCGGCTGCGGATCGAAGGTAACCTCTTTTATGACATCGACAACCGGTGGGGCGGCCGCGGAATGTTCCTGCTCGTCGGCAACGGGCCGACCGATGTGAAGGTGCTGCACAACACGGTCATCCAGGGTGGCAACATCGTGGAGGCTTACGGCGGATCGAAGCGCCAGCCACAGCCGATCCTCGGCTTCGAGTTTCGCGACAACCTGGTGCTCAACAACAAGTACGGCGTGCACGGGAGCGATCGCGCGTCTGGACTCGATACGCTCGATGTGTATTTTCCCGGATCGGCGTTCGCCACCAACGGCATCGGCGGCGGCAACGCGAAGCTGTACCCGCCTTCGAATCAAATCGTCCCGCGCCAGGAATTCCTCAGCCAGTTCGTCGATCCGGCGAACGGCAACTACGGGCTGAAGCCCGGCAGCCGGTTTGCCGGGGCCGCCTCGGATGGGAGCGATCTCGGCGCGGACGTGCAGGCCGTCTACGGCGCCATCGGTCTCCGCCCCCGTCCGGCGTCGACAAGATGACCTGGCGCTAAACCTCTGAGCCACATAGCCGCCCCACGGCTGAGCTACGACCCAACTCTGTGATCGCGGACACCGTGCCGTAACGGCGTCCCGCGGCCGCGGCGCGCCCCTACGCTGATTTCCGGCCAGAATTTCACGGTTTTCACCCGGGCACTCTGCTTGCCTTGGGACCTCGCCATAACCCAACAAAGGTGGTCCCTGGTCCATGTCCAGTCGAGGTCCTGGTGTCCTTGCGCTCGCCGTGTGCGCGGCGCTCGTTTCCGTCCCGGTTCGTGGGGCCGTGCGCGTCGTTCGCGCCGGCGAAGACTTGCAGCAGGTGCTCAACAGTGCACAGCCCGGCGACGAGATCCGGCTCCAGGCGGGTGCGACGTTCAGCGGCAACTTCAAGCTGCCGGTGAAGAGCGGCACAACGTTCATCACGCTGCGATCCGACCTGCCGGACGACCAGGTCCCCGGAGCGACGACGCGCGTGACGCCCGCGTCGGCGGCCAAGTTCGCCAGGATCGAGTCCGGCAACAGCATGGCGGCGCTCCGCACCGCGGCCGGTGCGCACCACTGGCGCCTCATGCTGCTCACGTTCCAGCCGAACCATCTGGGCATCGGCGACATCATCGAACTCGGTGACGGCTCGCGCGCGCAGTCGGACCTGTCGCTGGTGCCGCACGACTTCGTGCTCGATCGCGTGTACGTCCACGGCAGCCCCGAGTACGGCCAGAAACGGTGCATCTCGCTGAACGCCAGCGCCGTCACGATCCGCAATTCGTACGTGAGCGACTGCAAGGGGGCCGGCGGCGACACGCAGGCGATCGGCGGATGGAACGCACCCGGCCAAATCGTGATCGAGAACAACTATCTCGAAGCCGCCGGCGAGGTAGTGCTGTTCGGCGGCGCCGATCCGTCGATTCCGAACCTCGTCACCGAGCACGTGACGCTTCGGTATAACCGCCTCACGCGCCCGATGTCATGGCGCAATCCGATCATCAGCGCGCCGACCGGCGTGCGCGCGGCCGCCGCGTCAGGAGGCAGCCTGCCTGCCGGCACGTATGCGTACCGCGTCGTGGCGCGCCGTCCGGTCGGGCAGGGGACGACGGGACATTCGCTCGCGTCGGCGGAGGCAGCCGTCACGATCAGCGGCGGCGCTGTCACGGTGACGTGGAGCCAGGTGTCCGGCGCGACGGAGTACAAGGTGTTCGGCCGCACGCGCGGGAGCCAGTCGCGGTATTGGACCGTGACCGGGACGAGTTTCACCGACACTGGCGGCACTGGTACGAGTGGCACGCCGCCGTCGAGCGCCACGACGTGGACGGTGAAGAACCTCTTCGAGCTGAAGAACGCGCGCGATGTCCGCGTGGAATACAACCTGTTCGAGAACAACTGGAAGAGCGCGCAGGTGGGCTACGCGATCGTGCTGACCCCCCGCAATCAGGACGGCGGGTGCCCCTGGTGCGTCGTCGCGGACGTCGTCATCCAGCACAATGTCGTCCGGAACAGCGGCGCCGGTGTGAATATTCTCGGGTACGACTACCCGAACACGAGCCGGCAGACGCGGAACATCCAGATCCGCGACAACCTTCTGTACGGGCTGTCGAAGTCGCTGGGCGGAAACGGATGGGCCTTCCTCGTCGGCGAGGGGCCGCGCGACGTCGTCATCGATCGCAACACGGTGGATTTCGACGGAACGTCGCTCGTCTATATGTATGGAGGCACGTCATCGGCCCCGCGTCCGATCGCCGGATTCCAGTTCACCAACAATGCGACGCGGCACAACTCGTACGGCATCGCCGCGTCGTTCACGTCGTACGGCACGGCCGCGCTGAACCTGTACTGTCCCGACGGGATCGTGCGCGGCAACTGGATCTCCGGCGCCTCCGCCTCGAGATATCCATCCGGCAACCGTTTCGACACGCCGTTCGAGACGGCGTTCGTCTCGACGTCCATCGGCGACTATCGCCTGGTCACCGGCAGCCCGCTGCTGAAGGCCGCAACGGACGGCGGTCCGGTAGGCGCGAACGTGGCGGCGCTGCGCCAGATCGCGTCGACGGTCATCGCGGGCACCATGCCCATCTCGTCGACGACCGGTCCGCCGCCCGCGCCGAAGAACCTGCGCATCATTTCGTCAGGTCGATAACCCGTATCGAGGCGTAGCGGGACAGTGAGGGGACCGCGTGAAGCAGCGCGTGATCCCACTCGTACATCTTGTGCAGTCGCTGCCTGACGATGGGCAGTACTTCTCCGACGCGCACATGCGGGAGCGCGAAGGCGCGTGTGGACTGGCGGCTGAACGCGTCGGTGAAGCGGCTCAGCTCGGCGTCGGTGAGCGGATGCTCGTACGGCGAGATATCAGGCGCGTGGTACGGAATGAGCGAGCGGACCCGTCGGATCGCGGATGAGTTCGAAACCGGCTCCTGAAAGATGGCACGTCCGCCCGATGTGAGGACCCGCCGCACCTCAGAACAGGCGCGCGCGAGATCCAGGTGGTGCAGGACCGCGATGCCGAACACGATGTCGATCGACCCGTCAGCGAACGGCAGCGCATGGGCGGAACCGGTGACGAACACCGCCTGATCGCCGCGGCCGTTGATCGCCAGGCGCCGCCTGGCGAGGCGCAGCAACTCCTCCGAGATATCGAGCCCGCAGACCTGGGCCCCGCGAGCCGCGAGCAGGATGGTGTTCGCCCCGGACCCGCACCCGAGATCGAGGACGCGGCGGCCTCGCACATCACCGAGCAGATGGTACGCGTATTCGAGCGGGAACGCCGTATCGATCGGCGGCTGTGCGTATCGATTGAATGTCGCGGGCATCATGCGGAGCCGCGCTTCGGGTGTCAGCGTGGCTTCCACGGAACTGCGCGCGATTTCCGCGCGTTCCCAGTCGTTCATCGACGTCTCTGATGCCATGCTGCCGCGCGCTATGCAACACGTACGCCTCATCAGGGCGGTCCGCGGTGACGCGATTGGCGCTGGCCGTGGGAGTTCTTACATACGGCTCAGTTCGATTCATTGACATTGCCGTGACGCCGCGCGCGACAACGCCCTGAACCGGCCCTGAACCAGCGACTTAGCGCGCCGGTCTCATCCTTGCCTCCGTCGCGGGGTTCCGTCTCACCGATAACCCCCAGGATGGAGGATCCGTGCCCGAACGTGTGAAGGTGGCTCTGTGGATGATCTGCGCCGCGTCGATGGCGATGCCGGCCTCGGCGGCGACTCGAAGGGTGTGTCACAGCGGCTGTGCGTACACGAATCTTCAGCAGGCGATCAACGACGCGCAGCCTGGCGACACGGTGCTTCTTCGCGCCGGGGAAACGTTCGCGGGGCACTACGTCCTGCCGGTGAAATCCGGAACGGGCTGGATCACCATTCGATCCGACGCGGCCGACACGCAGCTCCCGCCCGCCGGCACGCGGCTCGTGCCCTCGGGACGCACCGGCGCCAACACGTCGCGCTCGCTGCTCGCGCGGATCGTCGGGCTGGGCGGCCGTCTGAAGACCACGCCGCTGCTGCGGACGGCCGCCGGTGCCCATCACTACCGGATCGAGTTCATCGAGTTCGACGGCAGCGCGAGCCTGGGCTACGAGACGATCGTTCAGATCGGGACCGATACGACGGCGGCCCCCCCGACGGACATCATCCTCGACCGCGTGTATGTCCACGGCCACAAGACCAAGGGACAGAAGCGGGGGATCGCCATCAACGGCGTCCGCTGCGACGTGATCAACAGCTACATCAGCGACATCAAGGCGTACAACGTCGACTCGCAGGCGATCCTCGGCTACAACGGCGCCGGCCCGTTCAAGATCATCAACAACTACGTCGAAGCGTCCGGCGAGAACATCATGTTCGGCGGAGCGGATCCGGCCATCGTGAATCTCGTGCCGGGGGACATCACGATTCGCCACAACCACATCGTCAAGCCGCTCGCCTGGCGCAGCGACGTCCTGTCGAAGCCTGGATCCGTCTCCGCGACGGCGACGACCGGCGGCGTGCTCGGCGCCCGCACGCACTACTTCAAGGTCGTCGCGCTGATGGATGCGGGCGGATCGCCCACCCTCAAGTCGATGCCGTCCGCGGAGGCGAAGGCCACCACGGGATCCTCCGGCGCCGTGCGGCTCTCGTGGAGCGGCGTCACCGGCGCGGATCGCTACCGCATCTATCGCGGCACGAGCAGCGGCGCGGAGAGTCGATATCTGGAAACGTCCGGCGCGTCCACGTCGTTCACCTACACCGGCAACAACGAGAAGTCCGGGACGCCGCCGACGCACGGGACCCGGTGGTCCATCAAGAACCTGCTCGAGCTGAAGAACGCGCAGCGCGTCCTGGTGGAAGGCAACATCATCGAGAACGTCTGGGCGGCGGGGCAGGCCGGCTACGCCATCATGCTGACGCCGCGCAACTCCAGCGGGGCGGCGACCTGGACGCGCGTGCGCGACGTCACGATCCGGAGCAACATCATCCGCCACGCGTCGGGCGCCATCAACATTCTCGGACGCGACGACACGGCGACGAGCGGCCGGACCGAGAACATCACGATTGCCAACAACCTGTTCACCGACATCGACAACAGCAAGTGGGGCGGCCTGGCCAAGACGTTCCTGCTCGGAGGCGGACCGGCGTACATCAAGTTCAAGCGCAACACGATCGTCAGCACGGACAGTTCGATTGTCTACGCGTACGGAAGTCTGCAGATCCCGGGGTTCGTCTACACGAACAATCTGGCGAAGCACAACAAGTACGGCATTCTGGGCTCCGGTCTGACCCCTGGTTCGCCGACGATCGCGAAGTACTTCCCGAGCGCGAACGTGACGTGCAACGTGTTCGCGGGCGGACCCGCGTCCGCCTACCCGAAGCCGAACGCGTTTCCCTCGCTCGCGGACTGGTCCGCGGCGTTCGTTGATCCGGCCTCCGGAGACTATCGCCTCCGTGCCGGCAGCGTGATCGCCGGGCTCGTGTGCAACAGCCTGGTGCCGGGCGTCAGCTTCACGGCGCTGAACACCGCGCTCGCGATCGGTGGCGACGATGGTGGCGGCGATCCTCCGCCGTCGACCACCAACGCGACGCCCGTGCCGGTCCCCGGCGGGCCGTACGCAGGCGTGGCGGGCAGCGTCGTGAGCGTGAACGGCAGCGCGTCCACCGATCCGGATGGAGCGATCGCGTCGTGGCGCTGGGGATGGGGAGAGGACGTGCTCATGCGCGCGAAGGCCCTGCCGCCGAATGCCGTGCACGGATCCGCCTGGAAACCGACCGCCATGACGGGCGCCGCGGGCAGCGTCGCCATGGTCAATCCCGATCGCGGCGCGGCAAAGGTGGCCACGCCGCTCGCGTCGCCGTCCAGCTACGTCGAGTTCACGGTGCACGTGGCGGCCGGCGTGCCGTATCGCTTGTGGCTGCGCATGCGTGCGCAAGACAATCGCTACACGAACGATTCGCTGTACGTGCAGTTGAGCGGCGCGACGACGACCGGCGGCGCGGCAATCGCGCGGATCGGGACGACATCGGCGCTGGCGATCGTGCTCGAGGAAGGCGGCGGCGCGGGCGTCAGCGGCTGGGGCTGGGCCGACGCCAGCTATGGCGGCATGGCCGCCCCGATCATGTTCGCCACGTCCGGCGCGCACAAGATTCGGATCCAGGCGCGAGAGGACGGCGTCATCTGGGATCAGTTCCTCTTGAGTTCGGCCGTGTATCGCGCGAAGGCGCCCGGACCTGCACGCGCCGACACGACCATCCTCCCGTGGGCGTTCGGGACGACCTCCGGCGTGACCGCCGCGCACACGTACACGAGGAAGGCGGTTTATCCGCTCGTCCTCACGGTGTTGGACAACGCCGGCGCGCGCGCCAGCGCCGTGACGACGGTGACGATCGGCGGCAGCGCCAGCAGCAGCACGAGCCTGACCGCCAACGCGGGCGGGCCCTACTCGGGGACCGTGAACAGCGCTGTCGTCTTCGACGGGCGTGCCTCACGAGTGCCCTCCGGCGTGACGGCGAAGTACGGCTGGCTGTTCGGCGACGACGTCGTCCTGCATGCCGACGATTTCGCCGGCGGTCTCCACGGGCGATGGCAGATGGTCAGCGATACGACCGCCGCGGATGGCAAGGCCCTCGTGAACGCCGACCGTCGAGACGCGAAGGTCGCCACGCCCAAAGCGTCGCCGGCTAACTATGTGGAGACCACGTTCGACGTCGCGGCCGGCGTGCCCTACATGGTGTGGATCCGCATGCGGGCCGAAGACGACTACTGGCTCAACGACTCGATCTGGCTGCAGTTCAGCGGATCGACGGACAGCGCGGGGCGTTCGGTGTATCGCATCGGCACGACGTCGGCGCTGCCGGTGATCCTCGAAGAGTTCAGCGGCGCGGGAGAGTCCGGCTGGGGCTGGACCGACGCGCGGTACGGCGGGCTCGCCGCGCCGCTGTACTTCGATGCAACCGGCGATCAGACGATCAGGATTCAGCAGCGGGAAGACGGGGTGCGCATCGATCAGGTCGTCATCAGCGCCGCGCGTTTCCAGTCGAGCGCGCCCGGCGCGGCGAGGCGCGATGCGACCATCCTTCCCGAGATTTCCGCCAGCGCCACCGGCTCGCTCATCCAGCACGTCTACGACCGCAAGGGAACGTATCCGGTGACGCTCGTGCTGTCGACGCCTGACGAAGAGAGCACGAGCACGACGACGGCGGAGATCGGCTCGTAGTCATTGGTCAGCCCACAAAAGGGCTGACCCACTCAATCTCGCGGCTACCCGCTGCGGCGGGCTCGGCATGTGGGCCAGGGCTTCAGCCCTGACTCATCTACAGGGCCGCGGTGGGCAGCTCACGGCTGTGGTGTGTGTAGCCGGCGCGCGACAAACGGCCGCCGGTTGCCCATCCGCGGCCGCCTTTTGTGGCAGTCGCGTTGCAGCCGGCCTCCCCCGTGGCTCTCCCTGATGCGACACCGGCCTCCATCCCTGTCTTCCGGCGGGGAACGGTGCCGGTTCCCGCCGATGCGGCGGATCGGTGCGAGGACCCGCGGGCGCTCGCGCGGTCGCCGCTGTTCGCGCGGCTCTGCCGTCTCTATGAGCTGCCCGACGAGCGGCAGCGATCGGCGGCGATCGAGGGGGTGCGCGGTCTGGCGGTCGCGCTGGTCTTCGGCGTCCACTTCCACGCGCTGTTCAGCGACTACCTGAATCCCGCCTCGGTGAGCTATGCGCTCTCGGCGCTTGCGTGGAACATCGGCCACGCGGGCGTCGATGTGTTCTTCGCGCTGAGCGGGGCCCTCATCTACGAAGTCGTGCTGCGGCGGCGGCAGACGTACGGCGGATTCATGCGCCGCCGCGTCCAGCGCATCTTTCCGTGTTTCCTCGCCGTGTTCGCGATCTACGTCGCGTTGAGCTTCCTGATCCCGAGTGAAAGCAAGCTGCCGGACGGGGCGCTTCACGCGTTCGTGTATCTCCTCGCGAACGCGGCGCTGCTGCCGGGTGTGTTCCCGATCCAGCCGATGATCACCGTCGCGTGGTCGTTGAGCTACGAGTTCCTGTTCTACGCGCTGCTGCCGCCCCTCGTGTACGGCCTGGCCTTCGTGCCACGGACCAACACAGACAAACGCGAACTGGAACGCGCGGCGCGCAGGCGTGTCCTGTGGCTCGTCGGGATCACCGCCGCGCTCTCGGTGGCGTTCCTCGTCTGGCCGATGTCGATCATGCGGATGCTGATGTTCCCCGCGGGCATGCTCGCGCTGGAGGCGCGCAACTCGGCGTGGTTCCGATCGCAGCTCACGAAGGCCGGCGAGGCCGCCGTGTGGGCGCTCCTGATCGTCAGCTTCCCGGCGATCGTGTATTTCTCCGCGTCGCCGGCGGGCCCAATCATCTGGACGCACGGCGCCCTCGCCGTCCTGTTCGTCACCTATTTCTGGGTCGTCGTATACGTGACCGCTTTCGACGGATCGTTCCGGCGGACGTTTTCCGTGTTCGGCCTGCGCTGGCTCGGCAACATCAGCTACTCGTTCTATCTGCTGCACGGGCTCACGCTGAAGGCGCTTTCGGTCGCCGTCCACGGCGTGCTGCCGCCGGGCGCCTACGGCACCACGATCTTCTGGACCATGCTGCTCGTCGGATTTCCGGCGGCGTTCGCCGCGTCGACGCTGCTGTTCGTGACGGTGGAGAAGCCGCTGTCGCTCCGGAAGCGGCCGGCGCCGGTCGCACGCGGCGGCGTCGTCTGAGCCCTGCGATCGACGCCGATCAGCGGCTTTCGGGCAGGAGGAGCCGCGCGCCCGCCTTGAAGTCGTCCGGTGCGGACCAGATCGATCCGCCGTGGGCCTCGATCACACGCCGCGCGACGGGCAGCGCCAGCCCGCAGCCGCCGCGCCATTCATCGAATACCGGCAGGTCACCGGCGCAGCCGTCGATGGCGGCGAGCGTCGGCGCGTCGCCGATGCAGATGTCGAACAGGGCCGCGCCGTCGCCGGCCGCCCGCCGTTCGCGGACGATCAGCACGTCGCTCGTCACGAGCTCGCGCCGGAGCGCCGTGAGCAGGGCGGTGAGCGCCGTTCCAAGCCGCGTAATGTCCGCGCGCACCGGCGCCGGCCCGTCGCCGATCTGCAAATCCACGCGCATCTCACGGTCCGGCACCGGTGGCAGCTGCCCGACCACCGTCCGCAGCAGATCGCGCAGATCCCCCGTTCCCAGGTTCATCGTGATGTTGCCCTGTTCGAGGTTCGACAGGTCGCTGACGTCGGCGAGCAGCGTCGAGAGGCGCGCGCACGACTTTTCGGCTTCCTCGAGCAGATGCCGCTGCTGATCCGACAGCGGGCCGCCGCGCTCCTTGAGCAGCATGCGGATGTAGCCGCCGACGACGGTCAACGGCGTGCGAAACTCGTGAACGGACAGGGAGAGGATTTTCGGCCAGCGAGGGTCCACTGGGGCGGGGGCCATCGCATCATCTTATTATGGGAGCAGGAATCACCGCCGCGCCTGCGGTGTTTTTGGCCATGAGGAGAGATGCTGAGACATGCCGATACTCATTCGCCGCGGAGACGGACTGACCTCGTCGGACATTACGGACGAGGGGCTGTATCTCAGGCGTCGTGAGTTCCTGCGGATGGCGGGCGGTGCGGCCATCGCGGCCGCCGGCGGGCTCGCCGGGGCGTGCGGGGCCGATGCCGCGACCGTATCCGCAGCCGGCGCTCCGGAGGGGGGGCAGACGCCCATTCCGAATATCGCCAAGCGGGTCGTCACAACGGACGAGGCGTTGACCCCGTTCGAGGCCATCACCAGCTACAACAACTTCTACGAGTTCGGAACCGGCAAGGGGGATCCGCAGCAATACGCCGGACGGATGCAGACGAGCCCGTGGACGGTCAAGATCGACGGACACTGCGACAAGCCCGGCGAGTATCACGTCGAGGATCTGATCCGGCCGAGCCGCCTCGAAGAGCGCGTCTATCGGATGCGGTGCGTCGAGGCATGGTCGATGGTCATCCCCTGGGTCGGCATCCCGCTCGCCGACGTGATCAAGCGTGCCGCGCCGACGAGCAAGGCGAAATTCGTCGAGTTCAAGACGCTCTATCGCCCGAAAGAAATGCCCGGCCAGCGCGATCCGATTCTCAACTGGCCGTATACCGAAGGGCTGCGGCTGGACGAGGCGATGCATCCCCTGACGCTGCTTGCCGTCGGTCTCTACGGCAAGACGCTGATGAACCAGAACGGCGCGCCGATCCGACTCGTGGTGCCGTGGAAGTACGGCTTCAAAGGGATCAAGTCGATCGTCCAGATCCGGTTCGTCGAGAAACAGCCGCGGACGGCGTGGAACGACCAGAACTCGATGGAGTACGGCTTCTACTCGAACGTGAATCCGAATGTGAGCCACCCTCGCTGGAGTCAGGCGCGCGAGCGACGGATCGGCGAGTTCTTCAAACGTCCGACGCTGATGTTCAACGGGTACGGCGATCAGGTCGCGTCGCTGTACGCCGGCATGGATCTCAAGAAGTACTACTGATGATCCGGAGGCTCAAGGCGGCCGTTTTCGTCGCGGCGCTGATTCCCACGGCGTGGCTGATCTGGGCGACGTTGACCGGGAATCTGGGCGTCAATCCCGCCGAGACGCTGCAGCTGCAGACCGGGCGCTGGGGGCTGCGCTTCCTCCTGCTGACGCTCGCGGTGACGCCCGTGCGCCGCCTCACCGGCTGGAATCCCATCATCCGCTTCCGCCGGATGCTCGGCCTGTTTGCGTTCTACTACGCGTCGCTGCACCTGCTGACGTACCTGTTGCTCGACCAGGGCTTCGCCTGGGAGGCCATCGCGGCGGACATCGTCAAGCGTCCGTTCATCACCGTCGGGTTCGCGGCGTTCGTGCTGATGGTGCCGCTCGCCCTCACATCGACGCAGGCGTCGATCCGCCGCCTCGGTCGCCGGTGG
>DASSOM010000102.1:0-3545 GCA_035700625.1 Vicinamibacterales bacterium
TTGCGGCCGATCCGGGAGCCCCGCCGCGGCGGTCCGCGCCTCCGGCAGCGCGGCCTCCGGATCGCCGGCGTAGAGCAGCGCAATCGCGAGGTTGAGGTGGACGGCAGGCAGATCCGAATCGATCGCGAGCGCCTGGCGGAACGCGTCCGCCGCCTGGCCGTAGTCGAACTGTTCGAGGAAGGCGACGCCGCGATTCGCGGCCCGATACGCGCGCTCGGCGCGCTCGCGGGCATCCTCTTGACGTGCGAGAGGCACCGCCGCCACCAGCGCCGCGAGCAACGCCTCGACGACGAACGGAAGACGCCGCCGCGTCATGGCGCCGACTGGCCGAGCGGCGCCGACGCGGTCACCCCTTTCCCTTCCTGGATCGTGAGCGTGCGATCCGCGTCCGTCGGCCCGATGCGATCGACGCCGCCTGCGGGCCAGGTCACCTCGATCCCCTTCACGCGCGCGGCGGCGCCGAGTCCGAACGTCACCGGCAGGGCGCTCTGCGAGAGATAGCTCGACCCGGTCTTCACCATCGCCCAGCGGGTCGAGCCGTCCTCCAGCGTGAGGCGGATCCGCGCGCCGATGCCGTCGCGGTTCGACCGCGTGCCCGCCAGCGTCACACGAAGCACGTGGTTCGCGTTCCCGCCGTCATTGCGCAGCAGGCGCGCCGGTCCCCCGCTCGCCGTGATCACCAGGTCCAGATCGCCGTCGCGATCGAAATCGCCGTAGGCGGCGCCGCGCGCCACCACCGGGCGGAGGAACGCCTCGCCAAGCCGGCTGCTCACATCCTCGAATCGGCCGCCGCCGGCGTTCCGAAAGAGCTGCGGCGGCTCCGCGTAGGTGACGTCCTTCTGGACGTGGTTGATGTCGTCGGAGACGTGGCCGTTCGCGGCGAAGATGTCCAGCCGGCCGTCGAGATCGACGTCGAAGAAGAAGCAGCCGAACGTGAGCGTCAGCAGCGACGGGCGGCCGATGCCGGACGCCGCCGCCTCGTCCACGAACAGCCCGTTCCCGTCGTTGCTGTACAGCGACATCATCTGGTTGGAGAAGTTGCCAATCACGAGGCTGGGACGCCCGGAGCCGTCGTAGTCGGCCGCGTCCACTCCCATGCCGGCGCGCGCCACACCCGCCTCGTCGAACGCGACGCCGGCGGTCATCGCGACATCGGCGAACGTGCCGTCTCCCTTGTTGCGATAGAGCTTGTTCGGCTCCGTGTCGTTGGCGACGAACAAATCCATCCGCTCGTCACCATCGTAGTCGAGCATCGCGACGCCGAGTCCCTTCGCGGACGGATCGTAGACGCCGGCCTTGCGCGTCACGTCCTCGAACGTACCGTCGCCGCGATTCCGGTACAGCGTCCCGCTCGCTCCCTTGTAGGACTCGGGCGTGCAGTACGACTTCGACTTGCCGTCGAGCGTGCAGTACAGATCCGTCGCCGGCGTCCACTGCACGTAGTTGGCGACGAAGAGATCGAGGCGGCCGTCGCCGTCGTAGTCGAACCACAGCGCGCTCGTGGAAAATCCGGGATCGCCGACGCCCGCTTTCGCGGTCACGTCGGTGAAGCGGCCGCCGTCGTTTCGGAACAGCCGATTGGGCCCGAGCGCCGTGACGTACAGATCGGCGTCGCCGTCGTTGTCGTAGTCGGCGGCCGCCGCGCCCATCCCGTACAGCTCGACGTCGAGACCGGCCTTGCGCGAGATGTCGCTGAACGTTCCGTCGTGGTTGTTCCGGTAAAGCGCGCTCCGCACGCGCGGACCCGGACGCCCCGGCCAGCGCGTCGAGTTCACGAGAAACAGATCCGGCCAGCCGTCGCCGTCCGCATCGAGGACGGCCACGCCGGAGCCGATCGTTTCCGGCAGATACTTCTTCCCGAACGCGCCGTTCTCGTGCGTGAACCGGATGCCGGCCTGCTGCGTCACGTCGGTGAACGTGACGCCGGACGCCGCCGGCAGGAGAAACGGCAGCGCCAGCAGCGCGACGGAGATCGCACGGCCCGTCATCACGGCTGCCCGCCCGTGGTCTCGGTCATCTTCGAGTAAGTCGATGCGCGCGCATTCACGTGCTCGTGAATCTGCTGCCGCTCGTTGTTGTCTTCGGGATGCAGCTGGCGATACGGCCCCGTAATCGCCTGCGACGCCTCGTCGGCCTTGAAGCGTGTGTACAGCGTCCGCTCGCGCTCGACCGCTGCCGCGTCGCCGAGTCCCTGATAGCAGAGCATCAGGCTGTAGTGCGCCTGCAGATCCTCGGGATCGATTTTCAGGACCTGCAGGAAGCGGTCGCGCGCCGCCGCGTACTGGCGCTTCAGGAACAGGACGCGCCCGAGCTGGTTGAGGACCACGCGATCGCGAGGATAGAGATCGGAGGCGCGCTGCAGGTGCGTCAGCGCCTCGTCGTACTTGCCGTCGGTCTTGAGCACGAGGCCCAGGAAGAAGTGCGTCTTCGCCAGATTCGGATCGATCGCGAGCGCCTTGCGCAGCATCGGCTCGGCGCCGCGCGTGTTACCTTCCTGGATCCGCGCGCGCGCGACGTTCACCCACCCGTCGGCGTAGCCGCGATCCATCTGCGTCACCTTCAGGAACGTCGATTCCGCGTTCTTGACGTCCCCCTGCAGCAGCAGGCCGATGCCGTAGTCGTTCCACCGCTCGCGCACGTCTTTCGCCAGCAGGGGCTTCGTCTCCGGCAGCGGCGCGCTGCGCGGGACGACACGCAGCGTCCCCTTCCCCGTCGCCATGACCGTCGTCGGAATGTCGGGAATCGCCTTGATCTCGCCGGAGACGCGCGACGTGTCTCCCGTGAACACCCACCGCCGATCGTCGTACGACTTCGTCGTCTGTGCGTCGGTCTGCGAGGGATCCGGCACGCCGGCGAATGCCCACTGCGTGTTCCACCACATGAACTTGCGGTAGTTCACCTTCGCGGTCAGGTGAATCTTTCCAGAGGCGTTTTCCGGCACGTTCAGGCGGTAGTGAATCGTGTCGGCGGCACCCGGCGGAATCAGGCGCACGTAGGCGACCGACCGCGCGGCCCAGGCGTTGCGCTTGTTGATGACGTTGCCGTGAGCGTCGATCAGCAGACTCCGATAGAAATGCGCGCCCGGATCGACCGGTCCCTTCCCTTCGTCCGCGGCCTCGCCGCTGTGGAAGATCGTCCGTCCCTGATCGTCCGTTGCTTCGAGCTCGACCCAGACGTCGAACGCGTCCACCGTCCCACCCGGGAAGAAGTGACCGACCTTGCGCGTCCGGACGACGACTTCCACGCGGACCGAATCGCCGGGATGCACCGCGACATCGACGCGATCGAGCGGGCCGACGACGTCGGCCGGCGGCGTCAGGAATGTCTGCGCGGCGCCGAAGTTCATCGACTCCTCGCCGACGGCGAATGTGCTCGCCGTCCGCGGCTCGGCGGCGCCGGCTCCCTTCACGCCCGCCGCAACGGGAGGCTCGGCGCCGCGGACGATGCCGAACACGTCGACGCTCACCTGGCCCGCTCTCAGGAAGCTCTGGACCGCCTCGAGCTGCTCGCGATCGTGATTGACGAAGGGCAGCGCCGTATTCGCA
>DASSOM010000103.1:0-27155 GCA_035700625.1 Vicinamibacterales bacterium
AGGAGCGCCAGCGCGACTACGATTGGCTGATCCTCGCGGTCGATCGCGAGTCGTTCGAGATCCGCGTGCTGATCGCGGAAGACGCGCAGGGTGGGCGCTCCGAGTTCCAGTTCACCGAGCTGAAACAGAACGTCGATCTGCCGGACAAGCTGTTCACGTTCAAGATTCCGAAGGGCGTCGATGTCATCACGACTGGATCGCCCGAGCGCTGATCTCAGATCGGCGCGTCGTACGAAGGGGCGCGGCCATCATCCGGCCGCTGCGCTCCCCTTCCGTGTTGTTCTGTGTGTTTCTGTGGCTCTTTCTGCGGCCTTTTCTGTGGCTGGCTGCGCCACCAGCCACGCGCTGCGCGTCGCCCGGCAGGCCGAACTGGCGCAGGACTACGATCGTGCCGTCGTCGCCTACACGAGCGCCGTGCGCGAGCATCCGGACGATCGCGATGCGCGCGCGGCGCTGGCGCGCGTCAAGCTGCGCGCGGCGCAGGACCACACGGCGCGCGGGCGCCGGTTCGCGGCTGCCGACCGCTGGGAGGAAGCGGCGGTCGAGTACCAGCTTGCGGCGGAGCTGAACCCGACCGACAGCGCCGTCGACGCGGCACTGCGCGATGCGCGCCAGCGGCTTCGCACGAAGCTGAACGTCAACCGCCACGGCCAGACCGACCTGCAGACGCTGATCGAGCAGTCCCGGACCGCGCCGCCGCCGGGCCTCGATCTCCCGGACGGCAGCCGCCTCCCCGACTCACTCGTGTTCAGTCAGGCGAGCAGCCGCGCGGTGTTCGTGGCCATCGCCCGGTTCGCGAATCTCAATCTCGTGTTCGATCCCGGGTTTCGCGAGGAGCCGATCACGATCGACCTGCGCAAGGCGACGCTCACGGAGGCGCTGGACGCGCTGACGGCGAGCACGCACACGTTCTACCGCGTGACGGCGGCGCGGACGGTCACGATTGTGCCGGACACGGCGGCCAAGCGCCGCGAGTACGAGGAGTCGGTCGTCCGCACGTTCTATTTGAGCAACGCGGACGTCAAGGAGGTCATCGACCTCCTGCGCATCGTCCTCGACGTCCGTCAGATCTCCCCCGTCACGGCCACCAGTGCGATTTCCATCAAGGACACGCCCGAGCGCATCGCCGCGGCCGCCAGGTTGATCTCCGCGATCGACAAGGCGCGGCCCGAAGTGATCATCGACGTCGAGCTGCTGGAAGTCGATCGATCGAAGCTGCTCGAGTACGGGTTGCAGATCGCCTCGCCGAACTCCGACGGCATCTCCGGATCGTTCGACGTCAACCGCCCGGGGATGACGCTCGAGGACCTGCGCAACCTGACGCAGGCGGACGTGTTCGCCGCGGGCATTCCCGGGATCTACTACCGCCTGCTCAAGAACGACGCGGCCACGCGGACCCTGGCGAATCCGCAGCTCCGCACGGCCGAGGGGCTGCCCGCGCAGGCGCGGTTCGGCGAGCGCGTGCCCGTGCCCGTCACCACGTTCGCGCCGATCGCGACGGGCGGCGTCAACCAGCAGCCGATCACGTCCTTCGTCTACGAGAACATCGGCGTGAACATCGACATCACGCCGCGCATGCACCACGACGACGACGTCACGCTCGCGCTGAAGGTGTCGTTGACGAGCATTTCGGGCACCGGCTTCGGCGGGCTCCCGACGTTCGGCAATCGCGAAATCAATACGACGATCCGTCTGCGCGACGGCGAAACGAACATGCTGGCGGGTCTCATCCGCGACGAGGAACGAACGGTGCTTTCAGGAATCCCCGGCCTCAGCGACATTCCGCTGATCGGCCATCTCTTCGCGAGCAACCACAAGGAATCGCAGCAGACCGACATCATTCTCACGCTGACGCCGCACATCGTTCGCGTGCTCGATCTGAAGGACGCGGATCTGCGCGCGTTCCGGCTCGGACGCGACTCGGGTTCGCCGCAGAACGCGGACTTGCCGGTGCCCGGCCCGCCGCGCGATCAGGATCTCGACGCGCCTGCCGCGACACCCCCGCCGCCCACGTTCCCCCAGCCGCTCGAAGGGACGCTTCCGGGCGTGCTGCTGCCCGGTCAGCCCGTTCCGAAGAAGCCCGGCGGTGGCGGAGGCGGGCAGGGGCAGACCTGAAGGTCTGCGCTACGAGGAGGAAAGAAACCCGCTACGAGCGCCGGCCGGAGTCGGACTCGCGTTCGACGATCGCTCCGAGCGATCGCAGTCGATCGACGAGCGAGGCGTACCCACGTTCCACCGTTTCCAGCGGGCCGATCACGCTCTTCCCCTCCGCCGCGAGAGCCGCGGCGATGAGCGCCATGCCCGATCGAAGGTCCCGGCTGTCGAGCGATCGTCCGCGGAGCTTCGTCGGACCGCTCACGATGATTCGATGCGGATCGCAGAGGAAGAGATCCGCACGCATCGCGCTGAGCTGCTCGAGCGCGAAGAGGCGCAGCTCGTACAGCCAGTCGTGAACGAGCGTGCGGCCGTCCGCCTGCGTCGCCAGGACGGTCACGAGGCTCACCATGTCGCTCGGGAAGCCGGGCCAGAGGCTCGTGGTGATCCGCCGCACCGCGCGCAGCGGGGATGACTCGACCGCGAACCGATCGTCCTCGCACGTGCAGTGCAGCCCCATGCGCACGAGCGGCCGCGCGATGACTTCCATGTCGACGGCCCGCGCGCCGCGGATCTCGACGCTGCCTCCCGTCATCGCCGCGACGACCGCCCAGCTTCCCGCCTCGATGTAGTCTCCCCAGAGCCGGTGGGTGGCGCCGCGCAGACGGGCCGGAGCTTCCACACGAATCGTGGACGTCCCCTCCCCTTCCACGCTGACGCCCATCGCGCGCAGGAACAGGCACAGCTCGACGACGTGCGGCTCGGTGGCGGCGTGGCGGATCTCGGAGGGGCCGCGCGCGGCGGCCGCCGCGAGGAGCGCGGTTTCGGTGCCGGTCACCGACGCCTCGTCGAGGTACATCGACGCGCCGCGCAGGCCGTCCGGCGCCTCGAGCGCGTGCCCCGGCTCGGGCAGCGGACGAGCGCCCATTTCCTGAAGCGCCTGGAGATGGACCATGATCGTCCGCCGCGCGGGAAAGTCGCCGCCCGGCGGCGCCAGGCGCGCGGAGCCGAGTCGCCCGAGGAGCGGACCGAGCAGCAGCACCGATCCGCGCAGCCGGCCGACGAGCACGGGATCCGGCCGATCCGTCGTCACGCGGGCGCACGTGATCCGCAGCGTCCCGGTGCCGCGTCCCTCTACCGAGGCGCCGACGCCTTCGAGCAGATCGAGCAGGACGTCCACGTCGCGAATCCGCGGGACGTTCGCGATCTCGCAGGGCTGATCGGTCAGCAGACAGGCGGCGATGAGCGGGAGGGCGGAGTTCTTGTTGCCGTCCACGCTCAGCGCGCCGCTGAGCCGCCGTCCTCCCTCGATCCGCAGTCGGGTCATCAGCGCTCCTCGAAACCGAGTGAGACGATCTCGTCGCGCAGGGTGATGCCGAAGCGGCGCCGCACGGCCGCGCGGCACTCCTCGATCAGCGCGCGGATCTCGTCCGCGGTCGCTCCCCCCTCGTTGACGATGAAGTTCGCGTGCGTCGTCGAGACGCGCGCGCGTCCATGCGCCCCTCCCTTCAGACCCGCGCGATCGATCAGCGCGCCGGCGGATGCGGGGATGCCCTCCGGGATCGTCTCGCGTGACGGATCGGGATTCTGAAAGATGCATCCGGCGGACGGAGACTCGAGCGGCTGCGTCCGCTTGCGATAGGCGAGCGATTCGCGGGCCGTTTCGCGGAGCGCCGCGGGATCCCCGCGTCCCGTTCGAAAGTCAGCTGACAAGAGAATCTCGCGCGTGCGGTGCAGGCGGCTCGTATCGTACCCGAACTCCATCGCCGCCGCGGGCACAATGCTGATGTTCCCCGCCGCGTCCGCCAGCTCGACCTGGACGACCAGATCGCCGATGAGGCGTCCGCGAAAATGCGCGTTGCCGTAGATGGCGCCGCCGACGGTGCCGGGCGTTCCCGCCCACATTTCGAGGCCGGCACAGCCTCGCGCGATCGTCCAGCGGACGAGTCCGTTGATGGTCAGGCCGGCATCCGCGCGCACGGTGTCGTCGGCCGCCATCCGCGCGTCGCCGCCATGAACGCGGATGACGATCCCCCGCAGCCCGGCGTCCGCAATCAGCACGTTGGAACCGCCGCCGAGCGCCGTCACCGGAACGCCGTGCTCGCGCGCGACGGCCAGAATGCGGTGCACCTGTCCGGCGTCGCGCGCCTGGACCAGCCAGTCCGCCGGACCGCCCACGCGGAACGTCGTGAACGGCGCCAGCGGCGCGTTCACGCTGACGCGCTCCGGTCCGACAGCCTCCTGCAGCGCGCGCGTGACGAGATCGCGGGTCATCGCGTCTGTATCAATGCGGCTTGGCGGTCAACGCGGCTTCGCGCTCGCGCAGCGCGGCGATCGCCTGCTCGCGCGAGCAGGCGACGAACTCGACCCAGTCTCCCGGCGCGAGCTGCCCCGCGATCGGCAGATCCGCGGTCACGACCGTCGCAATCGACGTGTAGCCGCCGGTGGTCTGACGGTCCGCCATGAGCAGGATCGGCAGCCCGGACGCCGGCACCTGGATCGTGCCGATGGACGTGGCCTCGGACAGGATGTCCGCCGACTCGACGTGCGTCAGGCGCGCCCCTTCGAGCCGGTAGCCCATCCGGTTCGACTGCGGCGTGACGGTGTAGCGCGAATGCGTAAAGGTGGACCACGCGTCTTCCGTGAACCGCTCGCGCTGCGGCCCTGCCATGATGCGGAGACGGCTGCCGCCGTACGGCAGCGGAAGCGGTTTGCCGCCGGTCCTGGCATCGCCCGCGACCGCGTCCCCGACCGGCAGACGGTCATTCGCTGCCAGGGGACGTCCGCCGAAGGGCCCCATCCGGCTCACGAGATGCGTGGCGCGGCTGCCGAACAATGCGGGGACCGCGATCCCGCCGCGGACGGCGAGCGTCGCGCGCGCGCCGTGATGGCGTCCGCCGACACGCACGCGCGCGCCCGACGGGACGTCGAACGGCGCGTTGAGCGGAACGGCACGGGCGTCCACCGACACGTCGACGTCCGCGCCCGCAACGGCGCAGATGACGCTGCCCTCCGCCTCGAGCTCCGGTCCGATCAGCGTCATCTCCAGCGCGGCCGCGCCGGGCTCGTTGCCGACGATCTGATTCGCGAGCCGGTGCGAGTACCAGTCCATCGGGCCCGCGACCGGCACACCGAGACCCTGGTGTCCCCAGCGCCCGAGATCCTGCACGGTCGTCAGCATGCCCGGGCGGATGACCGTCAATGCGCTCATCGCGCCTCCCACTGACTCGCGCGGCTGAAGGCCGCGTGATCGATCCGCGTGAACCGAACCTCGTCGCCGGGATGAAACAGAAACGGCTCGGCGCGCTCCGGATCGAACGGCCGCACCGGCGTGCGCCCGATGATGTGCCATCCGCCCGGCGTTTCGGCAGGATAAATCCCTGTCTGCCCGGCCGCGATCGCGACGGATCCGGCGGGGACCTTGAGCCGCGGCGCGGCGCGGCGTGGTGCGGCGATCGTCGGATCGACGCTGGCCATGTACGCAAACCCGGGAACGAACCCGACGAGGTATACGCGGTACGTCAGGGCCAGGTGCCGCGCGATCACGTCCTCCACGGCGCATCCGGCGAACGCCGCCACGTCGTCGAGATCAGGTCCGCACGCCTGGTCGTAGCACACCGGGACTTCCACGTGCGCGCCGGCCACGCCCCGATCGGCCGGCGTCTCTGCGGCAATCCGCTGCAGCGCCGCTTCGACCAGCGCGGCCCCTTCGCCGAGCGGATCGATGAAAACGGTGACGGTGCGATACGCCACGACGATGTCGCGAACGCCGGAGAGCCCGGCCGTTTCGATCCGCGAGGCCAGTTCGAGTGCGCGCGAATTGACGGCGGGATCGATGCGATCGGGCAGCTCGATCGTCCACGCGGCGTCCCCCAGCGGGCGGATGCGGACGTCCGCGCTCATCGGCTTCGCCGCGCGGCTCGCGCTTCGAGCGCGTCAATCAGCTTCCGGTGGATGTCGTCGAAGCCGCCGTTCGACATGATCACCGCGAGATCGCCCGGACGGGCGTCCTTCGCGACCGCCGAGACGATGTCGTCGACGGCCGGGATATACCGGGCGTCCTTGCCGGCGGCGCGCAGCTCCTCGACGATGTGCTCCGGCGACAGGCGCTGATCGTCCGGCAGGCTCGATCGGAACACGGCGGGAAGGACGACGCGGTCGGCGGCGCGAAACGCGCGCACGAAGTCCTCCTGGAACACGCGCCGGCACGAGGTCGCCGATCGCGGCTCGAAGATCGCCCAGATCGTCCGGTCGGGATAGGCGGAACGCACGCCGGCGAGCGTTTCGGCAATCGCGGTCGGATGATGCGCGAAGTCGTCGTACACCGACACGCCGTCCGCGGTGCCGCGCAGCTGCATCCGGCGGCGCACGCCCTTGAACCGGCGGAACGCCTCCGCAATCGTGTCGGGATTGAGTCCCACCGCGGCGCCGACGGCCGCCGCCGCCAGCGCATTCCTCGCGTTGTACGCGCCGAGGAGCGGAATCTCGAACGTCGTCAGCGGCACGCCCTTGTTCCGCACGCCGAACGTCGTCATTCCGCCGTCCGCGCGGAGATCGTGCCCCTGCCAGTCCGCGCCCTGCGACAGGCCGAACGTTTCGACGCGGCAACGCGCCAGCGGCGCCAGCGCCATCGCCTCCGGGTCGTCCGCGCCGAGCAGCAGGAGCCCGCGCCGGGGAATGAGATTCACGAGCCGGCGGAACGCCACGCGAATGGATTCGAGGTCAGGGTAGATGTCGGCGTGGTCGTACTCGATGTTGTTCACGACGACGATGTCCGGCAGGTACTTGAGGAACTTGGCCGTCTTGTCGAAGAACGCGCTGTCGTACTCGTCCCCCTCGATGACGAACTCGCGGCCGCCGCCCATGCGGTAACTGCCGTCGAAGTTCTCGGCGATGCCGCCGACGAGCACGCTCGGATCCGCGCCGCCGTGGGTGAGCACCCATCCCGTCAGCGACGTCGTCGTCGTCTTGCCGTGCGTCCCGGCGATGACGATCGAGCGCGCGCCCCACAGGAAGTGGTCGCGCACGGCTTCCGGCAGCGAGCAGTAGCGGATCTTGCGATCGAGCACTTCCTCGAGCTCGGGATTGCCGCGTGAGATGGCGTTGCCGACGACGACGAGATCGAGATCGGCCGTGATGTGCTCCGGACGGTAGCCCTGCAGCGTGGCGATCTGCTGCTGCGCGAGAAAGTCGCTCATCGGGGGATACACGTTCTGATCGGATCCGCGGACGTCGAAGCCGCGGCTCTTGAGCATCGCCGCAAGGGTCGCCATCGCGGTGCCGCATACGCCGATGAGATGGATTTTCTTCATCATTATCCGGGGGGCTTCGCCCCCCGGTCCCCCCTACACGGTCGCTCGCGGGGGCCCCATGCCCCGCTCCGCTCCCGTGGCTCGTTCGCGTTGCTCACTCGCGCTCAGGTAACCGCCGCCTCCTCTATAACCAGCGCGGGGCGGCCGCGCGCGACGACGCGGGCGTGCACGCCGAACGGCAGCGTGAGCGCCGCCCCTTCGGTGTGCCCCGACGGAAGACCGTACAGGATGGGACCCGGAAAATCGGCGAGCACGTCGGTCACCACCGCGCGCGCGGTGGGCTCCCCGGCGCCGGGTTCGTTGCACCGCGGCAGCTCCCCAAAGACGATCGCCGACGCGCGCGACAGCAATCCCGCGAGACGCATCTGCGTCAGCATCCGGTCCAGCCGGTACGGACGCTCCCCTACTTCATCGATGAACAGCACGCAGGAGGACGAGGGATCGAACGCGTACGGCGTGCCGAGCGACGCCGTCAGCTGCGTCAGCGTGCCGCCGACCAGCCGGCCGGCGGCCTCCCCCTCGCGGACGATCTCGAGCGCGTCGTGCGTGATCGCCCCAGCCGGCTCGGGAGACATGACCACGCGGCGGAATGTGTCGCGATCGTAGCGCGACTCTCCCGCCGCGAACCGCCCTTCCAGCATCGGTCCGTGAAAGGCGACGATGCCGCAGCCGGTCGTGAGCCAGGAGAGCAGCGACGTGTTGTCGCTGTAGCCGATGAACGCCTTCGGCGCGCGGCGCAGCTCGTCGCGATCGAGGAGCGGCAGCAGGTGCACGCTGCCGTATCCGCCGCGGACCGCGATGAGCGCGGCGACGGAAGGATCCGTCCAGTAACGGCGGAACGCGTCCGCCCGCGCCTGCGCCGGTCCGGCAACGTACCGTTCACGCGCGAAGACGCTGTCGTCGTAGACGGGATCGAACCCGAGCCGCCGCAGTTCGGCCACGCCTGCGTCGAACTCGGCGCGATCGAAGCCGCTGGCGGGGGCGACGAGAGCGACGCGGTCACCGGACCGCAGGGCGCGCGGCTTCAGCATCGCTCAGACGAATCTCGCCATTTCCGCGGCAATGGCCTGGTGGTCCTCGCGCCCGAGCAGTGCGCGCAGCGCCGCGCCGCTGGCCGGCGCGGGGCGGGCCGGGGCGAGGAACCGCTCCTTGACGCGGCGATTCCGCTTCAGCGCGTCCTCGACACGTTTCTGCGGCAGCCGGCCGTCCTCGACCGCGTGGATGACCGCCTCGATCGCGGCCGCCTGCTCCTCGGGATTGGGCGCGCACATGAGCACGGCGTCGCAGCCGGCCGCGATCGCCATGACGGTCGCCTCGCTGTGGCCGTAGCGGCCGCTGATCGCCTTCATCTCGAGATCGTCGCTGACGACGAGCCCGGTGAACCCGAGTGTCTGCTTCAGCAGACCGTCGACAATCGCGGGCGACAGCGTCGCGGGACGCTCCTCGTCCAGCGACGGGACGAGGATGTGCGCGGTCATGATCAGCGCGACCCCCGCGTCGATCGCCGCGCGGAACGGCACGAGCTCGACGGCCTCGAGCCGATCCGGCGGATGCTCGATCACGGGCAGATCATGATGCGAGTCGACCGCCGTGTCGCCGTGTCCGGGAAAATGCTTGCCGCACGCGGCAATCCCCTCGTCCTGCAGCGTCCGGATGATCGCGGTGCCCAGCCGCGCGACGTCCTCGGCGCGTTCGGCGAGCGCGCGGTCGCCGATGACGGGATTCTTCGGGTTCGTGTGCACGTCGAGCACGGGCGTGTAGTCGAGCGAGATGCCGACCGCCTTCAGCTCCGCGGCGAGCGCGCGCGCGAACCGCGCGGCCAGCTGCTCGTCGCCGCTGCGCCCCAGCGTCAGCATCGGCGGCCATTCGGTGAACGGCCGGCGGAGCCGGGCCACGCGGCCTCCCTCCTGGTCCACGCTCGTCCAGAGGGGCAGCTCGCGCGCGAGTGACTGCGCCTGACGCGACAGATCGGCGACCTGTTCCGGTTCCGCGACGTTTCGCGCGAAGTAGATGACGCCGCCGAGATCGAACTCGCGCGCGATCCGCGTCAGATCGTCGGGAATGGTCAGACCGGCAAAGCCGGCAATCACGAGCTGTCCCGCATGGCGGCGGAAATCGCGCAAAGACACGGTGGGATTGTACCCCGATCGTTATAATCCCACGGTGCACATCGAATCATCCGCCCCCACCCGTATCGATCTGGCTGGCGGCACGCTCGACATCTGGCCGCTGTACCTCTTTCATGACCCGGCTCAGACCCTGAACGCGGCCATTTCACTCCGGGCGCGGTGCGTCATCCGCTCCCGCACGGATCGACGGCTCGTCATTGTGTCCGGGGACACGAACTGCCGCGTCGAGGTGGATCACTGGTCGGCGCTCCGCGACCATCACGACCTCAAGCTGATCGGGCGGCTGCTGCACCAGTTCCGGGCGGAAGGGCTCGAGGTGCTTACCGAGTCGTCGTCCCCCGTCGGCGCCGGCATCGCCGGCTCGTCGGCCATGAACATCGCGGTCTGCGGCGCGCTGAACGCATGGACGCGCGCGGGCTACACCGACGAACAACTGCTCCAGATCGCCATGAATGTCGAGGCGCAGGTGATCGACGTGCCGACAGGCGTGCAGGACTACCGGCCCGCGATGTACGGCGGGATCAGCGCCGTCGAGCTCGGCGTCACCGGCGTGCGGCGCGTGGCGCTGGACGTGCCGGCCGCGGAGCTGCAGTCGCGGCTCGCGCTCGTCTACACGAACGCGTCGCGCAATTCCGGCATCAACAACTGGGAAGTCACCAAGCGGCACATCGACGGCGATCGCGGCGTCCGCGCCTGCTTCGACCGCATCGCGGTCATTGCGGCCGACATGCGGCGTGCCCTCGAGCGCGCCGACTGGGCGGAGGTCGGCCGCCAGCTTGCCGCCGAGTGGGAAAACCGGAAGCAGCTCGCGCCGGGCGTCACGACGCCGGAGATCGACGCGATGATCGACGCCGCGCGGCACGCCGGCGCGATCGCCGGCAAGGTGTGCGGCGCCGGCGGCGGCGGATGCCTCGTCTGCTTCGGTCCGCCAGACGCCATGCCCGGCGTCCGCCGCGCGCTGGCCGCTGCGGGCGCGCGCGTGCTGGACTTCACGATCGAGACCGACGGGCTGCGCATCGAGACGAAGGAGCCCGCCACGGCCGCGCTGTGACGGGACGTCCGTGGAAAACCTCGCCATTGCCCGCGTGCTCGCCGAAATCGCGGACCTGCTCGAAATCAAGGGAGAAAACCCGTTCAAGATCCGCGCGTACCGCAACGCCGCGGAGACGATCGTGCACGAGCCGCAGCGGATCGCCGACCTCCCGCCAGCCGACCGGCTGGCGCTCCCCGGCATCGGGAAGGACCTCGCCGCGAAGATTGGCGAGCTCCTCGAGAGCGGGTCGATGCGGTATCACCGCGAGCTGCTGGCCGAGTTCCCGCCGACGGTGCTCGACCTCCTGCACCTCCCCGGCGTGGGGCCGAAGACGGTCATGCTGCTGTTCCGCGAGCTGCACATTCGCACGCTGCAGGATCTCGAGGACGCCGCGCGCGCCGGGCGCATCCGCGGGATCAAGGGCATGGGCGCGAAGAAGGAGGCGGCCATCCTCGACGCCCTCACCCGCCGACAGCGGGTCGCCGGGCGGCGGCTGCTCGCCGAAGCGCACGACGTCGCCGCGGCCGTTGTCGCCGAGCTGCGCGGGCACGCGCCGGACGCCGCGATCTCGACCGTCGGCAGCCTTCGCCGGGGCTGCGAGACGTGCGGCGATCTCGATTTCCTGGCGGCGGGCGCGCCGGCCTCGCTCATGGAGGCGTTCACGGCGGGCGCCCGCGTCGAACGGGTCCTCGCACACGGCGACACCAAATCGAGCGTGCTGCTCTGGGGCGGGTTCCAGGCGGACCTGCGGCTGGTTCCGCGCGAAAGCCTCGGCGCCGCGGAACAGTACTTCACCGGTTCGAAGGCCCACAACATCGCGCTCCGCGATCGCGCGATCCAGCGCGGGTTCAAGCTGAACGAGTACGGGCTGTTCCGCATCGAAGACGGCGCGCGCGTAGCCGGCGAGGACGAGGCGGGCGTCTACGCGGCGCTCGGCCTCGCGTGGATTCCACCGGAGCTGCGGGAGAATCGCGGCGAACTCGCCGCCGCCGAACGCGGCGCGCTCCCTGCGTTGATTCAGCTCGCGGAGCTGCAGGGAGACCTGCACAGCCACACGACCGAAACGGACGGCCGCGCCGACGCGATGGCGATGGCCGAAGCGGCCCGCGCGGCGGGACTGCGGTATCTCGCGATCACGGACCACACGCAATCGCTCGCGATGGCGAACGGCATGGACGAGCAGCGCGCGCTCGAACACGCCCGCCGGATTCGCGCGCTGAACGATCAGATGGACGGCATCACGCTCCTCGCGGGCGTCGAGTGCGACATCCGCCCGGACGGGACGCTCGACCTCGCGTCCGACTGCCTCGCCGAGCTCGACATCGTCGTCGCCTCGGTCCACTCCGCACTGAACCAGGAACGGGCGCAGATGACGGAACGGCTCCTGCGCGCGATCGAGTGCCCGTGGGTGGACGTCCTGGGGCATCCGACGGGACGGATTATCCTGCGGCGCGATCCATCTCAAGCCGATATGACGGCGGTGATCGGGGCCGCGGCGAACGCCGGCGTGGCGATGGAGATCAACTGCCAGATCGATCGGCTGGATCTCGACGACACGCTCGCGCGCCACGCGCGCGACGCCGGCGCGACGCTCGTGATCAGCTCAGACGCGCATGCGCCGGGCGCCTTCGGTTCGTTGCGGTGGGGCACGGTGGTCGCGCGGCGGGCGTGGCTGACGGCCGGCGACGTGCTGAATACACGATCGGTGGAGGCTGTCCGCGCGGCACTGCGGCGGAACAGGAGAAGTCAGCCGTGAAGGCCCAACTCACCCACATGCCTGCCCGCCGTAGCGGCGTAGCCGCGAAGGCGGGTGGGTCAGGGCTTCAGCCCTGACTCGAGAAACGGACCTATCCGTGGACGCCCTCGAGGAAATCCGACAGCTCTACTTCCGCACGACGCCCGCGACGATCCAGCGCGATCTCGATCGCGCCATCGACCTGATCAAATCGATGCGCGACGACGACGAACGCAGCCGCGCGGCCGTGTTCATGGAAGGGCTGAACGAGATGCGGAAGGAGTGGACCGGCCGCCGGAAGCGCTGACTAACCCGCCTTTCCCTTCGTGGCGATCTTGCGCGCCGCCAGGCGCAGCCCCTCGGGCACGTTCCGATCGATCGAGAGCATCTTCACATCGCGATCGTTCAGCCGGTGGACGAGCTGCATGCTGATCGCCGGAGGCGTCTTCGGATGCCGGCACAGGCCGAGGACGACCCCGTAGTTCTTCAGCCACGCGCGGTTGGTGCCGATGACGCGCAGCACTTCTTCCGAGACGTTCCCCATTTTCGTGAAGGCTTCGACCTCGGCGTCCGTGAGCTTGGGGCTGCTCAGCACGGCGGCGCTGACCAGCTTGTTCGAATCGCGGATCAATGCTCCGCGCTGCTCGCGAGTCCCTTTCATCGCGAGCTTCATGCGCTCGAGGACCGACAGCGACGACAGCGGCTTGCGTCCGTCTTCCTCTTGCTCCGTCGCGGACGCCTCCGGCACGTCCGTGAGCGTGTCGACGAGCGGATCCTCGCCCGCGGCGGCCGCGGCCCCGTTCGCCGTCATGCCGCGCGCCGCGAAGAAGGCGCGGATCGTCTCCGGCACGTCCGGCCGCGCGAGGAAGCTGCGAAGCGCCGCCTCCGGCAGCGCGTCGACCGTGGCGCGCGCCGCCTGCGCCACCTCCTCGTCCGGATCGTCCGACAGCAGGACGAGGAGCCCGACCTGCTCCTGCGCGCGTGGGGCAAGCGCGCCGTGCGCCGCGAGCAGCCGCACGTCCCGTGCGGCTTCCCCCCGGCGGAAGAAATCAATCAGCGGTGAACGAAAACCAGGATCCATCAGCGTATGTAGCGGGCCGCGGTTGCCGGCGTGATCCGGACGCGTTTGACTTCGCCCGGCCCGCCCAGCGCGCGGCCGGGTCGATCGTTGATTGTCCACGCGAACGCCGCCGCGTCGCCGACTTCGATCACGGCTTCGCGGCGAACCGTCCGCGTCTCGTGCTCCCCCGGCTGCATCACGCGCGGGCGCAGGTGCTCGCCGTCGACGATCATCGAGACCCAGCACGCCGCGGTCGGATGCAGATCGAGCCGCAGCACGGGCCCGTCCTCGATCGCGGCGGGCACGGGCGCCGGAACGGGCTGCGTCCCGGACGGCGGCGGCGTCCTCAGCAGCGCCGGCGTCGGCGCAGTCCTCGGCGCCGCGTCAGCCGCCGGCGGGCGCACGTCCGTACCGGATCCGTCACCAGGCCGAAGCGCGACGTACACTCCGGCGACGATCAGAGCGATGGCCGCGGCTGCGAGTGCCGCCCACGCGGCGCGCACACGCAGTCCGCGTGCGGCTCCGTCATTCGCATCGGCAGCCGTCCCGTGTTCCGGCACGGGTCCGTCGACGTCGAAGGCCTCCGCGAACGCGCGGACGGTGGCGTCCGGGTCCAGGCCGACTTCGGCCGCGTAAGAGCGCACGAACGCGCGGCTGAAGAGACCGCCGGGCAGGCGTGAGATGTCGTTGCGTTCGAGGGATTCCAGAACGGCGACCGAGATCTTCGTGCTCGCCGCAATCTGACGGAGCGACAATCCGCGGCGTTCGCGCGCCTCGCGGAGCATCGCGCCAAAATCGGTCATCCCGCGGCCACTTTAAGAAACTCCGGATCGCGTGTCAAACGCGCGGCGCATCGCATCCACGCGCGACGCCATCGCCGCGGCGTCAGGCGCGGACATGAACGCGCCGATCGCGGCCACGCCGGCACAGCCCGTGCGCGCGACGTCCACGACATTGTCCGTCGTGATGCCGCCAATCGCGACGACCGGCACGCGAAGGGCAGCCACGACCTCGCGCAGCGCCGCCGTGCCCACGGCCGTATGATCGGACGGCTTGCCGGCGGACGGAAACACCGTCCCGAAGAACAGGTAATCGCATCCGCCGTCATCCGCCGCGGTCGTCGCCTCGAGGCGCGTGTGGACGGATCGGCCGATGAGAAACGGCGGCAGGGCCATCGTGCGGGCGTGCGAGGCGGCAAACGCGTCGGCGCGGAGGTGGACGCCGTCGGCCTGCGCGGCGAGCGCCACGTCGAGGCGATCGTTGACGACCACGCGCGCCCCGGTGCCGGCGACGGCTTCGCGCGCGCGGCGCACGAGCGACAGCAGCGCGCGATCGTCGAGATCGCGCTCGCGCACCTGCACGAGGTCGACGCCCGCCCTGGCCGCGGCCGCAATCCGCCGGACCAGCGCGTCGGGATCGTCCGGCGGCGCGGCGCGCGCGCGGTCGGTGACGAACGCGATGATCGGATGACCCGGAGGCCACGCCATCTACGGCGCCGCTCCCCCTCCGGACGACTCTTCACGCCGCGGCCGCATCAGCGCGGCAAGCTCCACGAGGCCGGCCAGAACAGTGAACAGGCCGAGTCCCGACACCGCGCCGCGCACGTACGGCGTCACGAGCACCTCGCGCAGCGCGGGCCGCGACAGCAGGAAGAGGTTGCCGTCCCAGAAGCGCGACCACGGAGCGACGATGAGGATGAGCCCGGCTTCGATGAAGTAGGCCGCGAACAGCAGGCGGCTGAACGTGCGGATGATCAGCCTCCGGTCTGCACGCGCGACAGGCGGTCGATGCGCGCGGCCACGTCGCGATAGTCGCCGGCGTCGGCCTGCAGTTCGAGGAACACGGCCAGCGCGCGCGACGTTTCGCCGTTCGACTCGAGCAGCGCCCCGAGATCGTACAGGAGGCTGCGTCCGTCTTCCGCCGCGGGCGCCGGCGCCTCGGCGGCGCGCTCGAACCACTCGATCGCGTGCGCGGTGTCGCCGCGCTGGCGATAGAGCCGCGCCAGCGTCGCCGCGGCTTCGAAGCGGTGGCGCGGCGAGCGGGCCGCCGTCTGCATGGCCGCAATCGCCTCGTCCGACATGCCCATTTCGAGATACGTGCGCGCCAGCTTGAGCTGCTGCGCCGCATCGTCCGCGCCGGTCTGGCGCGACACTTCGTTGCGGAAATCCTGGAACACTTCGTCGAGGTTGTCGCGATTCGGCGGCGTCGGTGGTGTGGACATGTTCGGCGTCCCCTGCAAGTCGCCAAGAAGGCGTGTGAGATCGATTTCGTCCCCGCCCGTCGGCGCCGCGGACGGCGGCGCAGCCGGCGGTCCGGCGACCGGAGCGGGCGCGCCCGTCGGCGGCGCGTCAACCGGGGCAGGCGGCGGCGCCTCCGGTTCGGCGGATTGGACCGGCGCCTCGGCGGCCGCCTGGGCATCGGCGACCGGCGGCGCATCGCCGGACGGCGCCGTGAGGAAATGATCGGTCGCCATGAACGGCGCATGGCCGCTCAGCCGCTCGGCGATCATCGTGTCGGGATCCGACACCTTGAGCATGACGAGCGCGCGCCGGAACCGTTCGATGTGCGCCGGCTCCCACGGCTCGCGCGCGACGAGGTCCTCCGCGATCACGCGCGCCTCTGCGGCCTGCCCCGATGCGAGATACGCATCGGCCAGCTGCGCCTGTGCCTCGTACATCGGCGCCTCGAGCCCGCCGTCCACGCAGATTTCGACGAGCTTCAGCAGCGCGGGAATCTGCCCCGGCACGCGCGTCACGAACTCCTGCAGCAGGCTCGCCGCGTCGGCGTAGTCGGACGCCGCCGCCGACGCCTCGATCGCCGACTCGATGCACACGAACGCCGCCGCCGGCGAGCGCTCGGCCAGGCTCCACGCGAGCTCGACGATCCGGTGGCGCAGCTCGCGGTCGATCGCGATCAGCTGCGGCAGGATGTCGCGCGCCTTGTCGAGGTCCCCGGCCCGCAGCTCGATGTTCGCCAGCGCGAGCAGCAGCGCGGGATCGCTGCCCGCGGTATCGCGGTCGAGATACGCGCGCGCGGCGTCGAAGTCCCCCGCCGCGACGGCGCCGCGGGCCAGCTCGATGCGCCCTTCCCGGTCTTCCGGATTCAGGCGCACGGCTTCGCGGAGCGCATCGACCGCTTCCTCCGTGCGTCCCTTCTCGATCAGGTCCGCGTGGAGGTCGCGGTAGCGCATCGCCGCCGCGATCGAATCTCCCTGCTGTTCGAGCACGCGCGCCGCCGCACGGCGCGCTTCGATGTCCGACGGATCGATCGTTCCGAGCCGGACGACGATCGCCGCCGCGCCCGCCTGATCGCCCCGGCTCCGGCGCCGCTGCGCAACGGCCGTGAAGTGCGATTTTGCGTCCGCGAGCAGCCCCTGCTTCGCCGACAGCTCCGCCAGCTGCAGCTGCGCCGCCTCGTCGTCCGCCTTGAACTTCAGGATTTTCTTGTAGAGCGCCGCCGCCTTCGGATAGAACCCTTCGTTCGTCAGGTGGTCGGCGATCTTGAGGTATTGCGCCGCGGCCTTGTCGGCATGCCCGGCGCGGGCGTAGAGATCCCCCAGCGTGTTCGCCGTGTTCCAGTCGCGCGGCTGGTCCTCGACGACACGCTCGTATTCGGCAATAGCGGCATCCAGCCGCCCCTGACGGAGCAGCTTTTCCGCTTTCTTCAGCGTGTCATCGCGATCGAAGGCCAAAGGGAGTTCTCCACGGCCGATGCGTCAGGGGGAGCGGCGCGGGAGCGCGTCAATGGTATCAAACAGCGAGGGCGGGCGGAACGAACGCCGATGGACCTCGGAATATCCATACCGGGCCACCGCATCCAGGTGGTCCCGCGTGGCGTAGCCCTTGTGCCGGTCGAACCCGTAGCGCGGGTCGCGCTCGTGCAGCGCCAGCATCAGCCGATCGCGGGTGACCTTGGCGACAATCGAGGCGGCCGCGATGGCCGTGCACCGCGCGTCCCCCCCGGCAATCCCCCGCTGTGCCATCGGAAGATCCGGGATGCGGAACGCGTCCACGAGGACCATATCCGGCAGCGGCGCGAGTTGCAGGACCGCGCGCTGCATCGCGCGGAGCGACGCCTGATGGATGTTCAGGCGATCGATTTCGTCCGGCTCGACGCTCACCGCCGCCCACGAAATCGCCTTGCGCGTGATCCGGTCGTACAGGCGTTCGCGCTCGAGCGGCGTCACGGTCTTCGAGTCGCACACCCGCGCGATGTATCGATCCGGATTGAGCACGACGGCCGCCGCCACGACCGGCCCGGCCAGACAGCCGCGGCCGACCTCGTCCACGCCCGCGACGTACACGAACCCCACGCGCCGGAGCGCATTCTCGAGGGTCCGAAACGCGCGGGTCTTGACCATGGCGGTCGACTACGCCGGCTGCACCTTCTTCTGCTCGCGCATCCGCGCCGCCTTCCCCTTCAGACTGCGGAGGAAGTACAGCTTCGCACGCCGGACGCGCGCGGTGCGGACCACGTCGATGCGGTCGATGATCGGCGAGTGCAGCGGGAAGATGCGCTCGACCCCCTGGCCGAACGACACTTTCCGCACCGTGAACGTCGCGCGCGCGCCGCCGCGGTGCATGCCGATGACCATGCCCTCGAACACCTGGATCCGTTCCTTGTCCCCTTCGCGCACCTTCACGTGGACCCGGACGGTGTCCCCGGGCTTGATCGCCGGACGCTGGATCATGTTCCCGCGTTCGACGGTCTCAACGGCAGTCATCGCTCTCTCCTTTTCCAATCGCGCCGGGTCTGAAGACCCGGCCTACGACCGACCTGCAACTTTACGTTTCCGTGCGCTCGTCTCGCGCCGACAGCAGCTCCTCGAGCAGCGCGGCGTCGATCGCGTCGAGCCCCTCGCGCCGCGCCTCCTCGATCAGATCCGGGCGCCGCTCGAGCGTTCGCGCCAGCGCCTCGCGCCGCCGCCAGCGCTCGATCTCCGCGTGATGGCCCGACAGCAGTACCGGCGGCACCGCGTATCCGCGAAACTCCGCGGGCCGCGTGTACTGCGGGTAGTCCAGCAGGCCGCGCGCGAACGTATCGCGCGCCACCGATTCATCGTCGCCCACCACACCCGGCACGAGCCGCGCGACCGCGTCGACGATCACGAGCGCCGGCAGCTCCCCGCCCGACAGTACGTAGTCGCCGATCGAGATCTCGTGCGTGGCCAGATGCCGGCGGACGCGCTCGTCCACGCCTTCGTACCGGCCGCACAGCACGATCACGCGATCCATGCGGCTGAGCGTCTCGGCCACCCGGTGCGTCAGCCGTTCGCCGTCCGGCGACGTCAGGATCACCGCTTCCCGCGCCGCCGGCCCCGCCGCCCGAATCGCCTCGACGGCGCCGAACAGCGGCTCGGGCTTCAGCACCATGCCCGGTCCGCCCCCGAACGCCACGTCGTCGACGACGCGGTGGCGGTCGGTCGTGAAATCCCGCAGATCGTGCACGCGGACGTCGAGCAGCCCGCGCGCGATCGCCCGCGCGACGATCCCTTCCGCGAGCGGCGCCGCGACCATCTTCGGAAAGATGGTCACGATGTGAACCTGCATCAGCTGCCCGCTCGTTCGTTCAGCTCGATCAGTCCGTCCGGCGGATCGACAATCACCATCCGCGCACCGGGATCGACGCGCACGCAGATGTCCGCGACGAGCGGGATCAGCACCTCACCCGAGGGCGCCTGCACCACGAGACGGCTGCGCTCCAGCGTGCCTTCGACGCCCGTGATGCGCCCGACCGGCCGTCCATGCGTGTCGCGCACCTCGCATCCCACCAGATCGTGGTGGTAGAACGTCCCTTCGGGCAGCGGCGGCAGCGCGTCCTCCGGCATCAGCAGCTCCGCGCCCGCCAGCGCCTCGGCGTCGTTCATCGTCTCGATCCCCTCGAGCGCGATGACGGGACGTCCCTGATGAAACCGCACGTCGCCGAGCCGCCGCGGCTCGATCCGATCGTGCTGCCGCACGTGGACGACGCGTCCGGGCTGAAACCGCTCGTCCGGAAAATCCGTGTCCGGATTCACGATCACCTGCCCGCGGTTCCCATGTGCCCGGGCCACACGCCCTATGAGGAGCATGCCTGAATCGTCCTGCATGCCTGTCAATGCTGAATGCATTGACACCTTCACTCGTCGTCTCTGAACTCCAGCGTCGCGCCCCGGCGTCCGTCGAGTTCGGCGGCGGAGGTGACGAGCGTGCGCAGCGCCGTCGCCGTACGTCCCTGCCGGCCGATGACGCGGCCCAGGTCGCCCGGGGCCATGAACAGCTCGACGAGAAGCTGTCCGCGGTGGTCGTGTTCGGTCACGCGCACGGCATCCGGATGATCCGCGAGCGCGCGCGCGACGACGTCGACCACCTTCGACGCGCGGCTCACGACGCGGGCGTACCGGCGGCCGCCGGTGTCTCGGCGGCGGGCACCTCGGGCGGCATCCGCGCGACCAGCGTGCGGACCGTGTCGGACGGCTGCGCGCCGGCGCCAATCCAGTGCTCCAGCCGCGCGCGATCGATCTTCAGCGTCTCGGGCGACGTGCGCGGGTTGTAGTGCCCGAGCACCTCGACGAAGCTGCTGTCGCGCGCCGTGCGCGAATCCGTCACGACGACGCGGAAGAACGGCCGCTTCTTCGACCCCGCGCGCCTCAGTCTGATTGCCAGCATGTCTGCTCCTGTGTTGACCCCTACTTCATCATCGACTTCAGCTTGTTCAGCGACCCGCGGCCGCGGCCGATCCCGGCCATGCCGCCCATCGCCTTCAGCATCTTCTTCATCTGCACGAACTGCTTCAGCAGGCGGTTGACCTCTTCGACGCTCGTGCCGGAGCCTTTCGCGATCCGCTTGCGCCGGCTGCCGTTGATGATCTGGTGCTGCCGCCGCTCCTTCGGCGTCATCGAATTGATGATCGCCTCGACGCGGAAAATCTGTTTCTCGTCGAGCTGCTGCTTCTGCTGCTGCAGCTCCTTGATCGCGCCCATCCCCGGCAGCATGCCGAGAATCTGCTCGAGCGGCCCCATCTTCCGGATCGTGCGCAGCTGGTCGCGGAAGTCCTCGAGCGTGAACTCGTCGCGCCGGATCTTGCGTTCGAGCGCCTCGGCGTCCTCCTGCGACACCGCCTCTTCGGCCTTCTCGATGAGCGACAGCACGTCGCCCATGCCCAGCACGCGCGAGACGACACGGTCCGGATGGAACGGCTCGAGATCCTGCAGCCGCTCGCCGCTGCCCACGAACGCGATCGGCACGCCGACGACCGACACGACCGACAGCGCCGCGCCGCCGCGCGCGTCGCCGTCCATCTTCGTCAGCACGACGCCGGTCACGCCGATGCGCCGGTTGAACTCGCCGGCGCTCTTGATCGCGTCCTGCCCCGTCATCGCGTCGGCGACGAACAGCTGATCGACGGGATGCACGGCGTCCTTGATCGCCTGCAGCTCCACCATCAGCTCGTCGTCGATGTGCAGCCGTCCCGCGGTGTCGACGATGACGACGTCGAAGCCGCTGTTCCTGGCGTCGTTCAGCGCGCCGGTCGCGCGCGCGACGGGATCCAGCTGCCCCGCCGGGTCGTAGACCCGCGCGCCCGCCTGCTTCGCGACGATCGACAGCTGATCGATGGCCGCCGGCCGCCGCACGTCCGTCGAGACGAGCAGCGGATGTCTGCCCTGCTTGCCGAGCCAGCGCGCCAGTTTCGCAGCGGTGGTCGTCTTGCCCGACCCCTGCAGGCCGAGCAGCATGACGACGCGCGGCCGGGCGGTGGTGTCCGGCAGTCCTCCCTGCGTATCGCCGAACAGCGCGAGCATCTCGTCGCGCACGATGCGGACGACCTGCTGATCGGGCGTCAGGCTGCGCAGGACGTCCTGGTCGACCGCCCGATCGCGCACGCGGTCGATGAACGCCTTGACAACCTTGAAGTTGACGTCCGCTTCGAGCAGCGCCATGCGGATTTCCCGCAGGGCGAGCTCCACCGTCTCCTCGGTCAGCCGGCCGCCGCCCCGCAGCGAGCGGAACGCGTCCTGAAGCCGGGTGCTCAGGGATTCGAACAAACCCCTATTTTAACCTACACGGACCGGAGTTTGTGCCCCAGCTTCTCCTTCTTGGTCCGGAGATACCGGGCGGTGTGCTCCGAGGCGGGAATTTCGAGCGGCAGCCACTCCGACACGGACAGGCCGTAGCCTTCGAGGCCGACGAGCTTGCGGGGGTTGTTGGACAGCAGGCGCATCGAGCGGACGCCGAGGTCCTTCAGGATCTGGACGCCGATGCCGTAGTCGCGCTGATCCGGCTTGAAGCCGAGCCGTTCGTTGGCTTCGACGGTGTCGAAGCCCTGGTCCTGCAGCGCATAGGCGCGGATCTTGTTGGAGAGGCCGATGCCGCGCCCTTCCTGGTTCAGGTACAGCAGCACGCCGCGCCCTTCCTGGGCGATGCGCTCCATCGCCGCGTCGAGCTGGGGCCCGCAGTCGCACCGCGCCGAATGGAAGACGTCGCCGGTGAGGCACCGCGAATGGACGCGCACGAGCACGTCCTCCCCGTCGCCGATCTCCCCGCGCACGAGCGCGACGTGCGTCTCGCGATCGATCACGCTCTCGTACGCGAGCACGCGGAAGCTGCCGTACACGGTGGGCAGCGCCGCTTCCGCGACCCGGCGCACGAGCGCCTCCGTCCGCATGCGGTAGCGGATCAGATCGGCGATCGTGATCATCAGCAGCTTGTGCCGCCGCGCGAACTTCGTCAGGTCGGGCACGCGCGCCATCGACCCGTCCGGGTTCATGATTTCGCAGATGACGCCCGCGGGATACAGCCCCGCAATCCGCGCGAGATCGACCGCGGCTTCCGTCTGTCCGGCGCGCACCAGCACGCCGCCCGTGCGCGCCTTGAGCGGGAACATGTGCCCCGGGCGGGCGAGGTCGCCGGGCCGCGTCCGGGGATCGATCGCCGCGAGCACGGTCGCCGCGCGATCCGCGGCCGAGATCCCGGTGCTCGTCATGTGGCGGGCTTCGATCGACACGCAGAACGCCGTCTCGAAGCGCGCGGTGTTCTGCGGCACCATCTGCGGGATGTCGAGCTCCGCGAGACGCTCTTCGGTCATCGGCATGCAGATCAGGCCGCGGCCGTGCGTCGCCATGAAATTGATGATGTCCGGGGTGATACGGCTGGCGGCGACCGTCAGGTCTCCCTCGTTCTCCCGATCCTCGTCATCGACGACGATGATCATCCGCCCTTCGCGAATGGCCTCGATGGCCGCTTCGATCGGGGCGAACGGCGAACGGACGCGTGGGCGTTTGGGCATGGCCGTCACGAATTGGACGCTCTCCCAGCGGCGGAGGATTCGAGCGCGCGGACGACGTACTTCCCGAGGATATCGCACTCCAGGTTGACCGCCGCGCCCCGCGACGCCGCATGCAGGTGCGTGTGCTCCCACGTATACGGCACGATCTGCACGTCGAAGCGCCGATCGTCGACGCCCGCCACGGTGAGGCTGATGCCGTCGACCGCGATCGATCCCTTCCGCACGATATAGGGCGCCAGCGACGCGGGGAACCGGATGGTGATCCACCAGGCGTCGCCGTCCTGGCGGATGTCGTCGATCGAGCCGGTCGCATCGACGTGCCCCTGGACGAAGTGCCCGCCAATCCGGGCGTCGGCGCGCAGCGGCCGCTCGAGATTGACGAGCGTGCCGCGCTCCAGCGCGCCCAGCGTCGTGACGCGCAGCGTCTCCGGCGACACGTCCGCGTGGACGCCGGCGGCGTCCGACGACACGACGGTGAGGCACACGCCGTTGACCGCGAGGCTGTCTCCCGGCGCCATCTCCGGGGCGAGACCCGTCGCCACCCGGAGGCGGAGCCCGGTAGTCGTCGGCTTCACCTCCATCACTTCGCCGACCGCTTCAATCAGTCCGGTGAACATGTCCTTCGATGAGCACGTCCTCGTCGAGCAGCGTCGCTCGGCGCTCGTGCAGCGCGCCGAGCGCGACGACGTCCGGCGCCACCCACGCGACGGCGTCCTGCCCCAGCATCCGCGGCGTCACATACACCTGCACGGCGTCGACCACGCCCGCCTCGATCGCGGACCGGTGCAGCGCGGCGCCACCCTCCAGCACGATCGAGGTCACGCCGAGCTGCGCCAGCCGCTTCATCGCCGCGTCCAGGTCGTGCCGCGGCGCCGATTCGATCAACGCGCCGCGTTCCCGCAGCGCCCGCGCGCGCGCGGCGTGTTCAGGCGATGAATTCTCCGTACTGATAATTATGACCGGGCCGGCATCGAGCGTCGAGAGCACGCGCGCGGAGGGGGGCGTGCGAAGACGCGTGTCGAAAATGACACGCGTCAGCGGCCGCGCACGATGGACGAGGCGCGCGGTCAGCCGCGGATCGTCGTGCAGGATCGTGTCCGCGCCGACGCCGAGGGCATCCACCTCCGCGCGCTGCCGGTGAATCCAGCGGTCCGCCGCGGCGCTCGTGAGCTTGGCCGGCGCCCCGCCGCGTCCGGCGATCATGCCGTCCAGACTCAGCGCGGCCTTGACGATCACATACGGCCGTCCCAGCCGCATCGTCGTCAGGAACGCCGCGTTCTGGCGTTCCGCCTCCGCACGGCGCACGCCGGTTTCGACCGTCAGCCCGGCGTCGCGCAGGCAGCGCAGCCCGCCACCCGCGACCAGCGGGTTGGGATCCGCCATCGCGATCACCGCGCGGCGGATCCCTGCGGCGACGACGAGCGGCGCGCACGGCCCCGTGCGTCCGGTGTGCGAGCAGGGTTCGAGCGTGCAGTACAGCGTCGCGCCGCGCGCGCGCCCGCCGGCGTCGCGCAACGCGTGCACTTCGGCGTGCGGCTCACCGGCAGCCTCGTGCGCGCCGCGTCCGACGATGACCCCCTCGTCATCGACGACGAGCGCGCCGACCATGGGGTTCGGACTGGTGCGCCCGCGTCCGCGTTCGGCGAGCGCGAGCGCCTTGCCCATGAAGAAGGCGTCAGCGCCCGCCTGCCCCGCTACCATTTTTCTTCGAAGAGGGCCTGGACGTATTCCTCGGGGGAGAACGGAACGAGATCGTCGATGCCTTCACCCACACCGACGTAGCGGATCGGCAGCTTCAGATCGTGCGCGATCGCCACCGCGATCCCTCCCTTCGCGGTTCCGTCGAGTTTCGAGAGGACGATCCCGTTGACGCCGGCGGCGCCCATGAACTCGCGCGCCTGCGCGAGGCCGTTCTGTCCGACGGTGGCATCGAGCACGAGCAGCACCTCGTGCGGCGCCCCGTCCACCTCGCGCGCCGCGACCCGCCGGATCTTCTCGAGCTCCCCCATCAGGTTCACGCGCGTGTGCAGCCGGCCGGCGGTGTCGATGAGCACGATGTCGCGTGCGCGCGCTTTGCCCGCGGCGATTGCGTCGTAGACGACCGCGGCGGGATCCGAGCCGGCTTTCGCGCGGATGAAGTCGACGCCGGCGCGCGTCGCCCACACCTCCAGCTGCTCGACCGCGGCGGCCCGGAACGTGTCGGCCGCGCAGATGAGCGGCGTCTGTCCCGAGTCCTTGATGAAATGCGCGAGCTTGCCGACCGTGGTCGTCTTGCCCGTGCCGTTGACGCCGACGATCAGCGTCACGTGCGGCCGGTGCCCGTTGGCGGTCGGACGGTCGGCCGCGCGCAGAATCGCGAGGATCTCGTCGCGGACGAGATCGCGGAGCGACTCGCCGTGCGTCCGTTTCGCGCGGACCGCCTCGACGATTTGCGCCGTCGCGGCAACGCCGACGTCGGCGGAAATCAGCGCCTCCTCGAGCGCGTCGATCGTCTCGAGATCGACCTCGCGTGTGCGCTGCTCCGGCTCGTCCGCGCGCCGCACCGCCTCGTCGAAGCGTTCGACGAACTGCTGCGTCGTGCGCGAAAGCGACTGCCGGATCTTGTCGAAAAACCCCATGGTTACCGTTCTCTCTCGTGGCGCTGCCGGCGTCCCATCAATGCTTCCACCGCTTCGGCCGGCGAGCGGCGTCCCTCGAGCACCGCCGCCATCTGCGCGACGATCGGCAGCTCGACGCCGTGCCGCGCCCCCAGCGCGACCGCCGCGCGCGTCGTCCGCACCCCTTCCGCGACCATCCGCATCCCGGCGAGGATGTCGTCGATCGCGCGGCCGCGTCCGAGTTCGACGCCGACACCGCGGTTGCGGCTCAGGCTCCCCGTGCACGTCAGCACCAGATCCCCGAGGCCGCTCAACCCCGACAGCGTGTCGCGCCGGCCGCCTTCCGCGCATGCCAGCCGGGAAACCTCCACGAGTCCGCGCGTGATGAGCGCAGCCAGCGCATTCGATCCAAGCCCCAATCCCTCGACGACGCCCGCCGCAATCGCGATGACGTTCTTCAACGCGCCGGCGAGCTCGACGCCGGCGACATCATCGCTGGTGTAGAGGCGGAACGACGGTCCGCGAAACACCTCCTGGACCTCCGCCGCCGCCGCGGCATCCGTCGATGCGACGACGACCGCCGTCGGCAGTCCCCGCGCGACTTCGAGTGCAAAACTCGGCCCGGACAACACGACGACGGGATGTGAGGGCCCGGCCTCTTCCGTGATCACGCGCGACATGCGATCGAGCGAATCGATTTCGAGTCCCTTGGCGGCGCTCACGACCGCACATCCGTCCGGCAGCGCCGGCGCGACATCCCGCAGCACGGCGCGCATCCCGTGCGACGGGACGGCGGCAACGACAACGCGGGCGCCATCGACGGCGGCGTCGAGCGACGCGAGCGGCGTGACCGATGGCAGCAGCTCGATGCCCGGTAGATAGCGATCGTTCTCGCGGCGCGCCGCCAGCGTCTCGACGAGGGCGCGATCGCGTCCCCAGAGCGCGACCTCGTGGCCGATCCGCGCGCAGTGCACGGCGAGCGCCGTGCCCCAGCTTCCCGCACCGAGAATCGCGATGCGCGCTGTCATCGCCCCGGCTCGCCCATGCGGCGTTCGGTGCCCGCGAGGAGCCGCCGCGCGTTGGCGCGATGGCGGAACAGAATGAGCGCGCCCGTGCCAGCGGCGGCGTACACGACCGACGCCGGCGCGCCGGTCAGCCATGCCATCGGCGCCAGCGCGACCGTCGCGGCCACTGATCCAAGCGAGACGAGCCGCGTTCCCCACACCACGGCGACGAACGTCGCGGCGGCGATGGCCGTGGCGGCCGGCGCCAGCAGGGCGAACACGCCCGCCGCAACCGCCACCCCCTTGCCGCCGTGAAAGCGGAGCCACACCGGATAGATGTGGCCGACAACAGCCGCGGCGCCCGCCGCCGCGGCAGCGCTGATGCCCGCGGTAAAACCGGCGGCGACGAGCACGGCGACGGCTCCCTTCGCCATGTCGAGCATCATCACGAGGACGGCGGTCGAACGGCCGGTCGTGCGCAGGACGTTGGCGGCCCCGACGTTGCCGCTGCCCTCGATGCGGACGTCGATGCCGGCGCGGCGCGCGAGCAGGAACGCAAACGGCACCGATCCCGCGAAATATCCGAGCAGAATCCAGGAAACCATGACGGCAGGAATTCAGCGTACTACAAGCGGAATGCGTTCGAGCGCCTCGTAGCGTGCGCCCGCGGACGAGACATGGCTGCGAAAGAGCGTCGCATGATCGACGTGAAAACGCGCGTGCGGCGGATCGACCGCGGCGAGCGCGGCGCGGATGCGCGCCCCCTCGCCGCGCGGCACGTCCTTGAGCCGCGCAAGCGTCACGTGGGCACTGAACGGCCGCGCTTCCGGCACGTGGCCGAGCGGCGTCAGCCGCGTCTCCAGGAGGTCGCGGAGGCGGCCGAGCGGCGCGTGGGCCCCCTCGTCCAGCCCCGCCCAGAGCACGCGC
>DASSOM010000104.1:0-4500 GCA_035700625.1 Vicinamibacterales bacterium
TCGGCCACGAGTTCATGGGCGAGGTGGTCGAGGTCGGCGACGCGGTGAAGAACCTGAAGGTGGGCGATCGCGTGGTGGTGCCGTTTCCCATCGCGTGCGGCAACTGCTTCTTCTGCCAGCGCGAGCTCTATTCGCTGTGCGAGAACTCGAACCCGAACGCGTACATGGCGGAGAAGCTGTGGGGCTACTCGCCGTGCGGCATCTTCGGCTACTCGCACCTGCTCGGCGGCTACGCCGGCGGCCAGGCCGAGTACGCGCGCGTGCCGTTCGCCGACGTCGGTCCGGTCAAGGTGCCCGATGCGCTCTCGGACGAGCAGGTGCTCTTTCTCTCCGACATCCTGCCGACCGGCTACATGGCGGCCGAGAACTGCAACATCCAGCCGGGGAGCGTGGTCGCGATCTGGGGCTGCGGTCCCGTGGGGCAGTTCGCCATCAAAAGCGCGTTTCTGCTCGGCGCGGAGCGCGTGATTGCCATCGACCGCGTGCCGTACCGGCTGCAGATCGCGCGCGAGCGCGCCGGCGCCGAGACGATCGATTACGAGCAGACCGACGTGTACGACGCGATCCGCGAGAAGACGGGCGGCCGCGGCGCCGATGCCTGCATCGACGCCGTGGGAATGGAAGCGCACGCGCCGGGGCTCGAGGGCGCGTACGACAAGGTGAAGACCGCGCTGATGCAGGAGACCGGCCGGCCGAACGCGCTGCGGCAGGCGATCATGTCCTGCCGCAACGGCGGCACCGTCTCCGTCGCCGGTGTGTACGGCGGCTTCATCGACAAGTTCCCGATCGGCGCGATCGTCAACCGCTCGCTCACGCTCCGGAGCGGGCAGACGCATGTGCAGCGCTACATGCGTCCGCTCCTCCAGCGCATTCAGAACGGCGAGATCGATCCGACGTTCATCATCACGCACCGGATGCGACTCGACGAGGCGCCCCAGGGGTACGAGACGTTCCTGCACAAGCAGGACGACTGCCTGAAGGTCGTGATGTCGGCCGCGTGATCCTTACTTCGCGACCGTGAACGGCACCGAGCCGATCGTGTCGTCCCACATGATCGCCAGCCGTCCGCCGGCGTCGGTCATGTCGAGGAAGCTCCACGTGAGCTGGTCCATCGAGAAGGGCAGCTTGTCCACCTTCATCGGCACGCGGACGACATCCTTGTCCGGCGTGTAGTCGTACGAGCCCCACAGCTCGGTCTTGTTCTTGGGATCGTACGTCTTCTGCGTGGCCCAGTTCGACACGATCAGCGTCCAGTTGCCGGGCTTCAGGTCGATGAAGATCGCGTAATCGCCGGCCGGCACCTGCTTGCCGCCCAACGTCAGCGGCACTTCCGTCTTCAGCCGCGTCGACTGGTTCGCGCCCGCGCGCCACACGGGCGCGCCGGCGTTCAGCGTCTTGCCGTAGTCGGCTCCGGAGCCGAACAGGTTCTCGCGTCCGCGCTTGATCGGACGGCCGTAGTCGATCTCGATCCACTTGCCGTTCTGATACTGCGGCTCGTCGCCGGTCGTCCAGCTTCCGCCCACCTGGGTGGCCGCCGTGCCACGCGGACTCATGGGCCGCTGATTCTGCGCCAGCACGACTCCGCCTGCCATTGTCACCGCGGCCGTGATCGCCGCCAGCGTCATTCCTGTTCTGCGCATGCGTTCCTCTCTTTGTCGTTCGCTGCCGATCTTCGCGTTGACCGACATTATGACCCGTGGAAACGGGTATAGGATCCGGCCATGTCGACCGGGGATTTCGAAGGGCTCGGTGTGTTTTATCTGGGGCGCCGCTACGACGCCGATGCGAAGCGGGTGACCGCCGAACCGATCCTGTACGACTCGCGCGATCTCGTGACGCACGCCGTCTGCGCCGGGATGACGGGCAGCGGCAAGACCGGACTGTGTCTGGCGCTCATCGAGGAAGCGCTGCTCGACGGCGTACCTGTGATCGCCATCGATCCGAAGGGAGACATCGCCAATCTGCTGCTCACGTTTCCCGGGTTGTCCGCCGCGGAGTTCCGTCCGTGGATTGAGGAGGACGAGGCCCGCCGCGCGGGCGCCGATCCGGAGGCGTTCGCCGCGCAGGAAGCGGCGCGCTGGAAACAGGGGCTGGCGGAGTGGGGCCAGGACGGCGCGCGCATCGACCGCCTGCGCGCCGCGGCGGAGCTTGCCGTCTACACGCCGGGCAGCCGCGCCGGGCTGCCCGTATCGATCGTCAGCTCGCTTGCCGCGCCGCCGCCCGCGATGCGCGAAGGGGAAGCGCTGGACGAACGCGCGAGCGCCACGGCGACGAGCCTCCTGGCGCTGGCGGGCGCCGACGCGACGCCGCGCGGCCGCGAGCACACGCTGCTCGCGACGATTCTTGGCGGCGCCTGGCGCGACGGCCGCGCGCTCGATTTGCCGGCGCTGATTCAGCAGGTGCAGTCGCCGCCGTTCCAGAAGCTTGGCGTGCTCGACGTGGAGACGTTCTTCCCGGCCGCCCAGCGGTTCGAGCTCGCCATGAAGTTGAATGCGGTGATCGCGTCGCCGGGATTCGCTTCGTGGCTGGAAGGGGAGCCGCTCGATCCCGCGATTCTGCTGCACACGAGCGCCGGACGCCCGCGCGCCGCGATCTTCTCCATCGCCCATCTCGGCGACAGCGAGCGGATGTTCTTCGTCTCGCTCCTTCTCAATCAGGTTGTCACCTGGATGCGGACGCAGCCCGGGACGACGAGTCTGCGGGCGATCGTCTACATGGACGAGATCCTCGGCTACTTCCCGCCGGTGGAGAATCCGCCGTCGAAGGGGCCGCTGCTCACGCTGCTGAAGCAGGGGCGCGCGTTCGGCCTCGGCGTCCTGCTCGCGACCCAGAACCCGGTCGATCTCGACTACAAGGGCCTCGGCAACACGGGCACGTGGTTTCTCGGGCGTCTGCAGACGGAGCGCGACAAGGCGCGCGTGCTCGACGGCCTCGAAGGCGCGTCGGGTGGACCGTTCGATCGTGCGTGGGCGGATGCGGCGCTCTCGACGCTGCCGAAGCGCGTATTCCTGCTGCACGACGTGCACGAGCAGGCGCCCGTCCTCTTTCAGACGCGCTGGACGCTGTCGTATCTTCGCGGCCCGCTGACGCGTACTCAGATCGCGCAACTCATGGCGGGGCGCGCGTCCGAGCCGAAGCCGGCAGCGCCGCCGCCGGCCACTGCGGCGTCGACATCCGCGTCTCCGGCGCCCGTCCTTCCGCCGGGCATCGATCAGTACTTCGTTCCCGGCCCGACATCGCCGCGTTATGAGGCGGTCGCGCTCGGCGCGGCGCGGGTGTCGTTTTTCGATGCAAAGCTCGGCGTCGACGAGGCGCGGGAGATCGTGGCCGCCGCGCCGATCGACGACGGCCCGCTCGTCGTCGATTGGACGCAGGCGGAAGCGCTCGACCTCGCGCCCGCCGACCTCGGCCGGACGGCCGCGCCTGGCGCGACGTTCGGCGACATGCCGCGCGCGGCGACGGTCGCGAAGAACTACGCGTCGTGGCGCCGGACGTTCACCGCCTGGATCGCCGAATCACAGGCGCTCGCGCTGCTGCGCCACGCGCCGAGCGGTATGACCTCGCGACCCGGCGAGTCGGAGCGCGACTTCCGCGTGCGCGTCGAGACCGGCCGGCGTGAGGCGCGCGATCAGGCGCTCGACGAGATGCGCCACCGCTTCGAGAAGGAGCGCGCGCGCCTCGACGAGCGCCTCCGCAAGGCGCAGGAGCGCGTGGATCGCGAACAGAGCCAGGCGTCGCACCAGAAGCTGCAGACGGCCGTCTCGATGGGGGCCACGCTGCTCGGCGCGCTGCTCGGCCGCCGCCGGATCACCACGGGCACGCTGGGCCGCGCGACGACCGCCGCGCGCGGGGTGGGGCGATCGATGCGGGAGCAGGAAGACGTCCAGCGCGCCGCGGAGGGGGTCGATGCCGTCCGCGGGCGCATCGCCGATCTCGAGGCGGCGATCGCCGAGGAGACGAAGAAGATCGCCGCCGAATTCGAGTCGCGGCCGGAGGACGTCACCACGGTCGCGATCGCGCCGAAGAAGAGCCAGATCACGGTGCAGTTCGTCGCGCTCGGCTGGCGGCCGCGCTGATCGCACGCCAAGGAGATCTCACGCCAAGGGGCCAAGGAGCCAAGGGATCTCACGCCAGGGGATCTCACGCGAAGGGATCTCACGCCAAGGAGCCAAGCCGCCAAGGGATCTCACGCCAAGCAGTCAGGGGTCGCACGTCGATACGTCGCGGCCAGGCGACCGGCGGACGCGAGTGGTCATCGCGGCTCGCGGGCGTCGGCGAGCGCGCGCCTTGCGCGCCTGACGATCGGGCGGTGGGCGGAGGCAAGCAGCGTTCTTCGTCGGCCATCGCTGCTTGTCGCCGCCCACCGGCCGATCGTCAGCCAGCCGACCGAAGGCCGGCGCTCGCCGACGCCGGACCTTGGCTCCTTGGCTCCTTGGCGTGAGATCCCCTGGCTCCTTGGCGTGAGATCTTTAGAGCGCGCGCAGCGCCACCATCGGGTCC
>DASSOM010000105.1:0-4379 GCA_035700625.1 Vicinamibacterales bacterium
ATACGTCGGACTGATGCGGAGCTGCGGCAGGCCTTCCTCGTTCAACACCGCGACGTACTGGTCCTCCACCTTCATCACGTACACGTCGGGGATGACGTACTGCGACTGCTGCGGGTTGTAGCGGCTGCCCGGCTTCGGGTCGAGGTTGCGGATGACCTCGATGTGCTCCTTCAGGTCGTCGATCGTCATGCCCAGCCGGCGCGCGATCTCCGGGACCTGGTGATTCTGCAGCAGGCGCAGGTGCTCGGTGACGATCTTCTCGGTCGGCGTGCCCTCGAGGCCGAGCTGCCGGATCTGGAGCCACAGGCATTCCTGCAGATCGCGCGCGGCGACGCCGATCGGGTCGAACGTCTGCACGTGCTGCAGCGCGCGTTCGACCTCGGCGACGGGCCAGTCTCCCATCGCGGCGATCTCCTCGACCGACGCGACCAGATAGCCGTCGTCGTCGAGATTGCCGACGATCGCGCTGCCGATCTCCCGCAGCTGCGGGTCGTCGGTCTGCAGCGAGAGCTGCCAGAGCAGATGGTCGGCGAGCGAGCCCGTCGTCGAGAGGGTGTTCTCGATCGGCGGCAGCTCCTTCACTTCCTGCGGCGTGCGCGGGCGATAGCCGTCGTCCAGATAGTCGCCGAAGAAGTACTCGTAGTCGGCGTCGTCCCAGGTGTCCGTCTTGTCCGCGGCGGCCTTCTGCTCGGCCTCGGGCTTCTCCGCCTGCGTCTGTTCGGCGGGCTGGAGTTCCTCGGTGGGCACTTCCTCGAGCAGCGGATTTTCGACCATCTCCTGATTCAGCAGATCGGCGAGCTCGAGGGTCGACATCGGCAGCAGCTTGATCGCCTGCTGGAGCGAAGGCGTCAAGATGAGCTTCTGAACGAGCTTTGTGTGCAGTTTCTGCTGAATTGCCATGGGTCAGTTAACCGTTCAATTTTAGTCCAATCGGAAGTCGGCGCCGAGGTAAATCCGTTTCACCTCCTCGTCGGCGGCCAGACAGTCCGGTGTGCCGCTGCGGAAAATCACGCCGTCGTGGACGATGTACGCCCGGTCGGTAATCCGGAGCGTCTCGCGCACGTTGTGATCCGTGATGATGACGCCGATCCCGCGCGTCCGCAGGTGCGCGATGATCTTCTGGATGTCCGTCACCGCGATCGGATCGATGCCGGCGAACGGCTCGTCCAGCAGGATGAACTTCGGCGACACCACCAGCGCGCGGGTGATCTCGACGCGCCGGCGCTCGCCGCCCGACAGCGTGTACGCGGGCGAGCGCGCCAGCGGCGTGAGCCCGAGTTCCGCGAGCAGGTCGCGCAACCGCGCGCGCCGCTCCGGCGCCGACAGGTCGAGCGTCTCCAGAATCGCCAGGATGTTCTGCTCGACCGTGAGGCCGCGGAAGATCGACGCCTCCTGCGGCAGATAGCCGATGCCCCGGCGCGCGCGGACGTACATGGGATCGTCCGTGACGTCCGTGCCGTCGAGCAGCACGCGGCCGGAGTCCGGCGCCACGAGGCCGACGATCATCGAAAACGTCGTCGTCTTGCCGGCGCCGTTCGGCCCGAGCAGCCCGATCACCTCGCCCGAGGCAATCTCGAGGCTGACGCCTCGGACCACCGTGCGGCCGCCGAACGACTTGGTGAGGTCACGCGTGTGCAGCGTGGCCATTCAGGATTTTCGCTCCGTGCCGCACGCGATCGGCGTCGTCTGCGTCGGATACAGCTCGTTGCCGACTGCGTCGATCCTATCAACCGATCTGTAGAAGGTCAAAGTGGCACCGACGGTGAGTTTGCAGTTCGGCGCCTCGTCGTCGTACGCCTTCACGGGGGCACCGACCATTGTGTACTTCTCCGTCGCGCCGATGTACGTCATGTGCGTCCCGTACACGCGGCGCGTGTCCTCTCGTGCGACCACGCTGCCGTCCGCTTCGGCGCGCTCGAGTTCGTCGCCCGACGCCGTCAGATACAGCTCGATTCGGTCGGCGGTGATGTCTCCCTGCGGTCCGTTCGCGTGGGCCTTCGTGGTGTACGTCGCGCGGCGAATCTCGTCCTCGTACAACAGATGATCGGCCGTGGCGACGGTCCGGACGTTTTTCTTCTCCCCGCTCTTGTCGTCCGTGTCGACGAGGAGCGTGACGGTGGTGACGTGCCCGTCGCCCGTCAGATTGCCCGTCCGATCGTCGATCTCGATCGTGTCGGCGGTAATCGTCGTCTCGTCCTGCCACAGGCGCGCGCCGCCCGTGTAGACCGCGCGGCCGGCCCCACTGTCGTAGGTGAGCGCGCGGGAGGTGACGTTGACCGGACGATCCTTCTTCAGCATCGCGGGAACCTTCACGTCGTCCCGCGCCGCGCTTCCCTTTGCCGTCTTCTCGCTCGCGGGCTGCAGCAGGCTGCGGACGGACGTCTCCGCGTTCAGCGTGTCGGAGCCGAGCCCGAGCCGGATCGTCCGCGCATCGACGACGACGCGGCCGTCCGTGACGTGAGGTCCCATGCCGCGCTCCCCTTTCTGCGCGGGCTGCAGGTCGATGCGATCCGCGGCCACGTCGTAGACGGCGACGGGGGCGTCGGCGGCCGTCTCGCCGTTGGTGAAGTGGACGCTCCCGCGGAACGTAGCCTGCTGGACGTCGCCAAAGCCGGGCGCCGTCCGGACGACGAGGCTCTCGGACCGCGCGGTGCGCTCGACGGCGGCTGCCTTTTTCGTGGCCGGGCGGGATTCGTTGAACGTGACGCCGCCGGTGAACGTCGCGTTGTCGAGGCCGCCGTTCTCCTGCCCGGACGCCACGAGCGTCTGCGACCGGATGCGGCGGGCCGGCGCGTCCGCCGCGGCGGGCAGATCGACCTGCACGGCGCCTTTGGCCGTCAGCGCGGTGACCGTCGATCCGTCGGCGCCCATCGTGATGTCGATCGTGCGTCCGGCCACGCGGCGTCCGCTGCCCCCTTCGGCGGGCAGATCGACAGACGCGTCCTCGACGAGCGCGGCGGTGTGGAGCGTGCGTCCGTCCGGCGCGTACACGAGGTCGATGTCGCGCGCGTGCATCGACGGCGCGTCCGCGGCCTTGCCGGTGATGCGCGAGTGGCCGCGCAGCTCCGCCCGTTCGATGCGCTGATCGTCCTCGGAGAGATGAATCGTCGTCGTGTCGGCCTCGATCGTGCGCGTGCCTGCGTCGATGCGGGGCTGCTGTTCGAGCCGCACCCGATGATCGTCGCGCGCCAGGATGGCCTCGCCGGCCGTTGCGTGCAGCGCCTCGCCCCCTTCGTCGCCCGGCGCGACGTCGATCTCGACCTGCTTGCGCACGTGCAGCACGTTTGCGGCGGTATCGTAGGTCGCCCCGACGCCGGACCCCTTCGTGCGCCCTTTGCTGAACGTGACGCGTCCGGGAATGGTCACGAGGGTCTTCTTGTCGTCGTAGGACGCGTGCGCCGCCGACACGCGGACGCCGTCGCTCGTGGTCATCACGACGCTGCCGGCGAATTCCGCGCGCGCGAGGTCGCGATCGGGCGGCTGCAGCAGCGTCGCTTCATTCGATCGGATGTCGACCGTGCGACCCTGCCGGTCGGGCAGCGTCAGCGAGACCCCGTCGAGCAGCCGGGTGCGGCCGTTCTGGTACGTCAACTGGCGCCCGAACTTGATCGCGAACTTCGTCTTGCCCTTTTCGGATCGCTCGTAGGTCGCGCCGCCCTGGGCCTCGACGACCGAATTCGGGTCCTGCCGCCCCGCCGGAGCCGGCGCCTGCTCGACGCGCCCCCGCCGCAGCGACAGCACGACCACCGCGGCGAAGACCACCACGAACACCGCGATCGCGATCTGCAGACGCCTGCGCCACATTCTTCAATTGCCGGTTGTCGATTGGCGATTGACGATTGCATTGTCGAGTGCCGATTGGCGATTGCATTGTCGATTGGTGATTGCCGATTACTCATCAATCTTCAATCGGCAATGAAATCATCAATCGTCAATCTTCAATGCAATCGTCAATCTGCAATCGTCAATCGGCACTATTCTACGTCGGTGAGACTCTTGACGTCGGCGACGGTGAGCTGAAGGTACACCTCGCCCTGGTATTCGTTCTGGTCCAGGGAGAAGGCGAGATTGACGCCGGCGCGGTGTTCGGTGAGGAAGGCGGCGCGTTCGGCGGCGCGCCAGGCGATCGCGCGGAAGCTCCGGCCGTCCTGGCGGAAGGTCATCTTGAGATGGCGATCCTTCAGCGGCCGCGGGCCGTCGATGATCTCCACCGGCATCGCGTGGAACACCGGGCGGGGATTCGCGAGGCCGAACGGCCCCAGGGCGTCGATGCCGCGCACGAGCGCCGGCGTGATGTCGCGCAGGCCGAGCGGCGCGTCGATGCGCAGACGCGGGCGCAGGTGCTCCGGATCGATCACCTCGTCGGCATAGGCGTTGAT